>NZ_JBFAMM010000009.1:34811-260474 GCF_040656535.1 Streptomyces sp. NPDC049887 | reverse complement strand
GTCGCAATCCACACCGAACCCGGAAGGCCCTCACCCGTTCAAGATCCCTCAGCCGAGATCTGGATCACCCGTCCACAACCTCCCCGGACAGAACAGCTAGGGCGTGTCGCGTCCCGGCAACCTCGGGGACCCTGCCCCGAAAGGATCCGCGAGCGGGCGCCTGGGCCCGCTCAGCGGGCCACCGGGCCGGTCCTGCCCCATTCCACCCGCAGGCCCTCCACCGCGTGTGCCGCATGCCGCGGCGGGTGGGCTGCCCGGCCGAGCACGAAGGCGTCCGTCGCCCTGTCCAGGACACCACCGGACGGGTCGTCCGAACCGTCCTGTCGCACCACGTCACGCTCGGGCATGAGGACGTCCCGCACGACCACGGCGCACAGGTAGAGCGTTCCCAGCAGGTGCACGGCGATCGCCAGCTGGTAGCCCTCCGGTGGCAGGCCCTGGTGCTTGTCCCCGCTCGTCGTGTACGCGAGGTACATCCAGATGCCCAGGAAGTACATGACCTCGCAGGCCTGCCAGATCAGAAAGTCCCGCCAGCGTGGCCTGGCCAGCGCGGCGAGGGGGATCAGCCACAGCACGTACTGCGGTGAGTAGACCTTGTTGGTCAGGACGAACGCCGCCACGACCAGGAAGGCGAGCTGTGCGAACCGGGGTCTGCGCGGAGCCGTGAGGGCCAGCCCGGCGATACCGGCGCACGCCAGCAGCATGAGCGTCGTGGCATAGGTGTTGACCGTGTCGACCTCGATCGACTCACCCGTTCGCTGCGTGATGATCAGCCAGAAGGACCCGAAGTCGACCTGCCGTTCCTGACTGAACGTGTAGAACTTCTTCCACCCCTCGGGCGCCGCCAGCATCACCGGCAGATTCACCACCAGCCATGCCCCCGCCGCGCCGAGGAGCGCCGTCCCGTACTCCCGGTACCTGCCGGCCCGCCAGCACAGCACCAGCAGGGGGCCCAGGAGGAGCACCGGGTACAGCTTGGCTGCGGTGGCGAGCCCGATGAGGATGCCGAAGGCCAGAGCCCGGCCGCGCGACCACATGAGCATCGCCGCCGCGGTGAGGGCGACCGCCAGCAGGTCCCAGTTGATGGTGGCGGTGAGGGCGAATGCGGGTGCCAGGGCCACCAGCAGTCCGTCCCACGGCCTGCGGCGATGGGTCCGCGCGACGCACACGGCGATGATCGCGGCGCAGATCATCAGCATGCCCGCGTTGACCATCCAGTAGATCTGCTCGCGGTGCTGGACGGAGCCGCCGGACGGGGTGAGCCAGGCGGCGACCTGCATGAACAGGCCGGTCAGCACGGGGTACTCGAGGTACTCCATGTCGCCGTCCAGCCGGTCGAAGTAAGGCACCAGGCCGTCGGAGAAGCCGCGTCCGAGGAACAGATGCGGGATGTCGGAGTAGCAGGCGTGCGTGTACTGCGAGCTGGTGCCCCGGAACCACGCCCAGTCGTAGCAGGGGATCTTCTGCACCATGCCGAGCGCGAACATCCCGATCGCGACCAGGGCGACGACCCTGACGGGCGTGAGCCGGCTGCCGCCGACCCGCGCCCACCGCCCGAGAGGGCCCCCGATCAGCTCACTGCCGGCGGCCGCGATCTCGTCCCTCCGCGTGGGGCTGACCCGCGCCTCGTCGTGCTGCGGCATCGTCTTCTCCGGGCTGGCCATGGAGCACATCCTGCCGTACGAGGCGGCCACCGCGTACGCCTGTGGACAACGGTCTGTGGACAACGGCGAGGGCCGTGGCACCCCGGAGTCGCCCTCCGGGTGCCACGGCCCTCTCGGCGTGTGCCGGGCGCGTCGTCAGCCCTCCGGTCCTCCCAGCCAGCCGCCGTCGCTGCCGTTTCCTTGGGTGCCGTTGCCGTTGCCGCCCGTGGGCGGTGACGGGCTGGTGGTCACACCACCGTCCGTGGCTCCGCCGTCGGTGGTGCCGGTGTCGGTCCCGCCGTTGGTCGGGTCACCGTCCTGGCCGGCCGTCGGGTCACAGGTCCAGTCGAACCGGTCACAGGACTCCGAGGGCTTCGGGGACTCGGACGGGGTCTCGGAGGGGGTCTCCGACGGCGTCTCGGAAGGGGTCTCCGACGGGGTCTCGGAAGGGGTCGGCTCGGGGCTGCTCAGCCCGCCGCCGTAGACGGCGTCGGCGTCGAGGGGCTCGGGCTCGGAGAAGCGCTCGACCTCGGTGCCCTTGAGCGCGTCCTCCATGTAGTCGTGCCAGATCTCGGACGGGAACGACGAACCGTGGATCTTCTGCTGACCACCCGTTCCGAACATCTCCAGGAACTTGCGGTTCTTGTTCTCCGCGTCGTCGTCCATCCGGTACATGTCGATGGCGGTCGCCAGCTGCGGTGTGTAACCGACGAACCACGCCGACTTGTTGCCGTCGGTGGTACCGGTCTTGCCGGCGACGTCACGACCCGGGAGACGGGCGTTGCGGCCCGTGCCGTCGGGGTCCTCGACGACGTCCCGCAGCACGTCGGTGACGTTGCTGGCGACGGCCGAGGAGAACTTCCGCTCCGACTTGTCCTCGTGCTTGAAGATCACCTTGCCGCGGTGCTCCACGTGCTTCACCGAGTACGGCTCGCGCTGCTCACCGTTGGCCGCGAAGGTGGCATAGGCGCCGGCCATGCGGATCGCGCTGGGGTCGGAGATGCCGATCGAGAAGGAGGGGACGTCGGACTCGACCAGCGAGTCCTCGCGCAGCCCGGCGTCCACCGCCGCCTCGCGCACCTTGTCGATGCCGACGTCCATGCCCAGCTGGACGAAGGGCGAGTTGGCGGAGTGGATCATCGCTTCGCGGAGGCTGATGTCCTCGTAGGACTCGTCACCGTCGTTGCGCTGCAGCCACTCCTCGCCCTTCTCGTTCTGCCAGACGCTGCCGTCGTACTGCTTGATCTTGAGCTTGTTGACGCCGTTGTACCGGCTCTTGTCCGGGTCGACGATCGTGCGCTCGTCCGGTCCCTGGACGGGTCCGGAACCGGGGTCGCGCACGCCGTCCCGCATGGCCGCGGCGAGCACGAACGGCTTGAAGGTCGAGCCGACCTGGGCCCCGGTCTTGTCCGCGTTGTTGGTGAAGTGCCTGGTCGCGTCCTCACCGCCGTAGATGGCGACGATCGCGCCAGTCTTGGGGTCCACGGAGGCGCCGCCGAACTGGACGTGGGTGTCCGTCTCCGGGCGCTTCTTCGCGTCGATGTTCTTCTTGCGGACGTCCTCGACGGCCTTGGTCAGCTTGTCGACCTTCTTCTTGTCGAAGGTCGTGTGGATCTCGTAGCCGCCCTTGGCGAGTTCTTCGGCGGTGATGTTCTGGTCGTTGTTGTTGATGAAGTAGGCCTTGGCGAGGTCGACCAGATAACCGGTCTGACCGCCGAGCTGCGCGTTCTTCTTCGGCTTCTGGGGCTTCGGGAAGACCTTGACGGCCTCCGCGTGCTCCGCGTCCGTGAGGTGCCCGTCCTTGCGCATCTCGCCGAGGATCCACGTCCAGCGCTTGGTGGCCCGCTCGGTGTTGGCCTTCGGCGTGGCCTTGGGGTCGATCTCCGTCGCCCCGGCGGGGTCGTAGTACGTCGCACCCTTGAGCAGCGACGCGAGGAAGGCGCACTCGCTCGCGGTGAGGTCCTTGGCGTTCTTGCCGTAGTAGGTGCGGGCGGCGGCCTGGATCCCGTAGGCGCCGCGGCCGTAGTACGACGTGTTGAGGTACCCCTCCATGATCTTGGACTTGTCGAGCTCGGTGCCGACCTTCATGGAGATGAAGAGTTCCTTGACCTTGCGGCTCAAGGTCTGGGACTGGTCGCCGAGCATGGCGTTCTTCACGAACTGCTGGGTGATCGTCGAGCCGCCCTGGGTCTGACCGCCCTTCGCCATGTTGACCACGGCACGGGCGATACCCATCGGGTCGATGCCCTTGTCGGTCTCGAACGTCTTGTTCTCGGCCGAGATCACCGCGTTCTGCATGTGGGAGGGGATGTTGTCGATCGAGATGATCTGACGGTTGACCTCACCGCCGGTCGCGGCCATCTGCGACCCGTCGGCCCAGTAGTAGACGTTGTTCTGCGCCTTGGCGGCCTTGCCCTGCTCGGGAATCCCCACCACCGCGTACGCGATGGTCCCGGCGGTCATCAGGCTGCCGAGGAACGCGAGGCAGAGGCCGGCCACGAGCTTCCACGACGGCACCCAGCGGCGCCAGCCGTACTTGTCGTGGCGCGGATAGTCGATCAGCCGCTTCTTCCCGGGGCCACCGCCCCGGCCGCGCCCCGGTCCTCCCGGACCGCCGCCACCGCGGCGGCCACCACCGTGACCGCCGATCCCGGCGCCGCCGGCCTCCGAGGCCCTTCTGCGACCGCCCCCACCGTGCTGGGCGGCGCGCCGGGCCGCGGCCCGGCCCTCGTACGGTTGCTCTTCTCCGTGCGGCGCGGAGGGAGAGCTGGTGCCTGCGCCCCGGGCCGCGCGGCGGCCGGTCGGAGACTGCTGGGCGGCGCGCCGGGCCGCGGCACGTCCGCCGCCCTCGGGCTGCGGCGGTTTGCGACGGTGCTCGCTCATCGAACGACTACTCCTCGAGCAGGCGCGAACGCCTGGAAGCGGCAGTTGAGATCGGTCCCCCCCGACATCAATACGGACCAGCCCGGCGGAGGGCTCATCCGCAATGCATCCAGGACGAGGACGCCTCCTGGCGTCACACGGTTCCCGGTGGTCTGCATGGCGCACAGACTACGCACGAACAAAAACCCCTGGGGCTGATAATTCACTCCAAATCAGGCAACTCACTTGCTGCGAATTGATGATGTGATGCCGGTCACAAGGGCCCCTCTTGTCGCAGCAGAAGCGTCGCTCTATCGTCTGGATGTATCGATTCGATACATCAGCACGGCATAACCATCCGGCAAGGCAGAGGAGGCGATCGATGAGCCGACGTTCCGGCATCCTCGAGTTCGCCGTTCTCGGCCTGCTCCGTGAGGCCCCCATGCACGGGTACGAGCTGCGCAAGCGGCTCAACACCTCACTGGGGATCTTCCGGGCCTTCAGTTACGGGACCCTCTACCCCTGCCTCAAGACGCTGGTCGCCAACGGCTGGTTGATCGAGGAGCCGGGCAGCGCTCCCGAGGACGCCCTCGCCGCCTCGCTCGCGGGGCGCCGGGCCAAGATCGTCTACAGGCTGACGGCCGAGGGCAAGGAGCACTTCGAAGAGCTCCTGTCCCACACCGGCCCCGACACCTGGGAGGACGAGCATTTCGCGGCCCGCTTCGCGTTCTTCGGCCAGACGGAGCGCGAGGTGCGGATGCGGGTGCTGGAAGGCCGGCGCAGTCGGCTGGAGGAGCGTCTGGAGAAGATGCGCGCCTCCCTCGCCCGCACACGAGAGCGCCTGGACGACTACACGCTGGAGCTTCAACGGCACGGCATGGAGTCCGTCGAGCGCGAGGTGCGCTGGCTGAACGAACTCATCGAGAGCGAGCGGGCGGGGCGGGACCAGCGACGGTCCACGGCCACCGGGGAAGCCGCTCGGCAGGACAACACATCTGGAGAGTCGGGCGGCCTGCCCCGGCACGGGGACGAAGCGTCCCCCGAGGGTGCCGCGGCGCGGCACCCCACCCCGCCGGATCCGTCCGAAGACACCACCAACTGAGACCCCGCGCCTGAGCAGGGTCTCGCACGAGAACACACAGGGAGCAGCCGGAATGGGTTCGGTTCGCGTAGCCATCGTCGGCGTGGGCAACTGCGCCGCCTCGCTGGTGCAGGGCGTCGAGTACTACAAGGACGCCGACCCGGGCAGCAAGGTGCCGGGTCTGATGCACGTCCAGTTCGGCGACTACCACGTCCGCGACGTCGAGTTCGTCGCCGCCTTCGACGTCGACGCGAAGAAGGTCGGCCTCGACCTCGCGGACGCCATCGGTGCCAGCGAGAACAACACCATCAAGATCTGCGACGTGCCGTCCACCGGCGTGACCGTCCAGCGCGGTCACACCCTCGACGGTCTCGGCAAGTACTACCGCGAGACCATCGAGGAGTCCGCCGAGGCTCCGGTCGACGTCGTCCAGGTCCTCAAGGACAAGCAGGTCGACGTTCTCGTCTGCTACCTGCCGGTGGGCTCCGAGGACGCCGCCAAGTTCTACGCCCAGTGCGCCATCGACGCCAAGGTCGCCTTCGTCAACGCCCTCCCGGTGTTCATCGCGGGCACCAAGGAGTGGGCGGACAAGTTCACCGCCGCCGGTGTGCCGATCGTCGGTGACGACATCAAGTCGCAGGTCGGCGCCACGATCACGCACCGTGTGATGGCGAAGCTCTTCGAGGACCGGGGCGTCGTCCTGGACCGCACGATGCAGCTGAACGTCGGCGGGAACATGGACTTCAAGAACATGCTCGAGCGCGAGCGGCTGGAGTCCAAGAAGATCTCCAAGACCCAGGCCGTCACCTCGCAGATCCCCGACCGGGAGCTCGGCGAGAAGAACGTCCACATCGGCCCGTCCGACTATGTCGCATGGCTGGACGACCGCAAGTGGGCCTACGTCCGCCTGGAGGGCCGCGCCTTCGGTGACGTCCCGCTGAACCTGGAGTACAAGCTCGAGGTCTGGGACTCCCCGAACTCCGCCGGAGTAATCATCGACGCGCTGCGCGCCGCGAAGATCGCCAAGGACCGCGGCATCGGCGGCCCGATCCTCTCCGCGTCCTCGTACTTCATGAAGTCCCCGCCGGTCCAGTACTTCGACGACGTGGCACGCGAGAACGTCGAGAAGTTCATCAAGGGCGAGGTCGAGCGCTAGTCCGGCACCGGACCGCGTACTCCGCCGTCCTCCCGCCCCGTCGAGAGTCCCCGTGGCATCTGCCCGGGGACTCTCCTCGTGTGTGACGCTTGCCCACATGCCTGTCGTACGTGATCTGCGCGTACTCCTGCGCCTGACGAACTTCCGCCGTCTGCTCGCCGTACGGCTGCTGTCGCAGTCGGCCGACGGCGTGTACCAGGTCGCGCTCGCCACGTACGTGGTCTTCTCGCCGGAGAGGGAGACATCCCCCGGAGCGATCGCCGCGGCCATGGCGGTGCTCCTCCTGCCCTACTCCCTCATCGGTCCGTTCGCGGGCGTCCTCCTGGACCGATGGCCGCGCCGGCAGGTCTTCCTCCACGGCAATCTCCTGCGGGCGATCCTCGCGTGCTGCACAGCCGTGCTGATGCTCGCCCCCGTCCCGGAAGGGCTCTTCTTCGTTTCCGCGCTCTGCGTCACGGCAGTCAACCGCTTCGTCCTGGCGGGGCTCTCCGCGGCACTTCCCCGGGTCGTCGACGAGGAGCGACTCGTCATGGCCAACTCGCTCTCCCCGACGGCGGGCACTCTCGCAGCCACGGCCGGCGGCGGCCTCGCGTTCGCCGTACGCATCGCCGGCTCCGGCTCGGACGCAATCGTCGTGCTTCTCGGCGCGACGCTCTATCTCTGCGCGGCTCTCGCTTCCCTCCGTATGGAGCGCGAACTCCTGGGCCCCGATCCGCAGTTGCTACAGCCTCGGCTCGGTGCGGCCCTGACCTCGACCGCCCGAGGGCTCGTCAGCGGACTACGCCATCTGGCTGCGCGACGAACCGCCGCCCAGGCCCTTGCCGCGATGACCATGCTCCGCTTCTGCTACGGCGCACTGACCGTGATGGTCCTCATGCTCTGCCGGTACACCTGGTCCTCCACGGAGTCACAGGGCCTGAAGCTCCTCGGCCTGGCCGTGGCACTCTCCGGCGCCGGATTCTTCGCCGCCGCCGTCATCACGCCCTGGGGGGTCGACCGGCTCGGCCACTACGGATGGATGGCGACCCTCGCAGGCACGGCCTCCGTTCTGGAACCGGCCCTGGGACTGACCTTCGCTCCCGCGCCGATCCTCATCGCCGCATTCGCCCTGGGGCTGGTCACACAAGGGTCCAAGATCACGACTGACACGGTCGTGCAGACCTCCGTCGACGATGAGTACCGAGGCCGTGTCTTCTCCCTCTACGACATGCTCTTCAACGTCGCCTTCGTCGGCGCCGCCGGAGTGACGGCGCTGATGCTGCCTCCGGACGGACGATCCGTCCCGCTGGTCGCCCTGCTCGCCGCGCTCTACGGCCTGAGCGCCGCGACCCTACTGCGCTGGCGCCGAACCGGAGCAAGCCCTTGAGGCCCTGGAGCCCCTGAACCCTCGAATCCCTGAAGCCTTTGGAACCCTGGAACCCTGGAACCCTGGAAAGGTGACGGGCGATGTTTCACGTGAAACATCGCCCGTTGACCCTCGACGCAGAGGCATGTTTCACGTGAAACATGCCTTCGCCAGCGATCAGCTCTCGCTCGCCCACCACTCCTTGAGCGCCGCCACCGCGTCGTCGTGCCCCATCGGCCCGTTCTCGAGCCGTAGCTCGAGCAGGAATGCATAGGCCTTCCCGATGACGGGTCCGGGGCCGACCCCCAGGATCTCCATGATCTGATTGCCGTCCAGGTCCGGCCGGATCGCGTCCAGCTCCTCCTGCTCCTGGAGTTGGGCGATGCGCCCCTCCAGCCCGTCGTAGGTGCGCGAAAGGGCGCTCGCCTTCCTCTTGTTGCGCGTGGTGCAGTCGGAACGGGTCAGCTTGTGCAGACGCTCGAGCAGCGGGCCGGCGTCGCGCACATAACGCCGGACGGCCGAGTCGGTCCACTCGCCGGTGCCGTACCCGTGGAAGCGCAGATGCAGCTCCACGAGGCGAGCGATGTCCTTGACCATGTCGTTGGAGTACTTCAGCGCCGTGAGTCGCTTCTTGGTCATCTTGGCACCCACCACCTCGTGGTGGTGGAAGGAGACTCGCCCGTCCGGCTCGAAGCGCCGGGTCCTCGGCTTGCCGATGTCGTGGAGGAGAGCGGCGAGACGCAGCACGAGGTCCGGCCCGTCGTCCTCAAGGGCGATGGCCTGCTCCAGCACGATCAGTGAGTGCTCGTACACGTCCTTGTGCCGATGGTGCTCGTCACTCTCCAGCCGCAGCGCCGGCAGTTCCGGCATGAAGTGTTCGGCGAGGCCCGTGTCCACGAGCAGCGCGAGCCCCTTGCGGGGGTTCGGGGCGAGGATCAGCTTGTTGAACTCATCACGGACCCGCTCGGCCGAAACGATGTCGATACGGTCGGACATCTCCTGCATCGCGGCGGTGACCTCAGGCGCAACCTCGAAGTCGAGCTGAGCGGCGAACCGTGCCGCACGCAGCATCCGCAGCGGATCGTCGGAGAACGAGTCCTCCGGGGTCCCCGGGGTACGCAGCACCTGCGAGGCAAGGTCCTGCAACCCTCCGTGAGGGTCGATGAACTCCTTCTCCGGAAGGCCGACGGCCATGGCGTTCACGGTGAAGTCCCGACGGACCAGGTCTTCCTCGATGGAGTCGCCGTAGGAGACCTCCGGCTTCCGTGAGGTCCGGTCGTAAGCCTCGGAGCGGTAGGTCGTGATCTCGATCTGAAAGCGCTGAACACCGTCACCGACGTGGCCGTCCTTCTGGCAGCCGACCGTACCGAAGGCGATGCCCACTTCCCACACGGAGTCCGCCCAGGGACGGACGATCTTCAGAACGTCGTCAGGACGGGCATCCGTGGTGAAGTCGAGATCATTGCCGAGCCGACCGAGCAAGGCGTCCCGTACGGAGCCACCGACCAGCGCCAGACGGAATCCGGCATCCTGGAATCGACGGGCGAGATCATCGGCGACCGGGGACACGCGCAGCAGCTGGCTCACGGCGCGGCGCTGCACCTGGCTCAGTTCGGTGAGGTTGTCTTCGTTGGCGTTCGGCACAACAGAAAAGGGTACGTGCACCTGCGGCCCTGCGGCGTCCCTGTTTCCCGCCCACCGGCACCGCCCTTCCGATCATGTGGAGCAGTCCCGAGCACTTCGCCACAGCGCACCTCGTTACCATGCGGGGACGCACCTAGCGACACCCACCAACGGCAAGAGACGACGAGGGACGGACGAGCGCGTGGCCGAGGCGGCAGAATTCCAGGGGATGGCTACCTCTCCTGCCCGCCGGTGGTTGCGGCGCGCAGCCGCCCTCCTCGCGGGAGCTCCGTTGCTCGCCGGTCTGCTGTATCTGCCGGCGGCACCGGTCACGCACGCCGCGGACAGGGCGAGCGAGGCCGACACCGTCGAGGTCGCGCTGAACAGCCTCTCTCCCAGCGTCCCTGTGAAGGACGACACTCTCACCATCTCGGGCACCGTCACCAACAAGGGCAAGAAGACCATCACCGACGCAGAGGTCGACCTGCGCGTCGGACCGCGTATGTCGGGCCGCCCTGACATCGACGAGGCCGCGAAGACCACCGGCTACACCCCGGGGGCCGACGCCAAGGCACTCGGCGGTCCGTACCGCGTCAAGATCGACCGGCTCGCCACCGGGATCAGCGAGGACTTCACCCTGACCGTCCCGGTCAGCAAGCTGAAGCTGGACGATGCAGGGGTCTACCAGCTGGGTGTCTCACTCTCCGGGCGGGCCGCCGGGGGGTACGACCAGGTCCTCGGCATCGAGCGCACCTTCCTCCCCTGGCAGCCGGAGGCCGTGGACAAGCGGACCCAGCTCACCTTCCTCTGGCCCCTGATCTCCAACACCCACCTCTCGGCGGAGACCGGATCGGACGAGCAGCAGACCCCGGTCTTCGAGAACGACGCGCTCGCCGCCGAGCTCGCGCCCGGGGGCAGGCTGGAGCAACTCGTCTCCCTCGGCAGTCAGCTCCCCATCACCTGGGTCATCGATCCGGATCTGCTCGCCACCGTCGATGCGATGACCCGGAACTACGAGGTCAGGACGGAGACGGGCGACACCGTGCCGGGCCGGAACCAGGCCGTGGCCAGGCAGTGGCTCAGCTCCCTGGAGCAGGCGGTCCAGGATCGCCCGGTCGTCGCGCTTCCGTTCGCCGATCCCGATCTGGCGTCCCTCGCACACCGCGGCAAGGACGTCTCCGGCTCGCTCAGCCATCTGCAGCCTGCGACGGCGGTGGCGGAGACGACGGTGGAGACCGTCCTCCATGTGAAGCCGTCGACGGACTTCGCCTGGCCTGTGGAAGGCGCCGTCGATCCGTCGATCGTCGACGTCGCCACGTCTGCGGGCGCCCACAACATCATCGCTCGCAGCGACAGCCTCAAGGAGACCGGATCGGTCTCGTACACGCCTTCCGCCGCACGGCCCATCGGGGGCGGCACGACGGCCGTGGTCGCGGACGCACGGCTCTCCAAGGCCTTCTACGGGGACCTGAGCAAGGCCGGTGCCTCCACTCTCGCGGTCCAGCAGTTCCTGGCCCAGTCACTGTCTCTGACGCACCAGGCGCCGGACGCCCAGCGCAGCATCGTGGTCGCTCCTCAGCGGATGCCGACGACAGGCCAGGCACAGGCCATGGCCCGGGCACTGCAGGGGCTGGCCGGCCAGCGCTGGACCCAGCCCCTGGACCTGATCGCGGCCGCCGAGGCCAAGCCCGACCCGAACGCCACGACCCGCGTACCGGCCGCATCCCAGTACCCGAAGAACCTCAGGGCCCGCGAGCTGCCCGTCCAGACCTTCCAGGACATCAAGAGCACGCAGGAGACCCTGGACTACTTCAAGGTCATCCTCACGTCCCCGGACCGGGTGGTGACCCCGTTCGGCAACGCGATCAACCGCGAGATGTCCACGTCCTGGCGCGGTAGGGCGGGAGTGGCCACCCAGTACCGCACCGGTGTGCAGAGCTACCTGGAGGACCTCACCACCGAGGTGCGGCTGATCCAGAAGTCGGCTCTGACCCTGTCGGGCCGCAGCGCGACGATTCCCGTGACGGTGCAGAACAAGCTGGTCCAGGGGGTCGACAACCTCGTCCTCCGGCTGAAGTCCTCGAACCCGACCCGGCTCAGGCTCGACGGCGGCAATGTGATCGCCGAGCAGCCCATCAAGATCAACGGCGGGCACAGCCAGTCGGTGAAGTTCACTGCGGCCGCAAACGCCAACGGTCCGGTTCAGGTCACGGCCCAGCTGTACACAGAGGACGGCAAGCTGTACGGCGGACCGATGACCTTCACGGTCAAGGCTTCCGAGATCACTCCGACCGTGATGCTTGTCATCGCCGGAGGTGTGCTCCTTCTCGTCCTCGCAGGCGTCAGGATGTACACCCAGCGCAAGCGGGCGGCGGCCCGGGAAGCTGCCACCGCGGGCGAAGCGGCTGATGAGGCCCACGACAGCGGAGCGGCCGACACCCCGGAGCAGCCGAGTGACCCGACACCGGACACCGGACCGGAAAGCGCCGACCCGTCGGGTGCGGGTGAGAAGGTGGACCGTTGAGCGATGTCGTGGCCGGCGGGCCGGACGATGAGGTGGGGTAACCATGAACGCGCCGTACGACGGTGACCGCGGGCAGGGCGCGGACGGCACCGCGCCCTCCTCGGGCGCTCCGTACCCCTCACACGGCCCTCAGCAGGCTGAGCAGCCTTCGGCGGCGGCCCAGGTGCCGCCACAGGCCGGCGAGGCGTCCGACGACCCGTACATCCAGGACGCGTACGACCACGATCCGTACCGGTCGCGTGATCTCTCGGCCCAGGATCCCGTGTCGGAGGCGCTCTACGACCGCGCCGCGCACCCCCCACCGCCGCCGGGCAGCGCTCAGCAGCCCCAGCCGCTGTACCAGCAGCCCCCGGCTCAGCAGCACGCTCCCGACCCCCGGATCTGGGCCCAGACGCCGCCGCCCGAGCCGGACGGCCCATCGCGTCATCTGCCCTACGGTGACGATGCGAGGACCGTGCAGTTCACCGGCGTGGACGACCTGGTGACCAGGGCCGGTGAGGAGAAGCCGGAGCCCGACGCGTTCGCCCACCTCTACCGGGACCAGCAGACCACGGGGCGCACCACGGCTCCCGCCGAACCGGCGCGGGAGCCGCAGCCCGCCCCCGCGCCGGCGCCCGCCGCCAGGAAGGGGAGCGGGGGCCGGGCCTCCAGCCTGCTGAAGTCCAGCGCCGTCATGGCCGCCGGCACCATGGTGTCCCGCCTCACCGGCTTCGTCCGCAGCCTGGTGATCACCGCGGCACTCGGCGCCGCGCTGCTCGGCGACGCCTACACGATCGCCCTGACCCTGCCGACGATGATCTACATCCTCACGGTGGGTGGGGGACTGAACTCGGTGTTCGTCCCGCAGCTCGTCCGGGCCATGAAGAACGACGAGGACGGCGGGGAGGCATACGCCAACCGGCTGCTGACGCTCGTCATGGTCGCCCTCGGCGCGATCGTCCTCATCGCCGTGTTCGCGGCCCCACTGCTGATCAAGGCCCTGTCGCCGACGATCGCCGGCGACCCCCCGGCCAACAGCGTCGCCGTCACGTTCGCCCGCTTCTGTCTGCCCACGATCTTCTTCATGGGTGTGCACGTGGTCATGGGGCAGATCCTCAACGCCCGCGGCAGGTTCGGCGCGATGATGTGGACGCCGGTCCTCAACAACATCGTCATCATCTTCACCTTCGGCCTGTTCATCTGGGTCTATGGCAGCTTCGCCGAGTCGCAGATGAGCGTCCGGACGATCCCGCCGGAAGGCGTGCGGCTGCTGGCCATCGGTACCCTGCTCGGTCTCGTCGTCCAGGCGCTCGCGATGATTCCCTACCTCCGAGAGACGGGTTTCCGCTTCCGCCCTCGCTTCGACTGGAAGGGCCAGGGCCTGGGGAAGACCATCAAGCTCGCCAAGTGGACGGTGCTGTTCGTCCTCGCCAACCAGGCCGGTGTGCTCGTGGTCACCCAGCTCTCCACCGCCGCCGGTGCGGCGTCCGGCAAGGACGGGGCGGGTTTCCTCGCCTACTCGAACGCCCAGCTGATCTGGGGCATGCCTCAGGCGATCATCACCGTGTCGGTGATGGCGGCCCTGCTGCCGAGGATCTCCCGAGCCGCTCACGACGACGACCCCGGCGCGGTCCGCGACGACATCTCCCAGGGGCTGCGGAACTCGGCGGTCGCGATCGTGCCGGTCGCGTTCTCCTTCCTGGCACTGGGCGTCCCGATGTGCACCCTGCTGTACGCGTCGGCGGGCACCGAGGCGGCCCGCTCGATGGGCTTCATCCTGATGGCGTTCGGCCTCGGTCTGATCCCCTATTCGGTCCAGTACGTGGTCCTCCGCGGCTTCTACGCCTACGAGGACACCCGCACGCCCTTCTACAACACCGTGATCGTGGCCGCGGTGAATGCGGCCGCCTCGGCGGCCTGCTACTTCCTCCTTCCGGCCGAGTGGGCCGTGGTCGGCATGGCCGGCTCCTACGGCCTCGCGTACGCGGTCGGCGTCGGAGTCGCCTGGCGGCGGCTGCGGAACAGGCTGGGCGGCGACCTCGACGGCACCCACGTGGTGCGTACTTACGCCCGGCTGTGCCTGGCATCCGTGCCGGCGGCCGCCGTGGGTGGCATCGTGGGCTACTTCGTGCTGAAGGCCCTTGGCGAGGGCGCGCTCGGATCGCTCGTCGCACTCGTCGCGGGTGGTGCGATCCTGCTCGGAGTCTTCTTCGTCGCGGCCAGAAGGATGAGAATCCAGGAGCTCAACACCCTGGTCGGCATGGTGCGCGGCCGACTCGGTCGGTAGGGACCGGCCGTCCCCGCACAACCATCGTCCGCCACCGTGTGTCGTGCATAGCGGCGGACTGTGGGCACAATTGGCATGGCTGTTGGATTTGGCGCAACGGATGGGGAGGCAGGGAACGACGGTGGCGGAACGTAGCACGGCTGCCGTCGACGTGGCCGACAACAGCGGTGACGACCCGCTGGCCGCCGAGGCGGACAAGGCCGCGACCGACGGGGAGGCGCACGCCGACGAGGCGACGGATCAGGGCGTTCAGGACGCGGGCGGCGAACGGAAGACCCGGGAGCAGTCGGCCATCAGCGCGCCCGAACTGCACAGCGGTCACAAACTCGCCAGACGATACCGCCTCGAAGAGTGCGTCACCCGTCTGGACGGATTCAGCAGTTGGCGTGCTGTCGACGAGAAACTGCGCCGCGCCGTCGGCGTGCACATTCTGCCTGCCGACCACCCTCGGGCTCGGTCCGTGCTGGCCGCGGCCCGGTCGGCGGCTCTGCTGGGCGACCCCCGTTTCGTGCAGGTGCTGGACGCCGTCGAGGAGAACGACCTCGTCTACGTCGTGCATGAGTGGCTGCCCGACGCGACCGAGCTCACCGCGCTGCTCGCCGCAGGGCCGATGGAGGCCCATGACACCTACCAGTTGGTGAGCCAGCTCTCCCAGGCCATGGCAGCGGCCCATCGGGAGGGTCTCGCTCATCTGAGGCTCACTCCCGGTGCCGTACTCCGCAGTTCCACGGGCCAGTACAGGATCCGCGGCCTCGCCGTGAACGCTGCTCTGCGCGGCATCAGCGCCGACCGGCCGCAGCGGACGGACACCGAGGCGATCGGGGCTCTGCTGTACGCCGCGTTGACTCAGCGCTGGCCCTACGAGAGCGACGCGTACGGCCTCTCCGGGCTTCCCAAGGGCGTTGGGCTGATCGCTCCCGATCAGGTGCGTGCCGGCGTCCACCGCGGGCTGTCCGAGCTGGCGATGCGCGCCCTGGTCAATGACGGGGCCACCGCGTCCCGCCAGGAGCCGCCCTGCACGACTCCCGACGAGCTTGCCAAGGCAGTGGCGGCAATGCCCCGGATCCGCCCGCCGGAGCCGGCCTTCACCGCCCCGCCGGATTACCAGCGCACCACGTACCAACAGGGCACATACGGCCGTACGTCGGCCCACCCCGGCGGCGGCATGTCGCAGCCGGTGGTGGTCCCGCCGGCGCCGCTGGAGAGCCGCACCGGCAAGCTTCTGAAGTGGACGGTGTCCGCCCTGCTCATCGCCGCACTGGGACTGGGAAGCTGGCAGATCGCCGACAAGCTGCTGGACAACCGGAGCCCCTCGGGGGGCGACCCCAAGGGCGCGACCCAGACAGCGGGCGGCGACGACAAGGACGACAAGCGGCCCGCCTCTCCGGGGAAGCCGCTGAAGATCACCGGTGCGACGGAGTTCATGCCCGGCGGTACGGGGATCCAAGAGGACCAGGTACCCCTGGCCGTGGACGGCAAGCCGGAGACCGCGTGGATCACGCCCGAGTACCTGGGTTATCCGAACTTCGGAAACCTGCCGCAGCGCAAGGACGGCAGCGGAATAGTCGTTGATCTTGGATCCGTACAAACCGTCACGGGGTTCGACATCGCCATGTCCACCAGCGGGCAGACGATAGAGGTGCTCGCTGCCGACGAGAACGCATCGAGTCCCACGTCCCTCGGCGATTTCTCACATCGGCTCAGCCAGTCCGAGAAGGTCGGCGAGCAGGTGAAGAAGACGCTGGAACGTCCGACGCGCACCCGGTACGTGCTGATCCACCTGACCGAGCTTCCCGCGGCAGGCTCATCGGACCGTTACAGGGGCGGAATCTCGGAGATCAACGTCCTGGGCTGATGCCTGCACGGGCCGGCGCACCGTCGCCGGTCGTGTTCGCGGTGGCTGGGGAGGGGAGGCGGCGATGGAGGACCACACGCTCGGCAACGTCAGTGACCAGGATTTGCTGGCCCGCCACGTCGCCGGGGATCCGGATGCCTTCGGTGAGCTCGTACGGCGCCACCGCGATCGGCTCTGGGCGGTGGCCCTGCGCACGCTGGGGGACCGGGAGGAAGCCGCGGACGCCGTACAGGACGCCTTTGTCTCGGCCTTCAGGGCTGCCCACACCTTTCGGGGGCAGTCCGCCGTGACGACCTGGCTCCACCGCATCACCGTCAATGCCTGTCTTGACCGGGCCCGCAAGACGGCGTCCCGCAAGACCTCGCCGGTGGACGACACCGAGCGGCTGGAGCAGCTCCTCGAGCCCCATGAGTCCGCCGAGGCACCCGCAGAGCGCCAGGATCTCCATCGCGAGCTCCTGGCCGCGCTCGCCACGCTGCCCGTCGACCAGCGTGCTGCGCTGGTGCTGGTCGATATGCAGGGATACCCGGTTGCGGAGGCGGCCCGGGTGCTGGACGTCCCGACGGGCACCGTGAAGAGCAGATGCGCCCGCGGCCGGGCCCGCCTGGTTCCTCTGCTCACGCATCTACGCGGAGACACGAGGGATAGCGGCGTCCCCGACGGGGGAAGGAACCGGACGCCTGGGGCATCCGTCCCACCGGCGACCGGAGAAAGGGACGCAGGGCCGAATGGTCCTGCTGCTGTGAAGGGCGGAGGTGGACGCACGTGACCTCCACGACCGGCACGGCTCAGCACCCGGACGTGTCCGAGATCGCCGATCTCGCCGAAGGGCTTCTCCCGCCGACTCGCCAAGCGGTCGTGAGGAAGCATCTCGAAGGCTGCGATCTGTGTACAGACGTACGTGCCTCGCTCGAGGAGATCCGCGGCTTGCTCGGCAGCCTGCCCGGCCCGCAGCGCATGCCGGCCGACATCGCCGGTCGTATCGACGCGGCATTGGCGGCCGAGGCTCTGCTGAACGCCACTGCCCCGGCTGATGAGCCGACCGATGTTTCACGTGAAACAGCGACCACGGCACAGCAGCACCCCGACAGCTCGGCGTCCGATCGCCCCGCCGGACACCCTCGTGCGGCCGCCGGGCCGGGCCGTGCCCCCTCTGCTCGTCGGCGGCGGCGTGTCACCGTGGTCACTGCCGCGTTCAGCGCTGCCGCAGTCGGTCTGAGTGTGGTGCTTCTGCAGACTCTCGGAGGCCCGAGCAACGACACCTCCGAGAGAAAGGCTGACGCCGTCGCGAGTCCCGCATCGGGCGGTCATGACTTCACGGCAACGACTCTGCCGACACGAGTGCACTCGCTCCTCTCCTCCGAGGGGGCTCGCAAGGACTCCGGGAGCTGGACGGCGACCGGCCCCCGAGTGGAGAAGGACACCTCCGTCGGCGCGGAAGCCACCCCCTTGCGCTCTCCGGCCGTTTCGGTGCCTCCCTGTGTCCAGAAGGGCACAGGTCGCACTGATGCGGCGATCGCGGTCGATCGGGGTACTTTCGAGGGCACACCGGCCTTTCTCCTGGTGCTGCCGCACGCCGAGGACTCCTCCCGGGTACAGGCCTATGTAGTGGCGGCGGCATGTGTGGAAACCGCCCCTGCAGACAGGGGCGAGCTGCTTCTGACCCGTGCCTACGCCCGCCCTTGAAACAGCCTCCGTGCCGCTCGTCCCTGGCGGGAATGCATGCCCCTTAGGATCCGTTGGGTGGGGTGAGAGTCGTTGACCGGCCCCAGTAGGCAGTAGGCAGTCTGCAGAGACGAGGAAGAAACCCGTGAGCGACGTCCGTAACGTGATCATCATCGGCTCCGGGCCGGCCGGCTACACGGCCGCGCTGTACACCGCGCGTGCGTCGCTGAACCCGTTGGTGTTCGAGGGCGCCGTGACCGCCGGCGGCGCGCTGATGAACACCACCGAGGTGGAGAACTTCCCCGGCTTCCGCGACGGGATCATGGGCCCGGATCTCATGGACAATATGCGGGCACAGGCGGAGCGCTTTGGTGCTGAGCTGGTCCCGGACGATGTTGTCGCCGTCGACCTGGCGGGCGAGATCAAGACCGTGACGGACACCGCCGGTACGGTGCACCGCGCCAAGGCCGTCATCATCACCACCGGTTCCCAGCACCGGAAGCTCGGCCTGCCGAACGAGGACGCCCTCTCGGGGCGCGGCGTTTCCTGGTGTGCCACCTGTGATGGCTTCTTCTTCAAGGACCAGGACATCGCGGTCGTCGGTGGCGGCGACACCGCGATGGAGGAAGCCACCTTCCTCTCCCGCTTCGCCAGGTCCGTCACCGTCGTCCACCGTCGTGACAGCCTCCGTGCCTCCAAGGCCATGCAGGAGCGCGCCTTCGGCGACCCGAAGATCAAGTTCGCCTGGGACAGCGAAGTGGCAGAGATCCACGGCGATCAGAAGCTCACGGGTCTGACTCTGCGCAACACCAAGACGTGCGAGACGAGCGAGCTGTCGGTCACAGGACTGTTCATCGCCGTCGGCCACGACCCTCGCACCGAGCTCTTCAAGGGGCAGTTGGAGCTGGACGAGGAGGGCTACCTGCAGGTGGATGCTCCGTCGACGCGAACGAACCTCACCGGCGTCTTCGGCGCCGGCGACGTGGTCGACCACACCTACCGGCAGGCCATCACCGCCGCGGGTACCGGCTGCTCCGCCGCCCTGGACGCCGAACGCTTCCTCGCTGCCCTCGCGGACGAGGAGAAGTCCGCCGCAGCGGCCGTCTGACACCCTCGCGATCCCACCCCACCCTGCAAGCTAAGGAGTCCACCGTGGCCCTCAAGACCGTGACCGATGCGACCTTCGAAGAGGAAGTCCTCAAGAGCGACAAGCCTGTGCTCGTCGACTTCTGGGCCGAGTGGTGCGGGCCGTGCCGCCAGATCGCCCCTTCGCTGGAGGCCATCGCTGCCGAGCACGGCGAGAAGCTCGAGGTCGTCAAGCTCAACATCGACGAGAACCCGGCCACGGCCGCCAAGTACGGCGTCATGTCCATCCCGACGCTGAACGTGTACCAGAACGGTGAGGTGGCCCAGACCATCGTCGGCGCCAAGCCGAAGGCCATGCTCGTCCGTGAGCTGGACGCCTTCATCGGCGATGAGGTCACAAAGGCCTGACGCCTTCGTTTCACGTGAAACACGAATGGGCCAACCCCCGGCGGGTTGGCCCATTCGGCGTCTCTGCGTCCGTCGCTCTGCCAGGACACCTACAGCGGTCGCAGAGCCGGCTCCTTCTGGACCGCGCCCAGCAGCCGGTCGAGGGCCAGCTCCACATCCTCCTTCCAGGAGAGCGTCGTACGCAGCTCAAGCCTCAGCCGAGGGTGGGTGGGGTGCGGGCGAACCGTCTTGAAGCCCACCGCCAAGAGATGATCGGCCGGCAGCACACAGGCGGGCTCGGTCCAGCGGGCGTCCCCGAATGCCTCGATCGCCTTGAAGCCCCGACGAAGCAAATCCTTGGCCACTGTCTGCACCATCACTCGCCCCAGTCCCTGCCCCTGGTAACCGGGAGTGATCCATGCGGTCATCAGCTGCACGGCATCGGGGGACACCGGACTGGTGGGGAAAGCGGTCGAGCGCGGAACATAGGCGGGCGGGGCGTAGAGCACGAAGCCGACGGGCACATCGTCGACGTAGACGACACGGCCGCACGATCCCCACTCGAGCAGGACGGCCGAGATCCAGGCCTCCTTCTCGAGCTCGGGTCTGCCGGCCTTTACTGCTGCTTCTCCACTGACTGGATCAAGCTCCCAGAAGACACAGGCTCGGCAGCGCTTCGGGAGGTCTGAAAGGTTGTCCAGCGTGAGCGGGACGAGCCGACGGCCCATGAAGGCTGTTCCTCACTTCCTTCGACTGCCGCGCCAAGAGCAGAGGACAGCGCACTCCGCTCCAGGAGCAGGCTGCCGATGAATCCGCCGACCGCGCCAATGCCCAGTCCGGCTGTCAGTAGGTGGCCGCGGCTCACCGATCGCATGGCTCGCCTTCCTCTGAGATGGGTCAAGGTGGATGCGCCATACCAGAACGCATCGTATCCACCCAGCGGGGACACGCCTACTGTGAGACGGCAAAGGGCGGACCGTGTCCGCCGAGTACCGGACACGATCCGCCCTGATGGCTGAGGCGAGGCTCAGGCCTCCTGGTCCGCGGCCTCCTCGGAGAGTCCCTTCTCCATGACCCGCCCCTCACCCGGGGCGAGAGTGCCGAGGATGCGGTCGAGATCCTCCATCGAGGCGAATTCCACGACGATCTTGCCCTTCTTCTGGCCGAGGTCGACCTTCACCCGGGTCTCGAAGCGGTCAGAGAGACGGGATGCGAGATCGTTGAGCGCGGGAGACAGGCGTGCACCGGCGCGAGGGCCCTTGGACTTCGGTGTGCTCTTGGGGCGGGACCCCATCAGGGTCACGATCTCTTCCACGGCTCGCACCGAGAGGCCCTCGGCCACGATGCGGTGGGCCAGCTTGTCCTGCTCCTCCGAGTCCTCCACCGAGAGCAGTGCCCTGGCATGACCGGCGGACAGCACGCCGGCCGCCACCCGGCGCTGCACGGGAGGGGAGAGACGGAGCAGTCGCAGAGTGTTGGAAACCTGAGGACGCGAGCGTCCGATCCGGTCGGCCAGCTGGTCGTGGGTGCAGTTGAAGTCCTTCAGCAACTGGTCGTAGGCGGCAGCCTCTTCCAGCGGGTTCAGCTGTGCCCGGTGGAGATTCTCCAGAAGCGCGTCCAGCAGGAGCTTCTCGTCGTCGGTTGCACGCACGATCGCAGGGATGCGCTCGAGGCCCGCCTCTCGGCAGGCTCGCCAGCGGCGCTCTCCCATGATGAGCTCGTACCGCTCGGCTCCCAGTTGCCGTACGACGACCGGCTGAAGAAGCCCCACTTCCTTGATGGAGGTCACCAGCTCGGCGAGCGCGTCCTCGTCGAACACCTCGCGCGGCTGCCGGGGGTTCGGGGTGATGGCGTCCAGCGGCACCTCGGCGAAGTGCGCACCGGCCGAATTCGGCTCGGAAAGGACCTCCGCCTCCGGCTCGGCCACACGCTGCTCCGGGGCGAGAGGGCCGGCAGGGAGTGTGGTGACCTTTGCCGCGGCCACACCCCGGTCCGTCGTCAGGACCGGGGAGCCTGCTGCCGCCTCCGAAGAGTCCGGCCTCTCCTGTGGAGCTGCCGGGATCAGCGCACCGAGCCCACGCCCCAGACCTCTACGTCGCTCGCTCACTGGATCCCCTCCGACAAACTCTGCTGGCTGTTCTGGCTGAGCACATGGGCGGGATGGGCCTCATAGTGGATCCCCACACCGCGCAGCGCGATCTCACGGGCAGCCTCAAGATACGACAGCGAGCCGCTGGAGCCCGGGTCGTAGGTGAGAACGGTCTGCCCATAGCTGGGCGCCTCGGAGATGCGGACGGATCGCGGAATGCTCGTTCGCAGCACCTCATCGCCGAAGTGGCTGCGCACCTCCTCCGCGACCTGGGAGGCGAGTCTGGTGCGACCGTCGTACATGGTGAGCAGAATCGTGGAGACATGGAGCGCTGGGTTGAGATGTCCACGCACCAGATCGACATTCCTCAGAAGCTGCCCCAGCCCCTCCAGCGCGTAGTACTCGCACTGGATCGGGATCAGCACCTCGGCACCTGCCACGAGCGCATTGACGGTCAGCAGGCCGAGCGACGGTGGGCAGTCGATCAGGATGTAGTCCAGCGGCTGTTCATAGGCCTGGATAGCTCGCTGCAGTCTGCTCTCCCGTGCCACCAGGGACACCAGCTCGATCTCCGCACCGGCGAGATCGATGGTGGCCGGGGCGCAGAAGAGCCCTTCGACATCCGGGACGGGCTGGACCACGTCGGAGAGCGGCTTGCTCTCGACAAGGACGTCATAGATCGAGGGCACTTCGGCGTGGTGGTCGATACCCAGGGCTGTGGATGCGTTTCCCTGCGGGTCGAGGTCGATCACAAGGACACGCGCACCGTGCAGCGCCAGCGAGGCGGCAAGGTTGACCGTCGTCGTCGTCTTGCCCACCCCGCCCTTCTGGTTGGCGACGACCATGATGCGCGTCTGCTCAGGTCGGGGGAGACCCTCACCGGCACGACCCAGAGCCTCCACCGCCAGTTGGGCAGCACGACCAATGGGGGTGTCGTCCATCGGCGGCGGTGTTTCACGTGAAACATCCTCCCCCGCCGACTCGGTACGGGGACCAGGGACCGGATCGGTCATCGGTCCCGCGATGTTGGCGTCGGACCGCAAGGATTCACTCTCCTCGACTTCAGGCTCGCGATGAACAGAGCCTGCCATGGTTTCGGGGTCCCGAACCAGCGAGGCCGGTGGTTCTGTGGAGAATTCCACCTCTGTGGACAAGTCAGTAACCCTCGCGAGCGGCTTGCGGTCACGCGGCGCGGCGGCCGCACGGCCACGGCTGATGATTCCCTGCAGCAGTGAGCGACGTTTCACGTGAAACACGATGCACACGCCGCAGGGTCACATCGTTGCGACACTCCGCAATGCGTACGTACCGGGGACGCCGGGCCGCAATCGGACTGCGGTGGCGGAACAGCTCAGCGGCGGCGACGGACGCGGCCGGCGCGAGCGGCCTTGGCCCTCTTGGCGGCGAACCGCACCCCGCCCGGGCTCTCCCCGACCTCGACACGGACCACCGTGGACAAGGGATCGACGATTCCCTGTCCGACCTGAACCACGGAGGTCTCCACCACACCGAGCTTGCTCAGCGCCGCCCGTGCCCCGTCGAGTTCCTCCTGGGCGGTGTCGCCCTTGAGAGCAAGCATCTCCCCATAGGGCCGCAGCAGCGGTACGCCCCAACCGGCCAAGCGGTCCAGGGGCGCCACAGCGCGCGCGGTGACCACGTGCACGGGGGGCAGCTTGCCGAGCATTTCCTCGGCCCGGCCACGCACCACCGTGACATGGTCCAGCCCCAGCAGCTCCACGACTTCCTGAAGGAAGTTCGTACGACGCAGCAGCGGCTCCAGCAGGGTGATCTTGAGGTCAGTCCGCACGAGAGCCAGTGGAATGCCGGGCAGTCCGGCACCGGAGCCCACGTCGCACACCGTCACCCCCTCGGGGACGACCTCGGACAGCACCGCGCAGTTCAGGAGGTGCCGCTCCCACAGCCGCGGCACCTCACGGGGGCCGATCAGGCCGCGCTTGACTCCCGCATCCGCGAGCAGCTCCGCGTACCTGACGGCCTCAGGGAAGAACTCACCGAATACCGTCCGCGCCTCTTCTGGCGCCTGGGGAAGCTCTGCTGCCTCCGTCACCGGAACCGTCCTTCCGTACCGCACCGCGCTGTAGTGGCTGAATTATCAGGCTGACAAAGTTCGGCCCCGCCTGCGAACAGACGGGGCCGACAGAACGCTGTAGGTCAGGCAGGGAGGACGACGACGAAGCGCTGCGGCTCCTCGCCCTCGGACTCGCTGCGCAGACCGGCGGCCGCGACCGCGTCGTGAACGACCTTCCGCTCGAACGGGGTCATCGGCTTCATCTTCACGGGTTCACCCGTGTTCTTGACCTCGGCCGCGGCCTTGGCGCCGAGCTCCGCGAGTTCGGCGCGCTTCTTGGCACGGAAGCCCGCGATGTCCAGCATCAGACGGCTGCGGTCCCCGGTCTCCCGGTGGACGGCGAGCCGGGTCAACTCCTGGAGCGCCTCCAGCACCTCGCCATCGCGGCCCACGAGCTTCTGCAGGTCACGGCTGCCCGAGTCGCTGATGATCGATACCGAGGCCCGGTCCGCCTCGACGTCCATGTCGATGTCGCCGTCGAGATCGGCGATGTCGAGCAGGCCCTCGAGGTAGTCAGCGGCGATCTCCCCCTCTTGCTCCAGGCGGGTCAGGGTGTCGCCACCCTCGGCGGCGGCGGAGGTGGTGCCTTCCGTCACGGATGGACTCCTTCTTACTTCTTGGACGACGGGTGCTTGGGCCGCTGCGAGCCCTTGCGCTGTCCGGACTTGGCTTGGCGAGGGGTGCCGGGAGAGCTCTTGCCCGCCGGCTTCGGCGGTGTGTCCTGCTGCTTCTCCAGCGAAGGCTTGGTCTCGCCCGTCTGATGGGTACCGCCCGACTGGCGCTGGGCCTTGCTCTGGCGCTTGGGCTGCTGACGCCGGGCGGCGGCGCCGCCCTCGGCATCCGCCGTGACCGTGTCGCTCTTGATCACGGTGCCGTCCGCCTGAGCTGCGAAGCCCGCCTTGGCCAGGCCGGCGATGAACTTGCGCTCGTTGTCATTGCGGTCCGCGCCCTTGGCCACAATGGCCTGCACGACCGAACGCCTGCGACGGCCACGAACCTCGCCATGGGAGCTGACGCTCTTCAGCAGACGCTGCAGGTAGTTGTCCTGCGCCTTGGAACCGGGCGTCGGGTTCTGGTTGATCACGTACATCTGCTGGCCCATGGTCCACACGTTGGTGGTCAGCCAGTAGACGAGGACACCGACCGGGAAGTTGATACCCGTGACGGCGAAGATCACCGGGAAGATGTACATCAGCATCTTCTGCTGCTGCATGTACGGCGTCTTGACCGTGAGGTCCACGTTCTTCTGCATCAGCTGGCGCTGCGTGTAGAACTGGGACGCGGACATCAGGACGATCATGATCGCGGTGACGACCCGGACGTCCGTCACAGAGGCGTTGAGTGCCGCGACCTTCTCCGCGGAGTCCGTGAACTTCGCGGCGATGGGCGCACCGAAGATGTGGGCCTCGCGTGCGCTGTTCACCAGCTGCTGGTTGAGGACGCCGATGGTGTCACCCGAGGCGATCTTGCTCAGCACGTGGTACAGCGCGAAGAAGAACGGCGACTGCGCGAGGATGGGCAGGCACGAGGACAGCGGGTTGGTACCCGTGTCCTTGTACAGCTTCATCATCTCTTCGGACTGACGCTGTCGGTCGTTCTTGTAGCGCTCCTGGATCGCCTTCATCTTGGGCTGGAGCGCCTGCATGTTCCGCATCGACTTGATCTGCTTCACGAAGAGCGGGATCAGGCAGATACGGATGACCACCACCAGGGACACGATGGACAGTCCCCATGCCCAGCCCGTGTCCGGGCCGAAGATCGCCCCGTACAACTTGTGGAACTGGACGATGATCCAGGAGACGGGTGTGGTGATAAAGCTGAAGAGACTGGCAATCGTGTCCACTAATCAGGCTCCTTGAGCATTGGGCGAGGTCTCTGCGGCCGGGCTGGTCTCAGGGGGTTGCCCGCCCTTGCCACCGCGCAGCAGCTCGTGCCAACGAGGTCGTTTACGGGGAGGGACGTGGTCCACACCGCCGGGCGACCACGGGTTGCACCGCAGGATGCGCCAGGCAGTCAGTGCCGTGCCTTTCACCGCGCCGTGCCGGTCGATGGCGGTGTACCCGTAGTGGGAGCACGACGGGTAGTACCGGCAGACGGGGCCCAGCAGCGGGCTGATCGTCCACTGGTACAGCTTGATCAGAGCCAGCAGCGGGTACTTCATCGCGCGCCCCCTCCCTGCAACCGCTGGAGAGCGGCGTCCAGGTCTCGGGCCAGCTGTGCATGCTCGGCGTCGCCCGCTCCGGGCAGCGCCCGTACGACCACCAGGCTACCGGGGGGCAGCTCGGACAGTCGTTCGCGCATCAGATGGCGAAGCCGCCGCTTCACCCGGTTCCGCACCACCGCACCACCTACCGCCTTGCTCACGACGAAACCCGCACGCGTCGGGGAAGCGCTCTCCCCAGGCGCGTGCGGGTCCGTTGAACCGCTGCGAAGATGGACGACGAGAAGCGGGCGTCCGGCCCGGCGTCCCCGGCGTACCGCGGTCGCGAAGTCCTCGCGCCGCCTCAGCCGATTTTCGGTAGGCAGCACGTCATGACCTGTGCTGCAGATCAGGCGGACAGGCGGGCGCGACCCTTGCTGCGGCGGGACGCGAGAATCGCGCGGCCGGCACGGGTGCGCATCCGCAGCCGGAAGCCGTGGGTCTTCGCGCGACGACGGTTGTTCGGCTGGAAGGTGCGCTTGCTCACTCGGGGGCTCCAGTAATGATTCGTGTGGTGGCGGGGCATCGCCTGGCTGTCACCGTGCGCCCACGAGTAGCTCGCAATACGCCCGAGTGCACCGCTTCACAATCACCGATCGTGATCCATTGATCGTGATCTTTGCCCATCGGAGGCAGGCGGCAGCAGCCATCGACAACTCGACCTGGTTACGGTACGCGCGGCTACGCCATCCGGTCAAACCAGGGTCACTGCGGCACCGACTGTACACAGGCTGTGGACAACAACTTGAACCGCACGGGTCGCCCTGACTACCGTGACTGGACTCGAATTCCTTTCCTACCCGCCTGCCGGGCCTGACCGACCCGTCCCGAGAACCACATATTCGTGGGACCTGTGAGAGAGCGTGCCTTGTGGCTGACGTACCTGCCGATCTTGCCGCAGTGTGGCCACGAGTGCTGGAACAGCTTCTCGGAGAAGGCCAGCAGGGCATCGAGCCCAAGGACAAGCAGTGGATCGAGCGCTGCCAGCCGCTGGCGCTGGTGGCCGACACCGCTCTCCTCGCCGTCCCCAACGAATGGGGCAAGCGCGTGCTCGAGGGTCGGCTGGCGCCGCTGATCAGCGACACCCTCAGCCGCGAATGCGGACGCCCGATCCGGATCGCGATCACTGTCGACGACTCCGCGGCCGAGCCCGTCGCCGCGTCGCCGCCGCCCGTGCAGCAGCATTCCCGCTACCCGGGTCCGCAGCACGACGAGCCGCGCCACGGCGACGCCTACGACGGCTACGGCCATCGGTCCGGGGACGACGACGGTCTGCCGAGCGCCCGCCCCGCCTATCCCGAGTACCAGCAGCAGCGCCCGGAGCCCGGCGCCTGGCCGCGCACCCAGGAGGACCTGTCCTGGCAGCAGCCACGGCTCGGCGGCTTCCAGGAGCGCGACCCCTACGCCACGGCCCGCCCCCCGCAACCGCAGCACGACTACCGCTCGCCCATGCCCGACCGCGGGCAGTACGACCACCAGCGCCATGACCACCAGCGCCACGACCGGCACGAGCTCCCCGACCCCGGGGCCCCGCGGCACGGCGGCACGGGGTCCGGAGCGCCGGTTCCGGGTGCGCCCGGTGGAAGTGGTGCGCCCGGTCCCCTCGGCGCGAAGCCCGCGCCGGCCCCGGGCCCCGGTGAGCCGCACGCCCGGCTGAACCCCAAGTACCTCTTCGACACCTTCGTCATCGGCGCCTCCAACCGGTTCGCCCACGCGGCCGCCGTCGCGGTGGCCGAGGCACCGGCGAAGGCGTACAACCCCCTCTTCATCTACGGGGAGTCGGGGCTCGGCAAGACCCACCTCCTGCACGCCATCGGTCACTACGCGCGCAGCCTCTATCCCGGCACCCGGGTGCGGTACGTGAGCTCGGAGGAGTTCACCAACGAGTTCATCAACTCGATCCGCGACGGCAAGGGCGACACCTTCCGCAAGCGCTACCGCGATGTGGACATCCTGCTGGTCGACGACATCCAGTTCCTCGCGAGCAAGGAGTCGACCCAGGAGGAGTTCTTCCACACCTTCAACACGCTCCACAACGCGAACAAGCAGATCGTGCTGTCCTCCGACCGGCCGCCCAAGCAGCTGATGACTCTGGAGGACCGGCTGCGGAACCGCTTCGAGTGGGGTCTCACCACCGACGTCCAGCCGCCGGAGCTGGAGACCCGTATCGCGATCCTGCGCAAGAAGGCGGTGCAGGAACAGCTCAACGCGCCCCCGGAGGTGCTGGAGTTCATCGCCTCCCGGATCTCGCGGAACATCCGCGAGCTGGAGGGCGCGCTGATCCGGGTCACGGCGTTCGCGAGCCTGAACCGGCAGCCGGTGGACCTCGGCCTCACCGAGATCGTCCTGAAGGACCTCATCCCGGGCGGGGAGGACTCCGCCCCGGAGATCACCGCAAGCGCGATCATGGCGGCGACCGCCGACTACTTCGGGCTGACGGTGGAGGACCTCTGCGGTTCCTCGCGCAGCCGGGTACTGGTGACCGCGCGTCAGATCGCCATGTACCTGTGCCGGGAGCTCACGGATCTGTCGCTGCCGAAGATCGGTGCGCAGTTCGGCGGGCGGGACCACACGACGGTGATGCACGCGGACCGGAAGATCCGCGCACTGATGGCCGAGCGACGCTCCATCTACAACCAGGTCACCGAGCTCACCAACCGCATCAAGAACGGCTGACGGACCAGGGGCCCGCGGCCACTCGGACCGCTCCGCGGCCCGGCCGCGCGGGCGCGCACCGCGTCCGTGTCCCCCGCCCCAGCGCCCGAAGGACCCGGTCGGCGGGGACGCTGCCTCCCTCCGCACCCGCGGCTGCCCCCGTACTGCGCCGGCCCGGCGGCATACGCGGGCCGCCACCCGTGTGGTTCCGATCCCCGTCCGCCCGGTGGGCACCGGGCAGACGGTCCTTTGCCCGGTGACCCGACGTCTGCTCCCGGCGCACCCCGCCGTATCCGGCCCTCTCCGCCCCGTCCCGCTCCAGCCCCTCCAGGCCGCCGGCACCGCGAGGCCCTCTCGCTGTTCGATTAGGTGGCTCGGCGCGGCCGTTCTCCACAGAAGTGGGAAGAATCTTCCATCCACAGCCTGGGGACCTGTGAGTTGTTCAGATTGTGTCCACAGGAGTGGCGCTCTGGACTTGATCATGGCAGGTCAGCAGCGTGTGGATTTGTGTCCAACCGTGCTCCACAGGCTGTGGACGCACAGGCCGTCCACAGGACTGGAACCGCGTTGTCCCCACCCGGCCCACAGGCACGGCGGCGTTGCCCACAGCTTCTCCACACGCCTGTCCACTGTTCGGCAACGAAACGCCCGTGCTCACTGGAGCGAGTGAAAGGCGTCACACCAAGGCGCCGGGTTGGCCTGTGGGGAACGTGGGTAAAGCTGGGGACGGCGCTGGGGAGAAGTCCCTGTGACCTGTGCATCGGGTGTGCAGAACTTTCCGGTGTCCACAGCGCGCCCCGGTTGTCCACTGCTCCCACCCACAGGCCCGGTGGACAAAAATTAGGGTCTGACCTGCGTGGATGGCGTTATCCACGGTTTCCACAGCCCCTACTACTACTCCCACTCAGAGATACCGGGGAATTCGTTTGGAAGGGGGGCCTGTGCACAACTCGCTGCCGGAGCCCCGGCTGCCGCTCGTCTCGACTTGACCCCGAGCCGCACCGAGTGTCCGTGCCGTGCGTCAGACTGGTCCCCGGCATCGGACCCCACCACCGGTCGGGGTCCCGTGTGCCGAAGAAGACCGGCAGGGCGAGCGAGCAACAGCAGGAGGCGGTTCCGGTGAAGATCCGGGTGGAGCGCGATGTACTCGCGGAGGCGGTGGCGTGGGTGGCCCGGAGCCTCCCGGCACGTCCGCCGGCGCCCGTTCTCGCGGGCCTTCTTCTGAAGGCGGAGGACGGCGCGCTCAGCTTCTCCAGCTTCGACTACGAGGTCTCCGCGAAGGTCTCGGTAGAGGCCGAGGTCGAGGAGGACGGGACGGTCCTCGTCTCCGGCCGCCTTCTCGCCGACATCTGCCGCGCCCTCCCCAACCGCCCGGTGGAGATCTCCACGGACGGTGTACGGGCGACCGTGGTCTGCGGTTCCTCCCGCTTCACACTCCACACCCTTCCTGTGGAGGAGTACCCGGCGCTGCCCCAGATGCCCACCGCGACCGGCACCGTCCCCGGCGAGGTCTTCGCCTCGGCCGCGGCCCAGGTCGCCATCGCCGCCGGCCGTGACGACACGCTGCCCGTGCTCACCGGTGTGCGGATCGAGATCGAGGGGGACACCGTCACCCTGGCCTCCACCGACCGCTACCGCTTCGCGGTCCGCGAGTTCCTGTGGAAGCCGGAGTCCCCGGACGCCTCCGCGGTCGCCCTGGTGCCCGCCAAGACCCTGCTCGACACCGCCAAGGCACTGACCAGCGGTGACACGGTCACACTGGCACTGTCCGGCTCCGGTGCCGGGGAGGGGCTGATCGGTTTCGAGGGCGCCGGGCGGCGGACGACGACTCGTCTGCTCGAGGGCGACCTGCCGAAGTACCGGACACTCTTCCCCACCGAGTTCAACTCCGTGGCCGTGATCGAGACCGCTCCGTTCGTCGAAGCCGTCAAGCGCGTCGCCCTGGTCGCCGAGCGCAACACCCCGGTGCGGCTCAGCTTCGAGCAGGGCGTGCTGATCCTGGAGGCGGGTTCCAGCGACGACGCACAGGCTGTGGAGCGCGTGGACGCCCAGCTGGAGGGCGACGACATCTCGATCGCCTTCAACCCGACGTTCCTGCTGGACGGGCTCAGCGCCATCGACTCCCCGGTCGCGCAGCTCTCCTTCACCACCTCCACCAAGCCGGCGCTGCTCAGTGGCAAGCCCGCCGTGGACGCGGAGGCGGACGAGGCGTACAAGTACCTGATCATGCCGGTGCGTCTCAGCGGCTGAGCCCCGGTCCGGCCGGGCTGCCGGACCGCTTCAGCCCTTGTCCGGCCTGTACTTATGAGCGCCGGCCCCCACAGGTGTGTGCCCGTGTCCCGGCGTAGGCTCGGACGCGGGTACGAAACGCCACACCGTAAGGATTCTTTCTGATGGAGCTCGGTCTCGTCGGCCTCGGCAAGATGGGCGGCAACATGCGCGAGCGCATCCGCCGCGCAGGCCACACCGTCATCGGTTACGACCGCAACCCGGACCTCTCCGACGTCCCCAGCCTCGAGGCACTCGTGGACAGGCTCGAGGGCCCGCGGGTGGTGTGGGTGATGGTCCCCGCCGGCGCGGCGACCCAGGCCACCGTCGACGAGCTGGCCGGACTGCTGTCGCCCGGCGACGTGGTCGTCGACGGCGGCAACTCCCGGTGGACGGATGACGAGAGGCACGCCGTCGAGCTGGGCATCAAGGGCATCGGCTTCGTCGACTGCGGTGTGTCGGGAGGCGTCTGGGGCCTGGAGAACGGCTACGCGCTCATGTACGGCGGCTCGGAGGAGAACGTCGCCAAGGTCCAGCCGGTCTTCGACGCGCTGAAGCCGGAGGGCGAGCACGGCGCGGTGCACGCGGGCAAGGTCGGCGCCGGCCACTTCGCGAAGATGGTCCACAACGGCATCGAGTACGCCATGATGCAGGCCTACGCCGAGGGCTGGGAGCTGCTGGAGAAGGTCGACTCCGTCACCGATGTGCGCGAGGTCTTCCGCTCGTGGCAGGAGGGCACGGTCATCCGTTCCTGGCTGCTCGACCTCGCGGTCAACGCGCTGGACGACGACGAGCACCTGGAGAAGATCCGCGGTTACGCGCAGGACTCCGGCGAGGGCCGGTGGACCGTGGAAGCCGCGATCGACAACGCGGTGCCGCTTCCGGCGATCACCGCGTCCCTGTTCGCGCGGTTCGCGTCCCGTCAGGACGACTCCCCGCAGATGAAGATGATCGCGGCCCTGCGCAACCAGTTCGGCGGGCACGCGGTCGAGAGCAACTAGTCATCCACAGGCTGCGGCAAGCGGTCTGTTCGGAGCAGTAAGCGGTAGGCCGGGGGAGGTCGGCGTCCATATGCATGTCACGCATCTGTCGTTGGCCGACTTCCGCTCGTACGCCCGGGTCGAGGTCCCGCTCGAGCCGGGCGTCACCGCTTTCGTGGGGGCCAACGGGCAGGGCAAGACCAATCTGGTGGAAGCCGTCGGCTATCTCGCGACGCTGGGCAGCCACCGTGTCGCCTCGGATGCGCCGCTGGTGCGGACGGGGGCGGAACGGGCGGTCATCAGGGCCGCGGTCGCCCAGGGGGAGCGGTCCCAGCTCATCGAGCTGGAGCTCAACCCGGGGAAGGCGAACCGGGCGCGGATCAATAGATCATCGCAGGTCAGGCCCAGGGACGTGCTGGGGATCGTCAGGACCGTGCTGTTCGCGCCGGAGGACCTGGCCCTGGTGAAGGGCGATCCCGGCGAGCGCCGGCGCTTCCTGGACGAGCTGATCACGGCCCGCTCTCCTCGGATGGCCGGAGTGCGGTCGGACTACGAGCGGGTGCTCAAGCAGCGCAACACCCTGCTGAAGTCGGCGGCGATGGCGCGCCGGCACGGCGGCCGCTCCATGGACCTGTCGACCCTGGACGTCTGGGACGAGCACCTGGCCCGGGCCGGAGCGGAGCTGCTGGCACGAAGGCTGGATCTGATCGCCACCCTGCAGCCGCTGACCGACAAGGCCTACGAACAGCTGGCGCCCGGGGGTGGTCCGGTCACGCTGGAGTACCGCGGGTCGGCGGGCGGCGGCCCGGCCCAGTCGCGCGAGGAGCTGTGCGAGCACCTCGTGGCCGCGCTGGGCGAGGCGCGCGGGCAGGAGATCGAGCGCGGGGTCACTCTCGTCGGACCGCACCGCGACGAGCTGCTGCTCAGGCTGGGCGAGATGCCGGCGAAGGGCTATGCCAGTCATGGCGAGTGCTGGTCCTACGCGCTCGCGCTGCGGCTGGCCTCGTACGACCTGCTGCGGGCCGAGGGCAACGAACCGGTGCTGGTGCTCGACGACGTGTTCGCCGAACTCGACGCCCGGCGGCGGGAGCGGCTGGCGGAGCTGGTGGCTCCGGGCGAACAGGTGCTGGTGACGGCGGCGGTGGACGACGACGTTCCGGGAGTGCTGGCGGGGGCGCGGTACAGGGTCGCGGACGGAGCGGTGGAACGCGTATGAGCGGGAACGAGATCCCGTCGTCGTCCAGGACGGGCCCGATGCAGGGGCCCGCGTCGAACCCGGTGCCCGAGCCCTCCGGTGTCGACCTCGCGCGTGTGGCGCTGCGCGCGGCGAAGGAGCAGGCCCGCGCCCGGGGCGCGGCCGCGCAGGAGAAGCGTCAGGCCAGGCGGGGCGGCGGACTGCGGTCCGGGGCACGTGCGGACGGCCGGGACCCCTTGCCGCTGGGCGCGGCGATCAACCGGCTGATCACGGAGCGGGGCTGGGAGACGCCCGCGGCGGTGGGCGGTGTGATGGGCCGCTGGCCGCAGATCGTGGGCGAGGACCTGGCGAAGCACTGTGTTCCGCTGCGGTACGACGAGGATCCGGACCAGCGCGTCCTCACGGTCCAGTGCGACTCGACGGCGTGGGCGACCCAACTGCGGCTGCTCGCGCCCCGGCTCGTTGCCCGGCTGAACGAGGACCTCGGTCAGGGCACGGTCCGGATGATCAAGGTTCTGGGTCCCGGCGGCCCCGCCCGCCGCTTCGGCCCCCTGCGCGCGCCCGGGAGTACGGGCCCCGGCGACACCTACGGCTGAGCCGCCGGCCGGCGCGGGACCTCGCGCCGTCCCGTAAGCAGCGGGCCGCCGCCACGACCGACGGGCCGTCCCCCGCCGCCCTCGCGTAGTGGTCCGCATCACATCCGCGCCTCGCCTCCCTCCCGCCGCAGGCTGCCGCGCGGGCGGGTTGCGGGCAGGTTCCTGCGGTTCCTGGCGCGGTCCCCAGCCTGTGGACAGCCGCCCGGCGGACACGGTCCCGGAGGCGCGGTGACCCGTTCCCCCCGGAGCCGGACGGCCCCGCCCGTCGGGGAGCGCCGAGCCCCTCCGCGCCCTCCACCCCTCTGCCGCGAGACCCCGAGCCGGCCGACGGCGATCATCGCCGCAGGTCAGATGCCCCGCAGGCGCTCCAGATGCGCCTCCGATCCCCGTGCCCGCGCCGCCCGTCGGCTCGTTCTCGGGAGCGGTGGTGCTCATGGGGCGCAAGGGGTGTCCCTCACCGTAGCGGGAGGTTGACAGGCCGAAGCTCTCAAAGCCCGTGTGAGCCTCCTGGGGGCCCTTCCCGAATATGGGGAGTCGGCAGCCGCCCGTTGAGGGCGGCACATGCGGACTCAGGTACCGGCAAACCCCCATTCGTGTCTGAGGTACCGGTAGACTGGTGGAGAATCCCGCCACTGTGCGGGACACGTCGATTACAGCCGAACGACGCAGCCGGTCCGGCCTGCCCGGAGAACGGTTTGTGCTGTGCCAGAAAGGGCGCTTCGTGGCCGATTCCGGCAACCCCAACGAGAACATTCCTTCCACTGCCGCCGACGAGACCCGCGAGGGCCTGGGGCCGTCCTCGTACGACGCCAGCGCGATCACCGTCCTCGAGGGTCTGGACGCGGTCCGCAAGCGCCCCGGCATGTACATCGGGTCGACCGGTGAGCGTGGTCTTCATCACCTCGTCCAGGAGGTCGTCGACAACTCCGTGGACGAGGCCCTCGCCGGGCACGCGGACACGATCGACGTGACCATCCTCGCCGACGGCGGGGTCAGGGTCGTGGACAACGGCCGTGGTATCCCCGTCGACATCCACCCCGTGGAGAAGAAGCCGGCCGTCGAGGTCGTCCTCACGGTCCTGCACGCTGGCGGCAAGTTCGGGGGCGGCGGCTACGCCGTGTCCGGCGGTCTGCACGGCGTCGGCGTGAGCGTCGTCAACGCGCTCTCCACCAGGGTCTCGGTGGAGATCAAGCGGGACGGCCACCGGTGGACGCAGGACTACAAGACGGGCGTGCCCACCGCCCCGCTGGCGAAGCACGAAGCGGTCGAGGACTCGGGCACCACGGTCACCTTCTGGGCCGACCCGGACATCTTCGAGACGACGGAGTACTCCTTCGAGACGCTCTCGCGCCGCTTCCAGGAGATGGCCTTCCTCAACAAGGGCCTCACCCTCACGCTGACGGACGAGCGCGAGTCCGCGAAGGCGACCGTCGGCGCCGACGACCCGGACGCGGAGGCGGCGGCCGAGCCCCAGGCGCGCACGGTCAAGTACCACTACGAGGGCGGCATCGTCGACTTCGTTACGTACCTGAACTCGCGCAAGGGCGAGCTGATCCACCCCACGGTCATCGACATCGAGGCCGAGGACAAGGAGCGGCTGCTCTCCGTCGAGGTGGCGATGCAGTGGAACTCGCAGTACAGCGAGGGCGTCTACTCCTTCGCGAACACGATCCACACGCACGAGGGCGGTACCCACGAGGAGGGCTTCCGCGCCGCGCTCACGGGCCTGGTCAACCGTTACGCCAGGGACCGGAAGCTGCTCCGCGAGAAGGACGACAACCTCACGGGTGAGGACATCCGCGAAGGCCTGACCGCGATCATCTCGGTCAAGCTGGGCGAGCCCCAGTTCGAGGGCCAGACCAAGACCAAGCTGGGCAACACGGAGGCGAAGACCTTCGTCCAGAAGGTGGTCAACGAGCACCTCACCGACTGGTTCGACCGCAACCCCAACGAGGCCGCGGACATCGTCCGCAAGGGCATCCAGGCCGCCACGGCCCGTGTCGCCGCCCGCAAGGCCCGCGACCTGACGCGCCGCAAGGGCCTGCTGGAGAGCGCCTCGCTGCCGGGGAAGCTGTCCGACTGCCAGTCGAACGACCCCACCAAGTGCGAGATCTTCATCGTCGAGGGTGACTCCGCCGGCGGCTCGGCCAAGTCCGGCCGCAACCCGATGTACCAGGCCATCCTGCCGATCCGGGGCAAGATCCTGAACGTCGAGAAGGCGCGGGTCGACAAGATCCTCCAGAACACCGAGGTCCAGGCCCTGATCTCGGCCTTCGGCACCGGTATCCACGAAGACTTCGACATCGAGAAGCTGCGCTATCACAAGATCATCCTGATGGCGGACGCCGACGTCGACGGCCAGCACATCAACACCCTGCTGCTGACCTTCCTCTTCCGCTTCATGCGGCCGCTGGTCGAGGCGGGCCACGTGTTCCTGTCCCGTCCCCCCCTCTACAAGATCAAGTGGGGCCGCGACGACTTCGAGTACGCGTACTCGGACCGGGAGCGCGACGCCCTCGTCGAGCTCGGCAAGCAGCAGGGCAAGCGGATCAAGGAGGACTCGATCCAGCGCTTCAAGGGTCTCGGTGAGATGAACGCCGAGGAACTGCGCGTCACCACGATGGACGTCGAGCACCGAGTCCTCGGCCAGGTCACGCTGGACGACGCCGCGCAGGCGGACGACCTGTTCTCGGTGCTGATGGGCGAGGACGTCGAGGCACGGCGCTCCTTCATCCAGCGCAACGCCAAGGACGTCCGCTTCCTCGACATCTGAGTCGGTCTCAGCTGACCGCTCGAAAGGACTGAAGACCAGCAATGGCCGACGAGACCTCCCCCGTCCCCAACGGGGACACCCCCGCTCCCGTCACCACCGGCACCGAAGAGGAAGGCCAGCAGCTGCGGATCGAGCCCGTCGGGCTCGAGACGGAGATGCAGCGCTCCTACCTCGACTACGCGATGTCCGTCATCGTGTCGCGTGCGCTGCCCGACGTGCGGGACGGCCTCAAGCCCGTCCACCGCCGTGTGCTGTACGCCATGTACGACGGCGGCTACCGGCCCGAGAAGGGCTTCTACAAGTGCGCCCGCGTCGTCGGTGACGTCATGGGTACGTACCACCCGCACGGCGACTCCTCGATCTACGACGCGCTGGTCCGTCTCGCGCAGCCGTGGTCGATGCGGATGCCGCTGGTGGACTCGAACGGAAACTTCGGTTCCCCGGGCAACGACCCGGCGGCCGCCATGCGCTACACCGAGTGCAAGATGGCGCCGCTGTCCATGGAGATGCTCCGGGACATCGACGAGGAGACCGTCGACTTCCAGGACAACTACGACGGCCGCAACCAGGAGCCGACGGTCCTGCCGTCGCGTTTCCCGAACCTCCTGGTCAACGGCAGCGCCGGTATCGCCGTCGGTATGGCCACCAACATTCCGCCGCACAATCTGCGCGAGGTCGCGGCCGGAGCCCAGTGGGCCCTGGAGCACCCGGAGGCCACCCACGAGGAGCTCCTCGACGCGCTGATCGAGCGGATCAAGGGCCCGGACTTCCCGACCGGTGCGCTGGTCGTCGGGCGCAAGGGCATCGAGGAGGCGTACCGCACCGGCCGCGGCTCCATCACCATGCGCGCGGTCGTCGAGGTCGAGGAGATCCAGAACCGCCAGTGCCTGGTGGTCACGGAGCTTCCGTACCAGGTCAACCCGGACAACCTCGCGCAGAAGATCGCCGACCTGGTGAAGGACGGCAAGATCGGCGGCATCGCCGACGTGCGTGACGAGACCTCGTCCCGCACGGGTCAGCGCCTCGTCATCGTGCTGAAGCGCGACGCCGTCGCCAAGGTCGTCCTCAACAACCTGTACAAGCACACCGACCTGCAGACGAACTTCGGCGCCAACATGCTGGCGCTGGTCGACGGGGTGCCGCGCACGCTGTCGCTGGACGCGTTCATCCGCCACTGGGTGACGCACCAGATCGAGGTCGTCGTCCGCCGGACCAAGTTCCGGCTGCGCAAGGCCGAGGAGCGCGCCCACATCCTGCGCGGTCTGCTCAAGGCACTCGACGCGATCGACGAGGTCATCGCGCTGATCCGGCGCAGCGAGACGGTCGAGGTCGCACGCGGCGGCCTGATGGGCCTGCTGGAGATCGACGAGATCCAGGCCAACGCGATCCTCGAGATGCAGCTGCGCCGGCTGGCCGCCCTGGAGCGCCAGAAGATCGTGCAGGAGCACGACGAGCTCCAGGCGAAGATCAACGAGTACAACCAGATCCTCGCTTCCCCCGAGAAGCAGCGCGGCATCGTCAGCGAGGAGCTGGCCGCCCTCGTCGAGAAGTTCGGCGACGACCGGCGCTCCAAGCTGGTGCCCTTCGACGGCGACATGTCCATCGAGGACCTGATCGCCGAGGAGGACATCGTCGTCACGATCACGCGTGGCGGCTATGTGAAGCGCACGAAGACCGACGACTACCGCTCGCAGAAGCGCGGCGGCAAGGGCGTGCGGGGCACGAAGCTCAAGGAAGACGACATCGTCGACCACTTCTTCGTCTCCACCACGCACCACTGGCTGCTGTTCTTCACCAACAAGGGACGGGTCTACCGGGCCAAGGCGTACGAGCTGCCGGACGCCGGCCGCGACGCCCGCGGCCAGCACGTCGCCAACCTGCTGGCCTTCCAGCCGGACGAGCAGATCGCCGAGATCCTCGCGATCCGCGACTACGAGGCCGCGCCCTACCTGGTCCTCGCCACCAAGGCGGGCCTGGTGAAGAAGACCCCGCTGAAGGACTACGACTCCCCGCGCTCCGGCGGTGTCATCGCCATCAACCTCCGCGAGAAGGAGGACGGCGGCGATGACGAGCTGATCGGGGCCGAGCTGGTGTCGGCCGAGGACGACCTGCTGCTGATCAGCAGGAAGGCCCAGTCGATCCGGTTCACCGCGACGGACGAAGCGCTGCGCCCGATGGGCCGTGCCACGTCGGGTGTGAAGGGCATGAGTTTCCGCGAGGGCGACGAACTGCTCTCGATGAATGTGGTGCGGCCCGGTACTTTCGTGTTCACTGCCACGGACGGCGGATACGCCAAGCGGACCGCCGTCGACGAGTACCGCGTCCAGGGCCGCGGTGGCCTCGGCATCAAGGCCGCCAAGATCGTGGAGGACCGCGGTTCGCTGGTCGGCGCGCTGGTGGTCGAGGAGACCGACGAGATCCTCGCCATCACGTTGTCCGGTGGTGTGATTCGTACGCGAGTCAATGAAGTCAGGGAGACGGGCCGTGACACCATGGGCGTCCAACTGATCAACCTCGGCAAGCGCGATGCCGTCGTGGGCATCGCGCGCAACGCGGAGGCAGGTCGCGAGGCCGAGGAGGTCGACGGGGTCGGGGACGCCGAAGCGGGCGCCGAGGCCGGGACCCCCGAGGCTGCCGTGGCCGCTGAGGCCGCCGAGAACGGCCAGGGCGCGGAGCCCTCGGCCGGAGAGCACGACGAGGAGTAGAGCGTGAGTGGAGCCACCGGCGCCGGATCGGCCGATGCCGGCGACGCCTCCGGAACGAACGGCGCCAGTGGCTCCGCCTCGAACTCCCCGGCCGGGGGCGCCCCCGCCGAGGGCAGGGGGACGACCGTGACCGACACCCGGGGGCCGCAGCCCCCGCACGAAACCTATGGTGGGGAGCAAGCGGTGCAGCAGGGAACCCAGCCGTACCACCCGCCCCAGGCGTACCCCTCCCCTCCTGGGGGGACGCAGGGCGGCCAGCAGCATCCTGGACAGCAGACGAGCGCGGGCGCGGCGGTCCGCCGGCCGCGCACCGGGGCGACCACACAGCCCCGTACGCGCAAGGCCCGTCTGCGGGTGGCCAAGGCCGACCCGTGGTCGGTGATGAAGGTCAGCTTCCTGCTCTCGATCGCCCTGGGCATCTGCACGATCGTCGCCGCGGCGGTGCTGTGGATGGTCATGGACGCCATGGGCGTCTTCTCGACGGTCGGTGGGACGATCAGCGAGGCGACGGGCTCGAACGAGAGCAACGGCTTCGACCTCCAGTCGTTCCTCTCGCTCCCCCGTGTCCTCCTCTTCACGTCGGTGATCGCGGTCATCGACGTGGTGCTGGCGACGGCGCTGGCGACGCTGGGCGCCTTCATCTACAACCTCTCCGCCGGGTTCGTGGGCGGAGTCGAGCTCACGCTGGCCGAGGACGAATAGCCCGAGGTCCCGGGGGGTGGATAACCGATTTTGGGACTGCCCCCCACGTGCGCTAACCTTCAGGGGTCAGCGCGCAGCGCGGCGGGGCTATAGCTCAGTTGGTTAGAGCGCATCCCTGATAAGGATGAGGCCACAGGTTCAAATCCTGTTAGCCCCACCAGCACGAAGACCCCCGGTCGATCACGGTCGGGGGTCTTCGGCGTTCATGGCCGAATCGGCGACGAGTGGACCGGCCGGATCGGTCGGCAGGTCGTGATCGCCCATGCGCGGAGCCGGGAGCGCTGCGCTTCGCCGGGGCCGACCGTCACCGGACCTGGCCGGACCCTTCGCGGACCGCGACGGCACATGCCCGTGTCCTCGGGGAGGCGCTCCCCGGTTTCCGCCCTGGCGGTGGGCCTGCCGGGACGGGCACGGGCCGGAGGGGGGCGTCTCCGGCGCCGTCGTCCGCCCGGCGGCGGTCACGGCGCCGGAGACGCCCGGGGGCGGTGCGCAGGGCGGGACGGGGGAGAGGGGCGGGGCGTCCGGTTCACGCCCTGTGACGTACCGCGGCGGGATCGGCGGTGCCCCCGGGCGGGCCATCCCTGGTGTCGGTGGGGGGAGTTGGCCACTCGGGGGGCTCCGGCCGGGGCGTACGCAGGTCACCGATCGGTATCGATCGGTGTGTATAGTCGGGCGCCAGAAGTCCCCTACGTCAAGGAAAGACGAGGTCGCGCGGTGAAGAAGCTTCTCCTGGTCGCACTGGCCGCCATCGGCGGGCTCCTCGTGTACCGCCAGATCCAGGCGGATCGCGCCGAGCAGGATCTGTGGACGGAGGCGACCGACTCCGTGCCCGCAGGTTCGGGTGTGTGAGACGCATACAGTCTGAGAGTGACGGAGCCCCGGCCGCCGAGCGGCCGGGGCTCCGTGCTGTCCGTGCCGCTGTGGCTTCGAGCTCTCCTGAATTCGCTTGAGCAAATAGATTGCTTGCATGAGTGAAGTCTGCTTGCCCGGGGGCCTCCGCGGGTCGCGTGCGGCAGGGGTGGCGATTCGCGACCGCGCGAAGACAGCGGCCCGGACGGCGGGGCAGGATGGACCGGCACCACGACCGCCCCGGCGGCAGACGGTCCCGCCCGGTGATCGCGGCCAGGATGCGTGAGCGCCGTTACGGGCCGTACGGGCAGCCGGCGTCCCCGGGGCGACGGCGGAGACGACAAGGGGAAGCGCGGAGATGAGGCAGCGCAGCAGGGGCAGGGTGGCGCCGGTCGTGACGGCGGCGGTGTGCGCGGCGACGGCAGTGGCCACTGCCCCGGCTGGGGCGGCCGACCGGCCGGACCCGTACGTCTTCGGCGCGGGCGCACAGCGGATCGAGGGCGCGGAGAGCAGCACCGACGCCGAGGAGCTGAACACCGGTACGACCTACCGCTCCTCGATCGGGCCGGGCGGGAAGCTCAACTTCCGCGTCGATCTGGACGCCGAGCGGAACGCGTACGTCTCGGTCGTGGCCGTCCCCGGCCCGGGGACCGGGCTCGCATACAACTCCGGCATCGAGGTCAGCCTCCAGAACGGCCAGGGTGCCGACTGCAGCAGCGCCGACGACAAGGTGGGGCCGGGGAGGTTCGCCCGACCGCTCGCCGCCACCGCGCACCGCACGATCGGGAACGGCCCTTCGACCTGCCAGGAGGGCGGCGCCTACAACGTGGTCGTGGAGAGGACCGGAGACGCGGACCCCACGTCCGCCGGCGCCTCCGCCCCAGAGGACTGGGAGTTGGAGATCCGGCATGTCACCGAGCCCGGGCTGAAGGAGCAGGGACCCACCGAGGCCCCCACCCATTGGCCTTCCGCCTCACCGGGACTGCCCGGGGGCGGGACGAGGGAGGCCGCCGGCGGAACGGGGTTCAACGACGCGGCAGAGATCGCCGAGGGCGAGTGGAGCGGCCGCTTGGAGGCGGGGCGCACCTACTTCTACCGGGTCGAGCTCGACTGGGGGCAGCGGATCTTCGGTACCGCCTCCCTGGGAAGCACGAACACCAAGGGCCCCACCTTCGTCAGCGAGGCCCTGACCATGCGGCTGTACAACCCCGTACGCGCTCTGGTCGAGGACGCCGGGACGAGGTCGTACGACGGCCGGCAGAAGCAGGCCGTACTGGACCCGCTGCCGGAGGTCGCCTACGAGAACCGGTTCGGCAGCGACGACAAGGTGGAAGGCATGCGGCTCAAGGGCGACTACTACCTCGCCGTCAGCCTGAATCCCCAGCTGGAGCAGAAGTTCGGCAAGAAGCAGTTCGGCGTGACGCTGCGGGTCAACGTCGAGGGCGAGGCCAAGGCCGCGCCGCCGTACGCGGAGCCGGTCGGCGACCTCGGCGTCTCCGAGGGCGAGAAGGCCGAGAAGAGCGACACGATGCGGCTGGTCGGTGTGGCCGGAGTGGGCACGGGGACGGTGCTGGTCCTGGGCCTGGGCGCGTGGACGCTGCTGGCGCGGCGGCGGGCCGCCGCACCACCGGGGGACGGGCCGTCCGCCGGTGCCGGGCAGGGGCTCGGCACACCGCGCGTGCCGGCGGGCACCCCGCTCCCCACCCCCGGTCCCCCGGTCGGCCCCGGTGGGGCGCAGACCACGGGGCACGGTCCGTACGGACACGGGTACGGGCCCGCCGCCGGATCCGGTCGTCCGGGGGGTACGGGACAGGCCGACGGTACGGCACGGACGGACTACGGCCCGCCTCCCGCCCGGTGACCCCGCCCGCCGTCCGGTGACCCCGCCCGCCGCACGCGGCGACCGCGCCCGCCGCACGCGGCGACCGCGCCCGCCGCACGCGGCGACCGTGCGCCTCGTGCCCGCGCCGATGCTCACGCCTGGGCGAGGGCCCAGATCCCGACCGCGAAACAGATCAGCGCGACGAGCAGCACGGGGACCGCCACCCTCGGGGGCGGTCCCGGTCGTTTGCGTGCCGTGGGCAGAGGCACGGCCGAGGAGGCATGGGGCGGCGCGTAGGGCACCGGATGCGCCTGACCCGGGACCTGGGGCCCGTGGCCGGTGTACGGGCGGGTGAGGGGCTGTTCGTGCGGAACCGCAGAGGTCGGCGCCTGGGCGAAGTCCTGTGCCGGTGGTTGATGCCACTGCGGGAAGCCGGCATGGGTGGACACCGGTGCGGGGGCGCCGTGCGACGCGGGGGCGGACGGCAGATCCCCGGCGGGGGACGGCGCCGGCCGCGGGGGCGGCGGGGGCAGATGGAAGGAGCCGGTATCCGACGGCGTCGGCGGGGGAGCCCCCTGCGGGGCGCCCGGGGTGCCGAGCCCGCCCCGGAGCGCCTGTCCGGTCTGCTCGGGCGCGGGCTGCGGCTCTGGATCCGGCTGAGGCCGGGGTGGGGGCGACCAGGAGTCCGCGTGGTCGCCCTGTGCGGCTTCCTGCGCCTGCCCAGCGCTGTCCGTGCGGCCGGTGCGGCCGGTGCGGCCGCCCGTCGGTTCCCCGCCCGCCGGTTCCCCGCCCGTCGGTTCTCCGCCCGGCGCGGCTTCGGTCCGCGTCCCGGCCGGTCCGCGTCCCGCCGGGCCGTCGGGGCCGAAGCCCGAGGGCAGCGGCCCCAGTTGGTCGAAGACCTCCACCGGCTCGTCGTCGACGGCGGGTTCCGGCAGCAGCTCGACGGCCGAGGTGAGGGCCTTCCGAGCGCCGGTCGCCGTACGGAAGCGGGCGTGTGGATCGGGCTGGAGCAGGCCGGCGAGCACCTGCCACAAGGGCTCCGGAATCCCCTGCGGGGCGCCCGGGGTGCCGTGCGCGGCGAAGTGCTCGACCAGGGCCCGGGAGTCGGGCTTCTGGCCCTGGAGCAGATACAGGGCCACCAGCCCCACGGCGAACAGGTCGGCGGGGAAGTCCGGCTCCGCGCCCAGCATCTGCTCGGGCGCGAAGTAACCGGGCGTCCCCAGGACGTAGTTCGTCTCGGTCAGCCGAGGTTCGCCCTTCCGCATCGAGATGCCGAAGTCCGACAACCGCAGATGCGGCCGCCCGGTGCCGGTGGCCTCCAGCAGGATGTTCGCGGGCTTGATGTCGCGGTGCACGACCCCCTCCGCGTGCACCGCGGCGAGCCCCGACAGCAGCTGGTCGAGCAGGGTGCAGACGAACCGTGCCGGCAGCGGGCCGTAGTCGCCGATGACGTGCGCCAGCGACCCGCCGCTCACCAGGTCCATGGTGAACAGCACCTTGTCGTCGTCCGCGGCCCAGCTGGCCGGGGCGAGGACGTGCGGGTGATCGATGCGGAGGGCCTGCTCGCGGACGAAGCGCAGCAGCGAGTGGGCGTCGCTCTGCTGCAGGACCTTGGCGGCGACGTAGCGCCGCCGCCGATGGTCCCAGGCGCGCCACACGGCGCCGACCCCACCGCGTCCGATCGGGTCGATCAGCTCGTACCGACCAGCGAAGACCTCACCCATGCGCTGCGCCCGCTCCCGGTTCCCTGTTCCGGCGTCCTGCTTCGTCCGGCGTGCTTCCCGCCCGCCCTCGTCCGGCCTCGATCAGCTCTGGTGCGACTCGTAGTGGGCGACCGCCTCGGCGGTGCGCCCGGCGCCGTACACCCGGAGGAACTCTGCCAGTTCCGGATGGGTGTGGGCGAGCGAGTCCGCCGCGTCGATGATGTCGCCCGCCGCCGACACCGAACGGAGCAGCGACTGGATCTCCCGCACGACCCGGCGCACGGTCGGAGCTCCCGAGCTCGTCGTGGACTGCCCCGTGCCGGTGAGCACGGAACCCCCCTGGGACTTCTTGATCTCGTCCATGCGGTCCGTGGCCTCGGCCGCGCTGACGCTGCCGTCGGCGACCTGACCGGCCAGCTCCTGCAGGGCCTGGACACGCTGGACGACCGCCGGGTTGCCGATCTTGGCGCGCTGGCCGCTCATCAGTTGGGAGAGCATCGGGGCCGAGAGTCCGAGCACCGCGGCAAGACGGGCCTGGTTCAGGCCCAGATCATCGATGAGCCGTCGGAAGAGCGCCCCCAGCGGCTCCCCGTACCAGCTGCGCTGGAGCTCTCTCGCTCTGGCGGTCGCGTCCTGCTGTGCTGCATCCATATTGCGTCTCCCCATCGCTTCCCCTGGCGTGGCTTCGCTGGTGCGAACCCGACGAGCATCCTACGGAGAGTGGTCGAATACCGGGAGCCCTAATCCTTTTGGAAGATCCCGGGGGTTACCCGGTACTCTGGTCTCCGTTCCGGGGCCTTAGCTCAGTTGGTAGAGCGCTGTCTTTGCATGGCAGATGTCAGGGGTTCGACTCCCCTAGGCTCCACCCGGTGAAATGCCCTCTGACCTGCGGAAGCGCAGATCAGAGGGCTTTTTCCATGATTGAGGGCCGGGGCGACGGAGCCGGGGCGGCCGGTGCGTCCCCCCGTGGCCCCGACGGGCGTGCACCCCCGGGCCGCTCGTCCAGCCCTGCACGGGTCCGCCGCGGCGCGCGGCCCCGTGCCCAGGGCCCCGCCCGCCGGGCGGCGGCCTCCCCGCCGGGTGCCCGTTCCGATTCCCGTCCGGAGCAGCGGCCGGTATCCGTTCCGGGTTGCGGGATGCGTGGCGCCGCGTTAGGCATCGCCCGCGCGCCGGGCACGGGCTGTTTCCGCAGGCGGGCAGGGGGTGGGGTGCTCGGTTCCGTCCTGACGGCGGCTCATGGCCGGTAGGCCGCACGGGTGGTGTTCATCGGAAGATCCGCCGACCCGACGCCGAGGTCCCACGATTTTCGAGGTGCGTCCACATCATGAGGAACGTATGTAAAACGCCCAATCCGAAAGCGAGGAGCCATGGCCGCCGTCAAGGTCACCTCTTTGTGGACCGCCTTCGTCTCCCTGATCGTCACCCTGCTCACCTCCCTCGGTCTCACCCCCTCCGCCAAGGCCGCCGAGCAGTCGGCCGGCCCCCGTCAGCCGGAGGGCCCGGCGGAGCGCAAGCCCACCGTCCCCGGCGCGCGGAGCGCGGGCAGCAGAGCGGGGGCGCACGAGCGTTCCGCCGGTGCGCGCCCGGTGCCCCCGGCCGCAGCCGGGACGCACGGGACCATGGCCGTACACGGCTTCTGGTACCAGGTGGTGCGGCAGAGGACCCCTCGCGACCGCGCTCTGCCGCCGACCATCAAGCAGCGGATCCGTGCCGAGGCCCACGGTGCCTCGCCCGCCGTCCGGAAGGTGCCCACCCTCGACGAGGCGGCCGAGGCGCGGCGGGAGTCCTCGCACTTCGAGGACGAGGCGCGCGTTCCGGCAGCGGCATGAGGCGCCGCGAGGCGCTCCGCCCGCCCGGACCCGACCGTCCTGCACCACGCGTCGTCAGCGATGTCGTGTGTGGCCGGGACGGTGCGAGGCGGCCGGAACCCCTGCCGCCCGGACCGATCGGTGGAGGCAGGACGACGTCGTCGGGAACGGTGAGGTCGAAGGGTGTGGGCCCACGGCCCTGCGAGGCCGGCCGGTGCGCATCCTCCCGCAACCCCCGGCGCGAGTCCTCCGCCCAGGACGGGCGACGGTCCTCGGAGCCGAACCCCCGACGGTCCGCCGAAGCCGTGCACCAGCGTTCAGGCAGGGCCACCCCCAGCGGTCCGCAGGACCGGCCGGTGACCGTGCTGCCGGGAGAACGCCGGTGACGGACGCTCCGGAACGTCAGCGGCGGTCCTCACGGTCCGAGTCGGCCTCGTTCTCCGCCTGCTTGGCCTGAACCTCCGGGTCCAGCACCGACTGATCGCCGCCCTCGACCGACGACGGTGAACGGTCCGGGACCTCGGTCGCGGCGGGAGGCTCCACCAGCCAGTCCGGATTCGCCTGCTTGTCCCACCACTTCCACACCACGAACAGTCCCGCGGCGACGGCGCCGACCACCAGCGCGCCCTTCGCGGCGCGACCGCACTTCGCACGCCGCTCGTTCTTCCTCGCGAGCTTCTTGATGTCCTCGGCCGTGACCGAACCGCGCAGCGCGGCAAGGGCGGCGGCGGACCGGGTGACGGCCTCCTGCCCCACGGGCTGGGCCACCGCGACGGCGTGCTCGAGGCGCGGGGTCGTGTAGTCCGCCGCTTGGCGTGCGGCATTCCGGGTCATGACGGCGGCCCGGTGAGCCGCGTCGTCCACCTGTGGCGGAACGTGCGGTGCGACATGGGACTCGTACTGGACGCGGGCCTGGTGACGCGCCTGGCGAGCGGCCTTCTTCACCTTGGGCTCGAGGGCGACACGAGCCTGGTGGGCGTAGACCGCGGCCTGGTCCTTGGCCGTGCCGGCGTACGGCGCCACCGCTTCCGCGGCGTGCAGCACGCTCTCCTTGGCCGTGTCCGTCGCGGCGCGCACGCTGTCCATGCGGGTCACGGGATCCTCCTCCTCGGTGGCGTTCGCGGGCGTCTGGGGCGTTTGTCGACCCAGCAAAGGCACCATCCGCCTTTCCACCCTTTTCGAAATCATGCCCGTTGGGGGACGGCACGGCATGCGGGACGGGCATCCGGGTCATTTTCCGCGTCCACGACTCTCCCGTGGGAGGATCTGAGGACGTCAGAGAAGACTTACGGAAGGCAGATCGTGGCCGAGCAGCTCCACGCCACCCTGAAGACCAACCACGGCGACATCGACATCCGGCTCCTGCCGAACCACACACCGAAGACGGTGAAGAACTTCGTCGAGCTCGCCACCGGTGAGCGTGAGTGGACCAATCCGGCGACCGGGAAGAAGTCGACGGACAGGCTGTACGACGGCACGGTCTTCCACCGGGTGATCAGTGGCTTCATGATCCAGGGCGGTGACCCGCTGGGCAACGGCACCGGAGGCCCGGGCTACGAGTTCGCCGACGAGTTCCACCCCGACCTGGCCTTCGACCGGCCGTACCTGCTGGCCATGGCCAATGCCGGCCCGGGCACCAACGGCTCGCAGTTCTTCATCACCGTGGCCCCCACCGCCTGGCTGACCCGCAAGCACACCATCTTCGGCGAGGTCACGGACGAGGCCAGCCGGAAGGTCGTGGACGCCATCGCGGGGTCTCCGACCAACCCGCGCACCGACCGACCGATGAACGACGTGGTGATCGAGTCCGTCGTGATCGAGACCCGCCAGGGCTGACCCCCAGGGGGCCGCGGCGGGAATCGTCCGCGGAAGCCGGGTTCCGTACGGGAACCTTTACGCCCCGCTCGTCCGTAAGACGAGCGGGGCGAAGCATTGCGCGGGAGCCCGCGCGGAAGACGAGGGGACCTCATGGATCAGGTGCCAGGAAGCCCGGACCGGCCCCGGGCCGCGCACGGACTGCCCAGCTGCTACCGGCACCCGGGCCGGGAGACCGGTATCAGCTGCACCCGATGCGAGCGGCCGATCTGCCCCGACTGCATGGTCAGCGCGTCGGTCGGCTTCCAGTGCCCGGAGTGCGTGCGTACGGGTTCGGGCACCGGACACGCCCCGTCCGCGAGCCGTCCCCGCACGATCGCTGGTGCCGAACTCACCTCGGGTGACCCCCGGCTCGTCACCAAGATCCTTCTTGGTGTCAACGCCGCGGTGTTCCTCGCGGTGTTCGCCGACCAGACCATCGCGGACCGGCTCGATCTCATCGGGCTGGCGTTCAACCCGCGGATCCAGGAGGTCGTGGGAGTCGCCGACGGCGAGTGGTACCGACTGGTGACCTCGATGTTCCTGCACCAGGAGATCTGGCACATCGCCTTCAACATGCTGGGGCTCTGGTGGCTGGGCGGACCGCTGGAGGCGGCGCTCGGCCGGGCGCGGTATCTCGCGCTGTACCTGCTCTCCGGACTGGCGGGAAGCGCGCTGGTCTATCTGCTGGCGGAGCCGAACCAGGGTGCGCTCGGCGCCTCCGGGGCGATCTGGGGCCTGCTGGGCGCCACGGCCGTGCTGCTGCGTCGGCTCGACTACGACCTGCGTCCGGTGATCGCGCTCCTGGCGCTGAATCTGCTGATCACCTTCACCATGCCGGGAATCTCCTGGGAGGCCCACGTCGGTGGTCTGGTCGGCGGCACGGTGATCGCGTTCGGCATGGTGCACGCCCCTCGTGAGCGGCGGGTCCTCGTACAGGTCGGCGTCTGCGCCCTCGTCCTGGTCGCCTCGGTCCTGTCCATCGTGCTGAGGACCCAGTCGCTGCTCGCCTGAGCGGGAGCTTTCCCCAAAGTTGTCCACAGCGTGTGGCGGATCTTGTGCGCCTTGTGGGGAACAACTGTGCCCCCTGTCCCTGACCTGGGTTTTCCCAGGAAGGGCAGGGGGCGCACAAGGTGGGCGCTTGTCGCTGGATCGGCCCTGGTGGTCACACCGGCGTCAACATCCGGAGAGTTATCCACAGATCGTCAGACCTTTTCCTCATCTGTGGACGACGCTGTGGATAACTCAGGGGCAGAGCTTGACAGCGACCGGTCCGCCGGCTCCGCCGTCGCTCGCGGCTACTTCCACTGGGTGGATACGGCGAAGCCGCCCGCGATGAAGCCGAAGCCGACCACGATGTTCCAGTTGCCGAGGGTCTTCACGGGCAGCGAGCCGTCGGTGACGTAGAAGACGACGATCCAGGCCAGCCCGATCAGGAACAGCGCCAGCATCACCGGAGCGACCCAGCTGCGGTTGGTCAGCTTGATGCTGGTCGCCTGCTTCGAGGACGGCGGAGGCGTGAAGTCGGCCTTCTTGCGGATACGTGACTTCGGCACGAGGGACTCTCCTGTCGATGCGCTGCGTGACCGCGCAGGGGAAACTGTGGCTGGCGCCGGCGGGGGATGAGGGGGACCTGGTCCTCCCCCGGGCGTCCGTTAGCGTAGTCCTTCCGCAGCGCCTGAAGGGTAAGGGTACGTTGAGCAATTCTGCCGACTCCCCCGGTGGGCCGGTCCGACGCTCCTCGTGGCGGCCGGTCCGGTTGCTGACCGCTGCCGTTTTCGCGCTGGCCGGACTGATCTTCGTCACCAGCTTCAACACGGCCAAGGGCACCAACCTCCGGACCGACGACTCACTGCTGAAGCTCTCCGACCTGATCCAGCAGCGCAGCCACGAGAACGCCGAACTCGACGAGTCCACGTCGGCGGTCCGTGAGGACGTCGACGCCCTCGCCCGGCGCGACGACGGCTCCACCGCGGCCGAGGACGAGAAGCTCCGGGCGCTGGAGACGGCCGCGGGGACCGAGAAACTCAGCGGCCGGGCGGTCTCCGTCACCCTCAATGATGCTCCCCCGAACGCCCAGGCGGCACCCGGCTACCCGGAACCGCAGGCCAACGACCTGGTCATCCACCAGCAGGACCTGCAGGCCGTGGTCAACGCCCTCTGGCAGGGCGGCGCCCGCGGCATCCAGGTCATGGACCAGCGGCTGATCTCCACCAGCGCCGTTCGCTGCGTGGGCAACACGCTGATCCTGCAGGGCAGGGTCTACTCACCGCCGTACAAGGTCACCGCCGTGGGCGACCCGGACCGGCTCAAGCGGGCGCTGACCGCCTCCCCGGCGGTCCAGAACTACCAGCTCTACGTGAAGGCGTACGGGCTGGGCTGGAAAGTCGACGAGCGCGAGGCGGTGACTCTCCCCGGCTACTCGGGCACAGTGGATCTCCACTACGCGAAGCCCGTGCAGTAGTCCCGGGGAGGCCGGCCCGTGTCGGTGCGACTGATCGTCCGGACGTTGAGTGAGATATGCATCACCACGGGCGCAGTGATCGTGCTGTTCGTGGCGTACCTGCTGTTCTGGACCGGTGTGAAGGCCGAGGGCGCGACCGGCGACGAGATCGTCCGGCTCCACGAGGAATGGGCGAGGCAACCACCGGCGCCGTCCGCGGCACCGGAGGCGAGCGGACCCCCCGCCTCCCCGCCGCCCGCCGCGGATCCCGCTCCGCCGGCGGCGAGGCCGTACGAGCGCGGCAGGCCCTTCGCGGTGATGTACGTGCCGCGCTTCGGCGCCGGCTGGGACTGGCCGGTACTGGAGGGCACCGACGCGGAAACCCTGAAGAAGGGGCTCGGGCACTACGCGGGCAGCGCCCGGCTCGGCGCGACGGGGAATTTCTCGGTGGCCGGGCACCGCCGGACATACGGGGACCCGTTCAGGGACTTCCCGCGGCTTCGTCCCGGCGACGCGGTCGTCCTCAACGACGGGACGACCTGGTTCACCTACCGCATCCGGAACAAGCCGTACCGCACCGTGCCCGGGGACGTGGGAGTCGTCGACGCCGTTCCGGTGAAGTCCGGATTCGACGGACCGGGCCGCTACCTCACCCTCACCACCTGCGATCCGGAGTGGGGCAGCAGCCACCGACTGGTGGTCTGGGCGCACCTCGACTCCACACGGCCTGTGACCCACGGCAAACCGGAAGCTTTCCACAGCTGACCCACGGGCCCCCCGCGCCCTTTAATCTGGTCCCGTACCGAAAGGAAAGGGACGGCATGTACGGCTGGATCTGGCGGCATCTGCCGGGCAACGCGTGGGTGCGGGCGTTCATCTCGCTCGTGCTGGTCCTCGCGGTCGTGTACGCGCTCTTCCAGTACGTGTTCCCCTGGGCGGAGCCTCTGCTTCCGTTCAACGACGTGACGGTGGACGGCCAGTGAGCGCGCGGATTCTCGTCGTCGACAACTACGACAGCTTCGTCTTCAACCTCGTCCAGTACCTGTACCAGTTGGGCGCCGAGTGCGAGGTAGTGCGCAACGACCAGGTGTCCACCGCGCATGCGCAGGACGGCTTCGACGGGGTGCTGCTGTCCCCGGGGCCGGGTGCCCCCGAACAGGCCGGGGTGTGCATCGAGATGGTCCGTCACTGCGCCGCCACCGACGTCCCCGTCTTCGGCGTCTGCCTCGGCATGCAGTCGATGGCCGTGGCCTACGGCGGGGTGGTCGACCGGGCGCCCGAACTGCTCCACGGCAAGACCTCGCTCGTACGGCACGAGGGCAAGGGCGTGTTCGCCGGGCTGCCCTCGCCCTTCACGGCGACGCGCTACCACTCGCTGGCGGCGGAGCCGGCGACCGTACCGGACGAGCTCGAGGTCACGGCCCGCACCGAGGACGGAATCATCATGGGCCTGCGCCACAGGGGCAAGCGGGTCGAGGGTGTCCAGTTCCACCCCGAGTCGGTGCTCACGGAGCACGGCCATCTGATGCTGGCCAACTGGCTGGTGGAATGCGGTGACACGGGGGCGGTGGGCCGGTCGGCGGGGCTCGCGCCGGTGGTGGGCAAGGCCCTGGCGTGAACGGCGAGGGGGGACCGCCGTGGTACCGCGCTCCGGACGTTCCCGGGCAGCGCGGGCCGCAGCAGTCCACGCCGCAGGAGTGGCCCGACCACGACCGGTACCCGGCGGCGTCGTACCAGGAGGACTGGTACGGACAGCAGGCGTATCCCCGGGCCGAGGAGACACCCCGGCTCCAGGAGCAGTCCCGGGGCCGGACCGGCTCCATGACGGGGGCGGGTCGTGCGGCGCAGCCGGGGACGGGAGCCGACCGTCCGACCGCGGCCGTGCCCTCGCCGTTCTTCCCGCCCGAGGACGAGACCGCGGGGCTCCGGGTGCCCGGCGGCCCGTCGGAGCCCGAGCGGCCCACCGGAGGCCGCGCCGAGCGCCGCAGGGCGGCCAAGGCGCGGGGACGGGGCCGTAGACGCCGGGCACCGACCGCCCCGCGTGCGACGCCCAGACCCTCGGAGACGGGGGCCCCGCTGTCCCGCGTGGAGGCTCGGCGGGCGGCCCGCGCGGCCAAGGACAGCCCGGCCGTGATCGCCAGCCGGGCCTTCGGCGAGCTGTTCATCACCATCGGCGTACTGATGCTGCTGTTCGTCACGTACCAGCTGTGGTGGACCAACATCCTGGCCGGCCAGCAGGCCAACGCCGCGGCGAGCAGGATCCAGGACGACTGGGCGAAGGGCCGGGCTCCGGGCGAGTTCGAACCGGGGCAGGGATTCGCCATCATGCACATCCCCAAGCTCGACGTCGTCGTGCCGATCGCCGAGGGCATCGACAAGCACCGGGTGCTGGACCGGGGCATGGTCGGCCACTACGCCGAGGGCGGGCTCAGGACGGCGATGCCCGAGGAGAAGCAGGGCAACTTCGCGGTCGCCGGGCACCGCAACACCCATGGCGAGCCTTTCCGGTACATCAACCGGCTCGCACAGGGCGACCCGATCGTCGTCGAGACGCAGGACACGTACTACACGTACGAGATGCACAGCATCCTGCCGCAGACCTCGCCCTCGAACGTCGGGGTGATCGCTCCCGTGCCGGCCGGCTCCGGTTTCACCGGGCCCGGCCGGTACATCACGCTCACGACGTGCACGCCCGAGTTCACGAGTACGTACCGCATGATCGTGTGGGGCAAGATGGTCGACGAACGCCCGCGGAGCAAGGGCAAGCCGGACGCGCTCGTCGGCTGACGCACGGGCGTGGCTCCGGGCGGGAACAACAGGGACTGGGACAGGGACAGGTGCAGTGGCACGTGCGCGCAGCCGGATCGCCGGCGTCATCAGTGTCTTCGGCGAGCTGCTGATCACCGCGGGGCTGGTGCTGGCCCTCTTCGTCGTCTACTCGCTGTGGTGGACGAACGTCATCGCCGACCGCGAGGCCGCGGAGCAGGGCGAGCGTGTCCGCGACCGCTGGGCCGGGGGGCCCGGTGCGCTCGACACCAAGGACGGCATCGGCTTCCTGCACGTGCCCGCCATGAGCAACGGCGAAGTCCTGGTCAAGAAGGGCACCGACCCCAAGACCCTCAACAACGGTGTGGCGGGCTACTACGTCGACCCCATCGAGTCGGCCCTTCCGGCCGACAAGCAGGGCAACTTCACCCTCGCCGCCCACCGGGACGGCCACGGCGCCAAGTTCCACAACATCCACAAGATCAAGACGGGCGACTCGATCGTCTTCGAGACCCTGGACACCTGGTACATCTACAAGGTCTTCAAGGACCTCAAGGAGACGTCCAAGTACAACGTGGACGTGCTCCAGCCCGTGCCCAAGGAGTCGGGCCGGACGAAGCCGGGCCGCTACATCACGCTGACCACCTGCACGCCGATCTACACCTCGGACTACCGCTACATCGTGTGGGGCGAACTCGAGCGCACGGAGAGGGTCGACCGGGACCGTACACCGCCGGCGGAGCTGCGGCAGTCGTGAGCGAGGCCGCTGCGAGCGCGGCGCGGCGAATCCGCGGCACCGCGACCGGTGCCCTGCGTCCCGGGACCGGAGCGGTGACCGGGAGGTCGTGACCTCACCCGGGTGAGCCGCGTCACCGTACGCGACGGTGCCCGGCCCAGGGCCCGGCGGGTGGTACCGCGGGCCGCTGCCGCGAGGAGGACCCGCGACCGGGTGGGGGCTCGTACGGGCGTGGCGGGGGCTCGCACGGACGAACCTGAGGACCGCCGTCGGACATGGGAAGGCCCCGGCACCCATCAGGTGCCGGGGCTTCTTTCCCGTGTCCCGGGAGCGCGGTGGCCGGGAGGCTAGTCGTCGCCGCGTCCGCCGATGAACCCGCCGTTGTTGCCGCCGCCGTCGTTGCCGTCACCACCGGGGATCGTGAACAGCACCACCTGGGTCTGAGCGGGGTCACCCTGGGTTCCCGGCTGCGGGGTCTGCTGGATCACCCGGGCGTTGTCCTTCTGCTCGCCCTGCACCTGGATGTTGTTGAAGCCGGCCTGCTGCAGCAGGGCCCTGGCCTCACCCAGAGTACGGTTCCGCACCTCCGGCACCTGGCTCTGCGGTGTCTGCGGACCCTTGGAGACCTGGAGGGTGATCGTGACGCCCTTGGCCTCCTTGGAACCCGCCGTCGGGCTCTGGGCGGTGACCTGGCCCGCGGCCTCGTTCGAGTCCACGTCCTGCCGCACCACCGTGTAGCCCAGGAGCGTCAGCTGCTGGTTGGCCTGGTCGAACGGCTTGCCGACCACGTCCGGCACCGGCCTGGTGGCCTGCTTGGCGATCTTCAGGGTGACGGTCTCACCCTTCTCCACCCGGGTGCCGCCCTCGGGGTCCTGCTCGACGACCGTGCCGGCCTCCTGGTCGGACTCCACGGACTCGGTCTCGACATCGAAGCCCTTGTCCTTGAGCTCCTTGGTCGCGTCCTCCTCGGAGTCCTTCGTGACGTCCGGCACCTTGACCAACGGCGCGCCCTCGGAAACGACCACCTGGACGGTGTCGCCCTGGTTCATCTGACCGTCGGCCGGGGTCTGGCGGCAGATACTGTCCTTGGGCTGGTCACAGCGATCGGTGCCGGACTGGACGACCTTGACCTTGGCGTTCTCGCCGAGTTGCTGGGCTTCCTTGAACGGCTTGCCGACCAGCTGCGGCACGGCGACCTTGCCGCCGCCCTCGTTCTGACTGAAAACCGCCTTGCCGATCAGGATCGCGCCGACGAGTACGAGGATGCCGGCGACGACGAGCAGGATGGTGGAGGTGTTCGACTTCTTCTGGCGGCGGCGGTCGGGGCGGTCGTCGTACCCGCCGAATCCGCCGTCGTCCGGGTTCATGGGCGGCAGCATCGACGTCTGGCCGCCCGGGTCCGCCTGGCGCAGCGCCGTCGTCTGCTGGTCGCCGCCGCGCCCCTGCTGGGCGCCGTACGCGCCGCCGTAGCCGACGGCGCCCATCGCCGCGGTCGCCGCGACCGGCTGGCCGTCGAGGCACGCCTCGATGTCGGCCCGCATCTCGTCGGCGGACTGGTAGCGGTAGTCCGGGTCCTTGACCAGCGCCTTCAGGACGATCGCGTCCATCTCGGCCGTGATCTCGGGGTCGAAGACGCTCGGTGCCTGCGGCTCCTCCCGAACGTGCTGGTAGGCGACCGCCACCGGGGAGTCCCCGACGAACGGCGGCCGGACCGTCAGCAGCTCGTAGAGCAGGCAGCCGGTGGAGTACAGGTCGGACCGGGCGTCGACCTGCTCGCCTTTGGCCTGCTCCGGGGAGAGGTACTGGGCGGTGCCGATCACGGCCGCGGTCTGGGTCATGGTCATGCCCGAGTCGCCCATGGCGCGCGCGATGCCGAAGTCCATCACCTTGACCTGGCCGGTGCGCGTCAGCATGACGTTCGCCGGCTTGATGTCGCGGTGCACGATGCCGTTGCGGTGCGAGTACTCGAGGGCCTGGAGGATGCCGATGGTCATCTCGAGCGTGCGCTCGGGCAGCAGCTTGCGCCCGGAGTGCAGCAGCTCTCTGAGCGTGGAGCCGTCCACGTACTCCATCACGATGTACGGGATGGAGACGCCGTCCACGTAGTCCTCGCCGGTGTCGTACACGGCGACGATCGCGGGATGATTCAGCGAGGCGGCCGACTGGGCCTCACGGCGGAACCGGGCCTGGAAGGACGGGTCACGGGCGAGGTCCGCCCGCAGCGTCTTCACGGCAACGGTGCGACCGAGCCTGGTGTCGTGGGCGAGGTAGACCTCGGCCATGCCACCACGGCCGAGCACCGAGCCCAGCTCGTACCGGCCGCCGAGGCGACGCGGCTCTTCCATAACTGTTCCAGCCCTCTCCGTCAGTCCCGACCGCACCCGTGTGTGTGCTCCGGCGGTGTGCTGTTCGCGCATACGCTACCGGCCAAGGGGCTCCTGATCCGCCCATGGCCGGGACCTGATACGCGACCGGTATCGCATTGTGCGGGTATGAGGCGGGAAGAGGCCAGGACAGTGACATCGGTCACTCCTTGCTGTCCAGCACCGCCTTCATCACGTTACGCGCGATCGGGGCGGCCAGTCCGCCGCCGCTGATGTCGTCGCGAGCGGTGCCGTTGGCGTCCTCCACGACCACCGCGACCGCGACCGGCGAACCGTTGTCGGTCTTGGCGTACGAGATGAACCAGGCGTAGGGGCGCTTGCTGTTGCCGACACCGTGCTGGGCGGTGCCGGTCTTGCCGCCGACGGTGACGCCGTTGATCTGGGCCTTGGTGCCGGTGCCCTTCTCGACGACGTTCTCCATCATCCGCTGGAGGAGCTGCGCGTTCTCCTGCGAGACCGGCCGACTCATCTCCTCCGGCTCGAAGGTCTGGATGACGTCCAGGTTGGGCGCCCGCAACTGGTCGATCATGTACGGCTTCATCAGCTTGCCGTCGTTGGCGATCGCCGCGGTGACCATGGCCATCTGCAGCGGCGTCGCGGCGGTGTCGAACTGGCCGATCGAGGAGAGCGCGTTGCCGCCGCGGTCCATGGTCTTGTTGTAGACGGACGCGGAGGCCCGGACCGGGGTGTCGATCTCGGCGTTGTTGAAGCCGAACCTCTGGGCCATCTCCACCATCTTGTCCCGGGACACCTTGTCGCCGAGGTTGGCGAAGACGGAGTTGCAGGACACCTCCATGGCCGCGTTCAGGCTCGCCTTCTCGCAGCCGCCGTGCGAGTTCTTCATCGGCGTCCGCGAGAGCGGGATCAGGTAGGGCTCGGGGGTGTCCGTCGGCGCGTCGATGTCCTCGACCACGCCGTTCTCCAGCGCGGCGGCCGCGGTGACGACCTTGAACGTGGAGCCGGGCGGGTAGGTCTCGCGCAGCGCGCGGTTCACCATCGGCTTGTCTTTGTCGTTGAGCAGTTCCTGGCGGTTCTCGGAGTCCTTGATCGAGTTGCCCGCGAAGACCGAGGGGTCGTACGACGGGGTCGAGGCCAGCGCCAGGATCTTCCCGGTCTGCGGGTCGATCGCCGCGACCGCGCCCTTGTTGTCGCCGAGTCCCTTGAACGCGGCCTTCTGGGCCCTGCCGTTCAGGGTGGTGACGACGTCGCCGCCCTTCTTCTTCTCGCCCGTGAACATCGCCAGCGTGCGGTCGAAGAACAGCCGGTCGTCGTTGCCGGTCAGTATCCCGTCCTCGAGCTTCTCGATCTGGTTGGCGTCGAAGGCCTGCGAGGCGAAGCCGGTCACGGGCGCCCACATGGGGCCGTCGGTGTACGTGCGCTTGTACGTGAAGTCGCTGCCCTTCGTCTCGACCGAGCCGGTGATCGGCTTGCCGTCGACGATGATGTTGCCGCGCTCGTGGGCGTAACGCTCGATCTGCACCCGGCGGTTGAGCTTGTGCGTGTTGAGCTCGTCCGCGCGGACGTACTGGAGCCAGTTGTCCCGGATCAGCAGGGCGAGGACCAGGAGGCCGCAGAAGATCGCGATGCGGCGCAGGGGCTTGTTCACGGTCGGACCACCTGGGTCATCTCGGCATCGGGGGACGGGGCGGGAGCCGGGGCCGGACGGCGCGCGGTGTCGCTGATTCGGATGAGGATGCCGATCAGGGCCCAGTTGGCGATGACGGAGGAGCCACCGGCCGCGAGGAACGGCATCGTCATACCGGTCAGCGGGATGAGCCCCATCACACCGCCGGCCACGACGAAGACCTGGAGGGCGAAGGCGCCGGAGAGACCGACGGCGAACAGCTTGCCGAACGGGTCCCGGGCGGCCAGGGCGGTACGGATGCCGCGCTCGATGATCAGGCCGTACAGCAGCAGGAACGCCATGACGCCGGTCAGGCCGAGCTCCTCGCCGACGGTGGCGAAGATGAAGTCCGAGTTCGCGGCGAAGCTGATGAGGTCGGAGTTGCCCTGGCCGAGGCCGGTGCCGAGAGTGCCGCCGGCCCCGAACGACATCAGGACCTGGGTCATCTGGTCACAGGCGTTGATCATGTTGGAGCCCTCGGGCGCGGTCTCCAGACAGCCGAAGGGGTCGAGCCAGGCCGCGACGCGGGACTGGACGTGGCTCGCGAACTGCGCGACGACCACGGCGCCGCCCGCCGACATCAGCAGACCCATGACGATCCAGCTCGTCCGCTCGGTGGCCACGTACAGCATGACCACGAACATGCCGAAGAACAGCAGCGAGGTGCCGAGGTCGTTCTCGAAGACCAGGATGAGCAGGCTCATCGCCCAGATCGTGAGGATCGGGCCGAGGTCGCGGCCGCGCGGCAGGTACAGACCCATGAACCGGCGGCTGGCCAGGGCGAGCGCGTCCCGTTTCACCATCAGGTAACCCGAGAAGAAGACCGCGATGACGATCTTGGCGAACTCGCCGGGCTGGATGGAGAACCCGCCCACCCGGATCCAGATCTTCGCGCCGAAGACATCGGCGCCGAGACCCGGCACGATCGGCAGGATCAGCAGGACCAGCGCCGCCGCCATCGAGATATACGTGAAGCGCTGGAGGACCCGGTGGTCCTTCAGGATCATCAGCACGCCGACGAACAGCGCGATGCCGAGCGCCGAGTACATCAGCTGGTTCGTCGCCTGCGGGGCGAAGTCGGGGCGTGCGTTCAGCCGCGGCGACTGGTCCAGGCGCCAGATCAGCACCAGCCCGAGCCCGTTGAGCAGCGTCGCCAGGGGCAGCAGCAGCGGATCCGCGTACCTGGCGAACTTCCGCACGACGATGTGGGCGACGGCCGCCATCAGCCCGAGGCCGAGCCCGTAGCCGAGCATGCCGGACGGCACCTCGCCGTTGAGCGCGAGGCCCACGTTGAGATACGCGAACACCGGGATCGCGACGGCGAACGCGAGCAGCACGAGCTCGGTGTTGCGGCGGCTGGGTGCGTCGATCGCGCCGATGGTGGTCGTGTTGGTGACAACGCTCATGATGGAGAAAGGCCCCCCTACGGGTGCTTACTGCTTGCCGCAGTTCGAGGCCAGCTTCTGCTCCTCCTCCGAGAGGGTGGGGCCCGGAGAGGGAGACGCTGCGGTCGGCTTGGTCTGGGCTGACTGGGTCGAGGGCTTGGTGCCGGTCGCACCGCCGGCCTGGCCCTCGCCCGGCGGCGTGCCCGCGGCCCGGTCCGCGGCGGCCCGGCGCTGCTCGTCCTTCTTGCAGACGGCGGCCTGCGCGCCGAGCTCCTGGATCTTGTCGCGGGCATCGCCGAGGCTGCCCTCGGTGATGGTCGCCTTGACCTGCTTCTGCTGGTAAGGCGGCAGGTACTTGAGTTCGATCTCGGGGTGGTCCTTCTCGACCCTGGAGAGCGAGAGCCAGGCCAGGTCCTGGCTGATGCCCCGGTACAGCGCGACGTGGTCCTCGTTCGCGCCGACGTAGTACTGGGTCTGCGTCCAGCGGTAACCGCCGTAGAGACCGCCGCCCACGACTCCCAGCGCGAGCGCGATGAAGAAGGATCTCTTCAGCCACTTGCGGCCGCGCCGCGGCTTGACGAAGTCCTCGTCCGTGTACGCGCCGTAGCTGCCCTCCGGCGGCATGCCGCCGTAGCCGACGTCGTCGCCGCTCCCGGGCGGACCGAAGTTGCCGCCCTGCGGCGGCGCGGCGGGCCGGCCGAGGCCGGACGCGCGGCCGGCGGGGGTCTGCATCGCCCCGCCGTCGCCCAGCTGCGCCTGGTTCTCGGCGACGGCACCTACGACGACCGGGGTGTCGCTGAGCGCGCCCGCGAGGGTGTCCCCGGAGTCCGTGTCGAGCACGTCCGCGACGATGCAGGTGATGTTGTCGGGGCCGCCGCCGCGCAGGGCGAGCTGGATCAGCTCCTGCACGGTCTCCTGCGGTCCCTGGTAGCCGGCGAGCGCGTCCTCCAGCGTCTGGTGGGACACGACGCCGGACAGTCCGTCGGAGCAGATCAGATAACGGTCGCCGGGCCTCACCTCGCGGATGGAGAGATCGGGCTCGACGTGGTCGCCACTGCCCAGTGCGCGCATCAGCAGGGCGCGCTGCGGGTGGGTGGTGGCCTCCTCCTCGGTGATCCGGCCCTCGTCGACGAGCCGCTGCACCCAGGTGTGGTCCTGCGTGATCTGGGTCAGCACCCCGTCGCGGAGCAGGTAAGCGCGGGAGTCGCCGACGTGCACGAGGCCGAGCCGCTGTCCCGTCCACAGCAGCGCGGTCAGCGTCGTTCCCATGCCCTCGAGCTGGGAGTCCTCCTCGACCATCAGGCGCAGTTGTTCGTTGGCCCGCTGCACGGCTGTGCCGAGTGAGGTGAGGATGTCCGAGCCGGGGATGTCGTCGTCGAGCTGGACGAGCGTGGAGATGACCTCCGACGATGCGACCTCGCCGGCCGCCTGGCCGCCCATGCCGTCGGCGATCGCGAGAAGTCGCGGACCGGCGTAGCCGGAGTCCTCGTTGCCCTCCCGGATCATGCCCTTGTGCGATCCGGCGGCGAAGCGCAGTGACAGACTCATGTGCACCTGCCCTGTCGACGCTGCCTCGGGGTACAGCCGGTCTCGAGCCACACTGCCCACCCTCCGGTCGGGAGCCTGTCCCGGTCCGTCGCCGGGACCGCTGCGGGGTCCGCCGTGCGGACCGCCGCGGCTCGCTCGCTCCGCTCGCTCATTGTCGTACTACTTCCGCAGCTCGATGACGGTCTTGCCGATGCGGATCGGCGCGCCCGGCGGAATCGGTGTCGGGGTGGTGAGCCGGGTCCGGTCGAGATACGTGCCGTTGGTGGACCCGAGGTCCTCGACGATCCACTGGCCGTCACGGTCCGGGTAGATCCTGGCATGCCGACTGGAGGCGTAGTCGTCGTCCAGCACGATCGTGGAGTCGTGCGCGCGGCCCAGCGTGATCGTCTGACCCTGCAGCGCGACCGTGGTGCCGGTGAGGGAGCCCTCGGTGACGACCAGCTTCGTGGGCGCCCCCCGGCGCTGGCGCGTCGCCTGCTGGCGCTGCTGGGGAGGCGCGGCCGCCTGGCGCGCGGCCTGCTGCGGCCGCGTGTCGGCGTTGCGCCGCGAGCCGCGCTGCGTGACGCGGGTGCCGAACAGGTCGCTACGGATGACCTGGACGGCCACGATGACGAACAGCCACAGAACGGCCAGGAAACCCAGCCGCATGACCGTCAGGGTCAGCTCTGACATTGCCCCCGCTTCACCCTTCGGCTTGCCGGTAAACGATGGTGGTGCTGCCCACGACGATCCGCGAGCCGTCGCGGAGCGTAGCGCGGGTGGTGTGCTGCCCGTCCACCACGATGCCGTTGGTGGACCCGAGATCCTGGATCGTCGAGGGCGTTCCGGTCCGGATCTCGCAGTGCCGGCGGGAGACGCCGGGGTCGTCGATCCGCACGTCGGCGTCGGTGCTGCGGCCCAGCACCATCGTCGGGCGGGAGATCTGGTGGCGGGTGCCGTTGATCTCGATCCAGCGGCGCACCTGGGCGCCCGGCATGGGACCGGGTGCCGTCGGACGCCCGCCATGGGCTGCTCCGGGGCCGGGCCTGCCTCCGCCGGGCGGCGGGGCGGACGGCATGGGAGGTGCACCGACAGGAGGGTAGCCGTAACCGCCGCGCTGGGCCCCCTGCGGGGCACCCGCGTGACCCGCTTCCGGGCCGGCGGGGGCGCGGTCGGATGACTGTGACGTACTCGACGCGAGAGTGCGGCTGCGCACCCGGTACAGACCGGTGTCGAGGTCGTCGGCCTTCTCCAGATGGACCTTGATCGGGCCCATGAAGGTGTAGCGCTGCTGCTTGGCGTAGTCCCGGACCAGGCCGGAGAGCTCGTCGCCGAGCTGGCCGGAGTAGGGGCTGAGCCGCTCGTAGTCGGGCGCGCTCAGCTCCACGATGAAGTCGTTGGGGACGACCGTGCGGTCCCGGTTCCAGATGGTCGCGTTGTTGTCGCACTCGCGCTGGAGGGCGCCCGCGATCTCGACCGGCTGGACCTCGGACTTGAAGACCTTGGCGAAGGTGCCGTTGACCAGGCCTTCGAGCCGCTGCTCGAAACGCTTCAGAACTCCCATGGGGCACCTCCTCCGTCGATGTCGTCCTGGTACTGCTTACTGATCGTATCCACGCGTCGGGAAATCGGCTGGTTCCCCTTGTCTGCCCCGTCGATGAGTGTCACCTCTCACACGGATCGTAGAGGCGGCCTCCTGACAGTGTCCCGCACCCGGGGTGCACCCCGGGGGAGCGGGGGGAGGTGCACCCGGGAGGAGTGCGGGAGGCCGCGCTGCGTTCCTTCGCCTGTCCCTCTCCGGTTGTCCCTGTCTTCGTCCTCCAGCCCTGCCTCTTCTCCTCCGCGTCTCCTCCGCGGCTTCCGCCTCCGTGGACGGCGCCCGTCTGCGCTTCGCTCCATCAACGTCGCTGGGGCCCGTGAGGGTGCCGTCCCGCGGCCGTTCCGGTGCCCGGGACCCGGCACCGGAAGCGGTACGGGACGCGCCCCGGCAGGCCCCTGCTGTCTTCCTCCGCCGCCGGGAGCCGCCCGAAACAACGGATGTGAATCCACCCTCCGCAGCGTGCTAATCTTCTGCATGTCGCCAGGCGCTCGCACCGAACAGGTGAGGGGGCAGGGGGCAACACCCAAATGCGCGGGTGGCGGAATAGGCAGACGCGCTGGATTCAGGTTCCAGTGCCCGCAAGGGCGTGGGGGTTCAACTCCCCCCTCGCGCACCATGAGAAACCGAAGAAACGGGTTCTCGCCGGAGACGAAAGTCCTGGTGGGGGCCCGTTTCTCGTTGACTCGCCCAAGGCCGGCCGTCATCGCCGGCCCTCATCGGACCTCGATCCGCCCGGCGCGTCCTCTTTGTGTGCGCTTTGTCTCCCCTGTTGCGATCGGGCTCCGCAACCTTCGTCGGACGGCGTGCGACGAAAGTGGGCAGTGTCGGGGAGGGACGGTTGCCTAGGGTGCGGTCGTGGACGCGTCATCGAAGACTTGGGCCGGGGTGCGGGCGGCCGGCAGGTGGCTGGCGCCGCCGGACATGTGGTCCCGGCGCAGACTCGCGGGCGAGGCGACCGTCGCGCTGCTGCTCGCCCTTCTGGCGGTGGGTCTGGGACAGGTGCTGGGGGCGTCCGTTCCGGCGGTGCTGGCCGAGGCCGTCGCGATCGCCGGCCTGTCGCTGATGCGGCGGAGGCTGCCGGCGACCGTGCTGGCGGTGACCGCCGCGCTGACGCCGGTGGGCACCGGGTTCCTTCCGCTGATGATGGCCGCGGGCTGGTCGGCCGGGCGCCGGATCACCGGGCCGGGCCGGGCCGTGGCGGCGTTCGCCGGCGCGTATGCGCTCTGTGTCACCGTCTCGCTGGTCGACACCTGGTCACCCTCGACCGCGCTGACGCTGGTACTGCTCACCACGCTCTACTACCTCGCGGTCGCGGTCGTCCCCGGCCTGGCCAGCCGGTACTGGACACAGCGGCGGACCCTTCTGCACACCCTGCAGGAACGCAACAGTCAGCTGCTGCGCGAGCGTGCCATGGTCGCCGGGCAGGCGCGGTTGAGGGAGCGGCAGCGCATCGCTCAGGACATGCACGACAGCCTCGGGCACCGGCTTGCGCTCATCTCCGTGCACACGGGGGCCCTCGAGGTCGACCGCGAACTCACACCGCGGCAGCGCGAGGTGGTCGGGGTGCTGCGGGAGGCGTCGATGACCGCCATGCACGAGTTGCGCGAGGTCGTCGGGATCCTGAGGGACGGGGTGGAGGCGCCCGCGCCCGCGTCCGTGGACGAGTCGGGCCGGGCCGCCCGCGGCACGGCAGGAATCGCGGCGCTCGTCGACGCGGCCAGGACCGCGGGGAACGTGGTGGAGCTGAAGCACTCGGGGGAGGCCAGGCCGCTGGCCGCGGCCGCCGATCACGCGGCGTACCGCATAGTCCAGGAGGCCCTCACCAACGCCTACAAGCACGCGCCCGGTGCGCCGATCACGGTGGACCTGCGCTACGAACCGGACTCGCTCGTCGTCGAGATCGTCAACGGAACGGCCTCGGACACGGTCGGCCACGTCGTCAGCGGCGGACAGGGGCTGACGGGACTGCACGAGCGAGCACGGCTGGTCGGCGGAATGGTGCACGCCGGCCCGGTTCCCGACGGCGGTTTCCGGGTGGCGGGAGTCCTTCCGTACGGCATCGGGGAGGCGTCGCCGTTCGTCGACTCGGCGGACGACTTCCGGCAGCAGCCGGCGAAGACCCCTTACGGGGACGGTGTTCCGGTCGTGGGCCGGACCGTTTCGGAGAGGGAGTGGGCGATGGGCGCCAGGGACGTGCACAGCAGGTCCAGCGGGGTGGCCATGGGGTGTGGAATCGCGCTGGGTGTCGTGATGCTGCTGGGGGTCGCCGTTCTCGTGGGGGTGTTCTTCCTGGTCGGCTCCCTCGAGAAGGGCATGATCGAGCCTTCCGAGTACCGGGCGATCAAGGTCGGAACGGCCGAGAGGACGGTACGGGACCAGTTGCCGAGCGGCGACACGATCGCCACCGAGGGACTGGACGACAAGGGGCCGACGGAGCCGGAGGGTTCGCGGTGCCTGGTTCTGCTTTCCTCCGAGATCGGGGAGAGTCTGGACGCGGAGCCGGTGTTCCGGTTCTGCTTCAAGGACGGCAAGCTGGTCGAGAAGAAGTCGTACGAGGTCAAGCGCTAGGCGTAGGCGCCCAGGTGCTGGGGGAGCAGAGGGGGGTCCGTGACCGGTTCGACGATCCGGGTCGTGATCGCCGACGACGAGCCGCTGATCCGGGCCGGGATCCGGATGATCCTCACCTCCGATCAGGAGATCGAGGTCGTCGCAGAGGGGGCCGACGGCCGTGAGGCCGTCGAGCTGGCGCGGTCGCATCGGGCGGACGTGGTGCTGCTGGACATCCAGATGCCGGTGATGGACGGGCTCACCGCGTTGCCCGAACTTCGCCGTGCCGTTCCCACGGCACGCGTCATCGTGCTCACGACCTTCGGTGAGCGCGACAACGTACTACGGGCACTGGAACACGGCGGTGCGGGATTCCTGCTCAAGGACACCGCTCCGGCGGAGCTGATCCGCGCGGTGCGGGCGACGGCCGCCGGTGACGCCTACCTCTCGCCGGCCGCCACTCGCCACGTCGTGGAGCAGCTGGCCTCGGGGCGGGCGGCGCCACGTGACGAGGAGGCCAGGGCCAGAGTCGCGGCGCTGAGCGCCCGTGAGCGCGAGGTGCTGGCGCTGCTCGGGGAAGGCCTGTCCAATGCGGACGCCGGGCGCCGGCTGCACATGAGCGAGGCGACGGTGAAGACCTATGTGAGCCGGATCCTGGCCAAGCTCGATTGCGAGAACCGGGTGCAGGCCGCGCTGTTGGCGAGGGACGCCGGGCTGTAGCCGGGTATCGGCTGCTGAACCCGTCTCTGCAGGCGTCTCCCTCCGCCACGGCCCTACCGGGGGCCGTGGCGGAGGTTTCACGTGGAACATCGTCGGGAGCTGCTCGTGCCCCCGCGGCTCCTCTTACGCGGCGAGCCGTGCCGCCAGGTCCTTGGCCTTCCGGGCGGCATCCACGAACGCCTTGGAACGCGACGCCTCGGCGAGCGGAACGAGCTCGGCCATCTCGGGCTTGCTGGGCGCCAGGGTGAGTTCGGGAACGATGAAGTCCACCTTGGCCCCGAACATCCCGGCGAACACCTTCTCCAGGTAGTTCTGGACGAACTCGAAGTCCTGGCGCGGCGTACCGGGGGCGTAGGAACCGCCCCGGCTGGCGACCACGGTGAAGGGGGTGCCGGACAGCGGCCCGTCCGGAGTGCCCGCGTTGTGACCCACGATGATCACCTGGTCGAGCCAGGCCTTGAGCGTGGACGGAATCGTGAAGTTGTACATCGGGGCGCCGATCAACACGGCGTCGGCATCGGCGAGTTCGGTGGCGAGTTCCGCGCGGAGTGCGTCGTCCGCGCCGGCGGACACCGCGGCGAAGTCCAGATGGGGCAGCGGGTTCGCGGCAAGGTCGCGGTAGACGACCTTGCCCTCCGGGTGCTCCTCCAGCCAGGTCTTCACGAACGTGGCGGTGACATCGCGCGAGGCGGAACCCTGCGGGAAGAGGGCGGAATCGATGTGCAGCAGTGTGGCCATGGGGTTCTCCGTAGGGGATGGAGGGTCGACGACAGGGCGGACAGCATCGGCTGCCGTTCTGTTCGTAACTACGAATAACACAGGTGCTTACTTTTTTTCACCTCCGCACGGCGAGGCAGTACGCTGGAGGTATGGCGGAACACGGAGAGCACACGTGCCAGCAGGTCGACGGGGGGATCACGCGTGTCTTCGGACTGCTCGGAAAGCGCTGGACCGGTCCGATCGTTTCGGTGCTGATGCAGCGGCCGGTCTACTTCGCCGAGCTTCGACGGGCCATCCCGGGGATCAGCGAGCGCATGCTGTCCGACCGGCTCACCGAACTCTCGGCGGCCGGGCTGGTCGTCCGCGAGGTCGACGAGGGCCCGCCGCTGCGTGTCGCCTACCGGCTCACCGACGCCGGCGCGGCGCTGGAGCCCGCGCTCAAGGAACTGGGCCGCTGGGCGGAGTCGCACCTGCCCGCCGGCACTGAGGGCGGAACCTGCTGAGGGCGTCGTCCATGACGTCCCGCGAGCCCCGAGGTCGTTCCGCGGTCTTCGCCGGGCTTTTGCCACCGGTGGGGTCAGGGCGCCCCGATCTCGGGCCGGCGGCGACCCGGAGTCGGTGAACCGGCCGACGACCGCGGTTTTCCACAGGGGGAGACGGCTGCCTGGTCGGACGGTACGGTCGTGGGCACTTGATGTTGCACGACAGCGGGGGAGGCGGTCACGCCATGAGTGGGACCGAGACGACGGCGTACCGGCGGACGGCGCCGACCGAGGCACGCATACCGAAGGTCACCGGCTTCGCCCGGCGGGTGCCGGGCGGGGTGCCGGACTCCCCCAAGCGGGACGGCAAGGCGCTGCGCCGGGAGGTGCCACGTCATTCCCACGCCACGATGGTGATCCCCGTGGAGCGGCCCGACGCGGTGCGGGCCGTGGAGGAGTCCAGCCGGGGCAGGGTCCCCGGGCTGACACCGATCCGCGTGGGGAGGATGGCGGCCGCGCCCTTCGCCTTCCTGCGCGGCTCCGCCGGGCTGATGGCCCACGATCTGGCAGGCACGCCGGTCACGGGCGTCGCGGCGCAGATCTGCGGCGACGCGCACGCGGGCAACTTCGGTCTGTACGGCGATGCGCGCGGCAGTCTCGTGATCGACCTCAACGACTTCGACGAGACCGCCGTCGGCCCCTGGGAGTGGGACCTCAAGCGGCTCGCCACCTCGCTCGTGCTCGCCGGCCGCGAGGCCGGCGCCGACGAGGACGTCTGCCGCAAGGCCGCGTACGACGTGGCCGGGTCGTACCGCCGCACGATGCGGCTGCTGGCGAAGCTCCCGGTGCTGGACGCGTGGAACGCCATCGCGGACGAGGAGCTCGTCTCGCACGCCGACGCACGCGACCTGGTGGGCACGCTGGAGCGGGTCTCGGAGAAGGCCAAGAACAACACGAGCGCGCGCTTCGCCGCCAAGTCGACCGAGGCGTCGGAGGACGGCGGCCGGCGCTTCGTGGACGCCGGGCCGGTGCTGCGCCGGGTCTCCGACGCGGAGGCCGCGGCCGTCGCCATGTCACTCGCCGGGTATCTGGAGACCGTCTCTGAGGACCGGCTGCCGCTGCTCGCGCGCTATGCGATCCACGACGTGGCCTTCCGGGTCGTCGGTACCGGCAGCGTGGGGACGCGGTCCTACGTGGTGCTGCTGCTGGACCACCGGGGCGAGCCGCTCGTGCTGCAGGTGAAGGAGGCACGGCCCTCCGTGCTGGCGCCGCATCTGGCTGCCGCCGGCTTCGAGGTCCCCGCGGTCCCGCACGAGGGGCGCCGTGTGGTGATGGGCCAGAAGCGGATGCAGGTGGTCAGCGACAACCTGCTCGGCTGGACGACGGTGGACGGCCGCCCCTTCCAGGTGCGGCAGTTCCGCAACCGCAAGGGCAGCGTGGATCCCGCCGCCCTCGCGGCGGACCATGTGGACGACTACGCCCGTATGACGGGTGCGCTGCTGGCCAGGGCCCACGCGCACAGCGTCGATCCGCGGCTGGTCGCCGGCTACTGCGGCAAGAGCGAGGAGCTGGACGAGGCCGTGGCCGGCTTCGCGGTGGCCTACGCGGACCGGACCGAGGCCGATCACGCCGATCTGGTCGCCGCGGTCCGCGGCGGGCGGATAGCCGCCGAGCTGGGTGTGTGACGGGCGCACAATCCGTCCGCCCGCCGGAGCGGCCGGTGCTCTGCCATACGCTGGGCGGGTGACCCAGGACGCTCCCGGGGGCCCGGCCACCCGGAACGAGGACGAGCAGGACGACCACCGCGTGGACGATCAGAAGGTGAAGAGCGCTCGGGCGGAGCAGGACCCGCCCGGCGTCGACGGCGTGCGCGAGGACGCCACGGAGGAGCCCGAGCGCGCCGAGGCGCGGCTGGAGAAGGCCGTACGCGCCGCGGAGCAGGCCCTGATCGAGTTCGAGATCGCGGTCGAGACCTTCCGGGTCGAGGTGGAGAACTTCTCCCGGCTGCACCACCAGAGGCTCGGTCCGATGTACTCGCGTCTGGACGAACTCGACGCGCTGATCGCCGAGGCGCGGGCGGCCCGGAGCGGAGACCCGGAGGATCTGCGCAAGGCCCGGGAGGCGCGGGCGATCGTGATGCCGATGCCGGGTGTCGAAGAGCTCTTCCACAGCTGGATCGATTCCGAGGGGCTGTCCCCCGAGGCCGCGGCCATGCTCACCGACCGGCCCGTGCAGCCTCCCAAGCGGGTGCGGCCCACGGACGAGGCCCGCAGGCTCTACCGCGAGCTCGCCCGCAAGGCCCACCCCGACCTCGCCCAGGAGGACAAGGAGCGGGCCCGCCGGGACGAGTTCATCACCCGGGTCAACGCCGCGTACGGGCGCGGTGACGAGGCGCTGCTGCGGGAGCTGACACGGGAGTGGGAGGCGGGACCCGCGCCCGAGGAGGCGCCGCTCGGCGAGGCCGAGGAGCTCTACGCCCGCCTCGAGTGGCTCGCGCGACGCAAGGAACTGCTGACCGTGGTCGCCCAGGGCCTGGAGGAGAGCGCGATCGGCGCGATGCTGCGGATGGCGCCGGACGATCCCGACCGGCTGCTGGAGGAGATCGCGGAGCAGTTGCTGGCCCAGGTCGCGGAGCGAGAGGCCGAACTGGCCGGGCTGGTGCAGTAGGTTTTCCGAGAGGTTGCCCGCCCGCCCCCGCCGGGACGTACGGCGGGCAGGAGGCAGTACGAGTCCAGGAGAGAAGGCCCGACCATGAACTTCGCCCAACTGCCCTCGGTGGACGCAGCTTCCGTGCCTGCCGGCGGTCTGGTGCTCGACGTCCGGGAGGACGACGAATGGGCGGCCGGCCATGTGGAGGGTGCGGTGCACATCCCGATCAGCGACTTCGTGGCCCGCTTCGGTGAGGTCACCGAGGCCGTGGCCGGTGGCCGGCGGGCCTATGTGATGTGCCGGGTGGGCGGCCGCTCCGCCCAGGTCACCCAGTACCTGGTGCAGCAGGGCATCGACGCGGTGAACATCGACGGCGGGATGCAGGCCTGGGACGCCGCCGGCCGTCCGATGGTCACGGACAGCGGCGGACCTGCCTTCGTGCTCTAGACGGCTGCCCCGGCGACGGATTGCCGGGCCCGCCTCCGCCACGAGTCCGCCGCCCGGCGACCCGGCCCGGTCCCTCCCCGTCTCCCTCGGCGGGACATCGACCCGTCAGCCGAGCGGATGCGCCGCGAGCAGGTCTCCCAGGGCCTCCTCGTGAGCCGCGGCCGGCCCGAGGGACAGCTCCAGCTGCTTGGCCCAGGCGTGGTACCGGTGCAGTGCGTAGTCTGTGTCGGCGCCGAATCCGCCGTGCAGATGCTGTGCGGTCTGGACGACTCGGCGGACCCCCTCCGACGCCCAGATCTTCGCCACAGCCACATCACCGGCCACGGGCAGGGGGCCACCCCGCGGGGCGCTGCGGCCGGTGGGTGCGCCGAGCCGCCAGGCGGCCTGCATGAGCGTCGCCTCCATCGCCCGCAGGTCGATGTACCGGTCCGCAGCCTGCACGGCCACGGCCTGGAAGGTGGCGATCGGGAAACCGAACTGCTCGCGCTTCCCCGTGTAGTCGCTGGTCATGGACAGCACACGTTCCCCGAGGCCGAGAGCCAGCGCGCAGGTGCCGGTGGTGAGCAGGTCGCGCAGCCACTCCCAGGCGCCCTCGGCAGCGATCACGTCGCCGCCGTCGATCCGCACGCCGTCGAGCCGCACCTCGGCGAACAGCTCTCCGCTGGTGGAGACCTGTCCGGCGAGTGACACCCCGTCCCGGATCCGCGGGACCAGGGCGATCACGGCTCGGCAGTCCTCGGCGTGCGCGGGCACGGCGATGACGTCCGCGCACTGGGCCCATGGCACGGTGGTCTGTACCCCGTCGATGAGCCAGGAGTCCTCGCCGGGAGCGCGGCGCGCGGTGACGGCGAGCTCGGCGGGGCCGTGACCGGTGCGCCCACTGGCGCCGGCCGTCAGCACGAGCTCGCCGCGGCCGACTCGTGGAAGCAGCCGCGAGGCGCACTCGGGGCCCCCGAACCGCTCGACGGCGGCCGCGACCGCGCCGGTCTCCAGCAACGGCACCCGCGCCAGCACTTTCGCCGATTCACGCAGGACCAGGCAGAGCGCGAGGGGGTCCAGGCCGGCACCGCCGTGCTCGGGACGGAGGACCAGGCTCAGCAGGTCCGCTGCGGCCAGCCTGGCCCACAGCGCGCGATCGATGTCCTCCGCCACGGCACCCGCGGTGAGGGCGGGACTCGGTACCGCGTCGGGCGCGACGCCCGAGAAGACCCCCCTGGCCGCTTCGGCTGCCGCTTGCTGCTCCTCGGTGAAGGTGAAGTCCACAGCCCAGTCCCTCCCGTGCACCGGCTATCTGACGGTCCGTCAAGATAGGGCAGGTTCCCGGGGAAGGGAATGGCGCCGTCAGCGGTCGAAGTCCAGTTCCACGTCCGAGGTCACCGGATGCGACTGGCAGGCCAGCACATAGCCGGCTTCCGTCTCCTCCGGCTCGAGGGCGAAGTTCCGGTCCATCCTGACCTCGCCCGACACCACGAACGCCCGGCATGTCCCGCATACTCCGCCCTTGCAGGCGTACGGGGCGTCGGAGCGGGCGCGCAGCACCGTCTCCAGCAGCGATTCGCCCTCCTCCACGGGCCAGGAACCGGAGCGCCCGTCCAACGTGGCCGTCAGCCTGCTGTGCACGGGCGCCGCTACCGGGGCGGTGGCGGGCACGTCGTCCACATGGAAGACCTCTTCGTGGATGCGGTTCCGCTGGACGCCCAGCTCGCGCAGCGCGCGCTCGGCGCCCTGGACCAGTCCGTACGGCCCGCACAGGAACCAGCCGTCCACCTCCGGCACATCGAGCAGAGCGGGCAGCAGAGCCGTCAGCCGCTCCCGGTCGAGCCGGCCCGAGGGCAGCCCTGCCTGCTGCTCCTCCCGGGAAAGCGCCGTCACCAGCTGAAAGCGGTCCGGATAGCGGTCCTTGAGGTCGGCCACCTCGTCCAGGAACATCGTGGAGGCGGCCGTACGGTCGCTGCGGACCAGACAGAACCTGGCCTTCGGCTCTCTCTCCAGCAGCGTTGCCGCGATCGAGAGGACCGGGGTGATTCCGCTGCCGCCGACGATCGCCGCGAAGTGGCCGGCGCGCGGCTCCAGGACGAACCGGCCCGTCGGCTGCATGACCTCGAGCGTGTCGCCGGCCGAGAGCTCCTTGAGGGCGTAGGACGAGAACTCGCCGCCGTCGACCAGCCTGATGCCCACCCGCAGTACGGCCTCCTCCCCGGCAGGGGCGGCCGGGGAGCAGATCGAGTACGTACGGCGGATCTCCTCGCCGTTCGCCCCTGTGCGGCGCACGGCGATGTGCTGGCCCGGTGTGTGGCGGAATGCCTCACGGAGCTCGGCGGGCACCGTGAGGGTGACGGCCACGGAGTCGTCCGTGAGCCGCTCGACCTCGCTGACCCGGAGCGGATGGAACATCTACAACTCCTTGAAGTGGTCGAACGGTTCGCGGCAGCTGACACAGCGGCGCAGCGCCTTGCACGCGGTGGAGGAGAAGCGGCTCAGCAGCTCCGTGTCCGTGGAACCGCAGTGCGGACAGCGCACCGTGAGCGTGAGCGGAACGGTGCCGTCCACGGCGGTGGGCCGCGGTGGGGCTATTCCGAACTCCGCCAGCTTGCGCCTGCCGTCCGCGCTGATGTCGTCCGTCGACCAGGCGGGGGACAGCACCTTGACGACGGACACCTCGGCCACGCCGTGCTCGTGCAGCACCCGCTCGATGTCGGAGGCCATCGCCTCGATGGCGGGGCAGCCGGTGTAGGTGGGGGTTAGTTCGACCTCGACCCTGCCCGGGCCGAGGATCTGCACTCCGCGCAGGACACCGAGCTCCTCCAGGGTCAGCACCGGCAGCTCGGGGTCGGGCACGGAGCCGGCCAGCCGGCGCAGCTCCGCCTCAAGAGCGGTGTCGGTCCGGGTCACCATGACGCCCCCGGGTGGCTCCGGTGCAGATGCTGCATCTCGGCCAGCATCCGTCCGAAGGGTTCCGTGTGCAGCCCCTGGCGCCCTGCGCCCGCCGACCAGGCACCGGTGTCCGCGGTGTCGGGCACGGTCAGGGTGGCCCGCTTGAGCACGGTCGTGACCGACTCCAGCCAGGCCGACCGCAGTGCCTCCCGGTCCACTTCCAGACCCTCGACCGGCTGGAACATCTCGCCGGTGAACCGCCACAGGGCATCGCAGGCGCGCTGCATCCGCCCGTGGCTCTCGGCGGTGCCGTCGCCCAGGCGCAGTGTCCACTGCTCCGCGTGGTCCTGGTGGTAGGCGACCTCCTTGACGGCCTTGGCGGCGAGCCCGGAGAGCTCGCTGTCCCCCGCCGCCAGCTGCCCGTACAGCAGCCGCTGGTAGGTGGAGAAGTAGAGCTGGCGGGCGATGGTGTGTGCGAAGTCGCCGTTCGGCTGCTCCACCAGCTGGAGGTTCCGGAAGGCTCGTTCCTCGCGCAGATAGGCCAGCTCGTCCTCGTCGCCGACGAGCGAGAGCAGCGTCCGGGCCTGCCCCAGCAGATCCAGCGCGATATTCGCCAGGGCGACCTCTTCCTCCAGGACCGGGGCGTGACCGGCCCACTCCCCCAGCCGGTGCGAGAGCACCAGCGCGTCGTCGCCCAGGGCGAGTGCGGCGGTCACAGGTGCTTCACTCCTTCCGGGATCTCGTAGAAAGTCGGGTGGCGGTAGGGCTTGTCGGCGGAGGGCTCGAAGAAGGGGTCCTTCTCGTCGGGCGAGGAGGCGGTGACCGCCGTGGAGGGAACCACCCAGATCGACACGCCCTCGTTGCGACGGGTGTAGAGGTCACGGGCGTTGCGCAGGGCCATCTCGGCGTCGGGCGCGTGCAGGCTGCCCGCGTGGGTGTGGGAGAGACCGCGGCGCGAGCGCACGAATACCTCCCACAGCGGCCAGTCCGTCGAGCTGCTCATGCCGTCGCCTCCACCTGTGCCTCGTCGGACTCCGTGCCCGACCCGTCCGACGCTGTTGACTCGTGCGGCGCCCCGGAGCGGCCGGAGGCGCGCTTGGCGGCATGGGCCGCGGCTGCCTCGCGCACCCAGGCGCCCTCCTCGTGGGCCCTGCGGCGCTGGGAGATCCGCTGCTCGTTGCACGGTCCGTTGCCCTTGAGGACCTGCCAGAACTCGTCCCAGTCGATCGCGCCGAAGTCGTGGTGACCGCGCTCCTCGTTCCAGCGCAGGTCCGGGTCCGGCAGGGTCAGGCCCAGAGCCTCCGCCTGCGGGACGCAGATGTCCACGAACCGCTGGCGCAGCTCGTCGTTGGAATGCCGCTTGATCTTCCAGGCCATGGACTGTGCGGAGTGGGCCGACGCATCGTCCGGGGGGCCGAACATCATCAGCGACGGCCACCACCAGCGGTCCACCGCGTCCTGGGCCATCTCGTGCTGGGCGGGCGTGCCCCGGGAGAGCGCCAGCAGCAGCTCGTAGCCCTGGCGCTGGTGGAAGGACTCCTCCTTGCAGATCCGGACCATCGCGCGGGCGTACGGGCCGTAGGAGCAGCGACAGAGCGGAACCTGGTTGGTGATGGCGGCGCCGTCGACCAGCCAGCCGATCGCGCCGACGTCGGCCCAGGTCAGAGTCGGGTAGTTGAAGATCGAGGAGTACTTCTGGCGGCCCGAGTGGAGCTTGTCGAGCAGCTCGTCCCGGCTCGCACCGAGCGTCTCCGTGGCGCTGTACAGGTACAGGCCGTGGCCGGCCTCGTCCTGGACCTTGGCCATGAGAATGGCCTTGCGGCGCAACGAGGGCGCGCGTGTGATCCAGTTCGCCTCGGGCTGCATGCCGATGATCTCCGAGTGCGCGTGCTGCGCCATCTGGCGGACCAGCGAGGCACGGTAGTCGTCGGGCATCCAGTCGCGGGGCTCGATGCGCTCGTCGGCGGCCACGGCAGCGTCGAACCGCGCCTGGTGCGTCGAAGCCGCAGCCGTCCCTGCTGTCACTGCCGTCATCGGACCCCCTACCGACCGATCGTTCGGTTGAATGACTTCAATGGTGAGTCGACGGCCCGTAAGGTGTCAACCCTGTGGATAACCGCGGTGGACCAAGGGGATCGGGGCGGATGGACTCGTACGACGGCGACGGCGCCGCGGGCGCCGGAGCGGTTCCGCCCGTCGTGCCGGGCGCGATACCTGATTCGGGCAGCTCAGGCGGGGCGGACCCGCGGGCCGTGACCGGTGGCGGCGCGACCGGTGACCCGGGAGCGAGCGCGTCTGCCGGCCCCCCGGACGACGCGACCGGCGCCGGCGACCCGGGCGAGGCGCCGCTCCGGCGGCGCCCGTCCGGCGGTATCGCGGCCCTGTCGCTCCCCTACCAGGTGGTGGCCGCGGCCGCCCTCGGGCTCGTCGCCGTCTTCGCATGCGTCCACCTGGCCATGGTGTTCCTGCACGTCGCGCCGTCGAACACACTGACCAAGCGGCACGGCAAGGGTGTCGACGAGTGGGTCTACCCCGAGTTCGAGCAGAACTGGAAACTCTTCGCGCCCAACCCGCTCCAGCAGAACATCGCGGTCCAGGTGCGCGCCGAGGTCGCCGGACCGGACGGCAGCCGCCGGACGAGCGACTGGATCGACCTCTCGGCCGAGGACGGCGAGGCGATCCGGGGCAACCTCCTCCCCAGCCATGTCCACCAGAACGAACTCCGCAGGGGCTGGGACTTCTACGGCAACTCGCACACGGACGACAACAAGCCCAACGGCCTGCGCGGCCAGCTCTCCGAGCGCTACGTCCGCCGCATCGTGATGACCCGCCTGGACGGCCACGACCTGGGCGGACGCGTCGAGCGCATCCAGCTCCGCTCCGCCACCCGCTCCGTCAAGGCGCCTCTGTGGAGCCGCGAGAAGATCGACACCCGCCCGTACCACCGGGTGCTCCCCTGGTGGACCGTGACCACCGCCGACCTGCCCCTCGACGTGCGCAACGGCGCGGGCGACAAGGAGGCGGACCGGTGACCCAGCCACTCGACCGCCGGCTCGCCGCCGCCGTCCAGCGGGTGACCTCGACGGCCCTCGGCCCGTACCAGAGCGCGATCGTCCGGATCGGCTTCTCCCTGACCTGGCTGCTGTTCCTGCTGCGCGAGTTCCCGCACCGCCGCGAGCTGTACGGACCGGACGGCCCCTGGGGCTGGGACATGGCCCAGCAGCTGATCGCCGAGAACCACGCGTTCACCGTGCTCATGTGGTCGGACAGTGCCGTCTGGTTCGAGACCGTGTACGCCGTCGCGGTGCTGTCCGCCGTGCTGCTGCTGCTCGGCTGGCGCACCCGCGCCATGTCGGTGGTCTTCATGGTCGGCGTGCTGTCGCTGCAGAACCGGTCCATCTTCATGGGCGACGGCGGCGACAACGTGATCCACCTGATGGCGATCTATCTGGTGTTCACCCGCTGCGGCCAGGTCTGGTCCCTGGACGCCCGGCGGGAGCGGCGCACGACGGACGCGGCGGACCGGGCGCCGGACCGCTGGGGGCCGTTGCTCTGGGTGACGCTCGGTCTGCTGCTCCTCCTCGGCTCGCTCACGCACCGGACCGGAGGGGAGTGGTGGCTGACCCTCCTGCTCTGGGGGCTGTGGGGCTGCCAGGGCGTGTGGTGGGCGGTGAACCGACGCGCGCCGCACAGTGAGCCCCGCACCCTTCTCGACGTCCTCGCCAACCTCGCCCACAACGCCGCTCTCGTGGTGATCATGGCGGAGGTCTGCCTGATCTACGCCACGGCCGGCTGGTACAAGATCCAGGGCTCCCGGTGGCAGGACGGCAGTGCGTTGTACTACCCGCTCAAGCTCGACTACTTCACGCCCTGGCCCGCGCTCTCCGACCTCCTCGCCAACAGCGGGCTGATGGTGATGGTGCTGACCTACGGCACGGTGATCGTGCAGGTCGCGTTCCCCTTCACACTGTTCAACCGCAAGGTCAAGAACGTCCTCCTGGTGGCGATGATGCTGGAGCACGCAGGCATCGCGCTCCTGCTCGGACTTCCGTTCTTCTCCCTCGCGATGATCGCCGCCGACGCCGTCTTCCTGCCCACCTCCTTCCTGCGCCGGCTCGGCGGCTGGGTGGCCGGTGCCCGGGACCGGGTCCTGCGGCGGACGGCACGGATCCCCGGGCAGCGCGCTACGCCCGAGGAGCAGGCCGCCCGTACCCTCGTCGGGTGAGCACCGAGACCCAGGAACCCGTTCAGTACGACGACGGCTACGGCCCGGAGGTGGGCGTCGGGCCCCATCCTGCCCCGTGGCCGGACGGGGCACCGTACGATCCCGAACTGCTCGCGGCAGGGGACCGGCGCAATGTGGTCGACCGGTACCGGTACTGGACGCGGGAGGCGATCGTCGCCGACCTGGACACCCGACGGCACGACTTCCACGTGGCCGTGGAGAACTGGGGCCACGACTTCAACATCGGCTCCGTGGTCAGGACCGCCAACGCCTTCCTGGCCAAGGAGATCCACATCGTGGGGCGGCGGCGCTGGAACCGGCGCGGGGCGATGGTCACCGACCGCTACCAGCACGTGCGCCACCATCCGGACACCGAGTCGCTGACCGCCTGGGCTGCCGCCGAGGGGCTCCCGATCATCGGGATCGACAATCTGCCGGGCGCGGTCCCCCTGGAACGGACGGTGCTCCCGAGGCGCTGTGTGCTCCTCTTCGGCCAGGAAGGGCCCGGGCTCACAGAGGAGGCGCGGAAGCACACCGCCACGGTGTGCTCGATCGCCCAGTTCGGTTCCACTCGCTCGATCAATGCCGGCGCGGCCGCCGCGATCGCCATGCACTCCTGGATCCAGCGCTACGCGGAGATCCCGCCGGCGTCCTGAACCGCCCATGAGGGGGAAAGCCCGGCCCGCGCGAGCGAGCCGGGCCGGGAGGCAAGAGCCGGCGGTCAGGACTGGCGCCGGATCTCCACCATGCGGAAGCGGTTCGACACGAAGGCGCCGTCGCACAGGGACGCGTTGGCCGCGGGGTTGCCGCCGGAGCCGTGGAAGTCCGAGAACGCCGCCGTCTGGTTCACATAGACGCCGCCCGTGAGGTTCAGGGAGAGCTGCGCCGACTCCTCCAGGCAGACCTCCTCGACCGCCCGCTCGGTCTCCGCCGAGGTCGTGTACGCGGCGACCGTCATCGCGCCCTTGTCGCGCACCGTGCGGCGCAACAGCTCCAGTGCGTCGTTCGTCGAGTCGACCGCGACGGCGAAGGAGACCGGGCCGAAGCACTCGGACATGAACGACGCCTCGTCGTCCGGCTTGGCACCGTCCAGCTTCACGATCACGGGTGTGCGCACGACGGCGCCGGGAAACTCCGGATTGGGCACCTCGCGGGAGGCCAGCGCCACCTCGCCCAGCCCGGCCGCGGCCTCGAGCCGGGCCTTCACATCCGGGTTCACCAGGGCGCCCAGCAGGGCGTTCGCCCGGCCGTCGTCGCCGAGCAGACCGCTCACGGAGGCCGCGAGATCGGCGACGACCTCGTCGTACGACTTGGGGCCGGCGTCCGTGGTGATGCCGTCGCGCGGAATGAGCAGGTTCTGCGGTGTGGTGCACATCTGGCCGCTGTACAGGGACAGCGAGAACGCCAGGTTCGACAGCATCCCCTTGTAGTCGTCGGTGGAGTCGATCACCACCGTGTTGACGCCGGCCTTCTCCGTGTAGACCTGGGCCTGGCGGGCGTTCTCCTCCAGCCAGTCGCCGAACTCGGTCGACCCGGTGTAGTCGATGATCCTGATCTCCGGGCGGAGCGCGAGCGTCCTGGCGATTCCCTCGCCGGGGCGCTCGGCGGCCAGGGCCACCAGGTTCGGGTCGAAGCCCGCCTCGCCCAGTACCTCACGGGCGATCCGGACCGTCATGGCGAGGGGGAGGACCGCGCGCGGGTGGGGCTTCACCAGCACGGGGTTGCCGGTGGCCAGCGAGGCGAACAGGCCCGGATAGCCGTTCCACGTCGGGAAGGTGTTGCAGCCGATCAGCAGCGCGATGCCGCGGGGGGCGGCCGTGAAGACCTTCCGCAGCTCCAGCGGGTCCCGCTTGCCCTGGGGCTTGGACCAGTCGGCGGTCTGCGGCGTGCGCGTCTGCTCCTCGTAGGCGTACGCCACCGCCTCCAGACCGCGGTCCTGGGCGTGCGGGCCGCCGGCCTGGAGCGCCATCATGAACGCCTGGCCGCTGGTGTGCATGACCGCATGGGCGAACTCGTGGGTGCGGGCGCTGATCCGCGAAAGGATCTCCAGGCAGACCAGGGCGCGCGTCTCCGGGCCCGCGTCGCGCCAGGCCGCCATGCCCGCGCGCATCGCGGGCAGCAGGACGTCGAGGTCCGGGTGCGGATACTCGATTCCCAGCTCCGGTCCGTACGGCGACACCTCCCCGCCGGTCCAGCCGTCGGTGCCGGGCTGGTCGAGCTCGAAACGCGAGCCGAGCATGGCCTGGTACGCCGCGAGGCCGTCGGCCGCGCCGGTCTCGCCGTACGCCTTCGGATGCTCGGGGTGGGGCGACCAGTACGCCCGGGTGCGGATCGTCTCGAGAGCCCGGTCGAGCGTCGGCCGGTGGGTCTCGGTCAGCTGCATGGAAGACCAACTCCTCGGTGAGCTGGGCAGGGGAACGCGGACAGAGTTAGAGTAACCGAACGATCGGTCGGGACAAGGGGGGTCCGCGGATCCTGTGGATGACTCGTAGGGGAGGATCACTGCCATGACCGTCACCGACGCCTCCGGCGGCCCGAGCGGCACCGACGCCATCGCCCCCGGCCGCACCGTCGCCGTTGTGGGCGCCGGCACCATGGGCCAGGGCATCGCGCAGGTCGCGCTGCTCGCCGGCCATCGTGTGCGCCTCTACGACGTCGCCCCCGGTCAGGCGGAGTCCGGCGCGGGCGCGATCCTGACCCGCCTGGAGCGGCTGGTCGAGAAGGGCCGGCTGGCCGAGGAGGCCCGCGGCGGGGCGGCCCTCCGGCTGACGCGCACGACGGAGATCGCCGAGCTCGCGGACAGCGCGCTCGTCATCGAGGCCGTCGTCGAGGACCTGGCCGTCAAGCAGGAGCTCTTCCGCGCGATCGAGGAGGTCGTCGCCGACGACTGCCTCCTCGCCACCAACACCTCCTCCCTGTCCGTCACGGCCGTCGCGGGCGCGCTGCGACTGCCGGGACGCTTCGTGGGACTGCACTTCTTCAACCCGGCGCCGCTTCTGCCGCTGGTCGAGGTGGTCAGCGGCTTCGCCACCGACGAGGACACGGCCGCCCGCGCCCACGAGACGGCGAAGGCTTGGGGCAAGACCCCGGTCCGCTGCGCGGACACCCCCGGGTTCATCGTCAACCGCATCGCCCGGCCGTTCTACGCCGAGGCCTTCGCCGTCCACGAGGAGCGCGGCGCCGACCCCGCCACCATCGACGCGGTCCTGCGCGAGTGCGGCGGATTCAGGATGGGCCCGTTCGAGCTCACCGACCTGATCGGCCAGGACGTCAACGAGGCGGTCACCCGCTCCGTGTGGGAGTCGTTCTTCCGGAGTCCCAAGTTCGCCCCGTCGCTCGCCCAGCGCCGCCTCGTGGAGTCGGGCCGCCTGGGACGCAAGTCGGGCCGCGGGTGGTACGCCTACGAGGACGGCGGTGAGCGCCCCGAACCGCACACCGCCCCGGCGACCGAGCCCCCGCCGCACATCACGGTGGAGGGCGACCTGGGGCCGGCCGGGGCCCTGATCACGCTGTGCCGGGAGGCCGGCATCACGGTGCACGAGGAGGACGAGGACCGCGGGACCCGCATCCTGCTTCCGAGCGGCGGGCAGCTCGCGCTCGCGGACGGGCAGACGTCGGCGGAGTTCCGTGACATCGTCTACTTCGACCTGGCCCTCGACTACCGGTCGGCGACCAGGATCGCCCTGTCAGCGTCGGAGGTCACCGGCTGGGAGACGCTGCGGCAGTCGATCGGCCTCTTCCAGGCGCTCGGCAAGAAGGTCAGCGTCATCGGCGACGTGCCCGGCATGATCGTCGCGCGGACGGTCGCGATGCTCGTGGACGCCGCGGCCGACGCCGTCGCCAAGGGGGTCGCGTCCCCGGAGGACATCGACACCGCCATGCGGCTCGGGGTCAACTACCCGGTCGGCCCGGTGGAATGGGGCCACCGGCTGGGCCGCGCCTGGGCCCACGAGCTCCTCGACGAGCTCCATGCGCGCGTGCCGACGGGCCGCTATGCGCCGTCACTGGGCCTCTATCGCCAGTCGTACGTCCGGATGAAGGGCGAGCAGGCCTCATGACGACCGCGAAGCGCGACACGTACACCCCGGAGACGCTGCTGTCCGTCGCCGTCGGGGTCTTCAACGAACGCGGCTACGACGGCACCTCCATGGAGCATCTCTCCAAGGCCGCGGGCATCTCCAAGTCTTCGATATACCACCACGTGGCCGGCAAGGAGGAACTGCTGAGGCGGGCCGTCAGCCGCGCCCTCGACGGGCTCTTCGGGATCCTCGAGGAGCCGGGCTCGACCCGTGGACGGGCGCTGGAACGGGTGGAGTACGTGACCCGCCGGACCGTCGAGGTGCTGATGGCGGAGCTGCCCTACGTCACGCTGCTGCTGCGGGTCCGGGGCAACACCAGGACCGAGCGGTGGGCCATGGAGCGGCGCCGCGAGTTCGACCACCGGGTCGCCGATCTGCTCAAGGCGGCCGCGGCGGACGGCGACCTGCGCGCGGACGTGGACGCGAGACTGGCGACGCGGCTGCTGTTCGGCATGGTCAATTCCCTGGTGGAGTGGTACAGGCCGCAGGCAGGTACCGGTTACGACCGACAGCAGGTCGCGGACGCGGTGGTCCGGCTGGCCTTCGACGGGCTGCGCACGGCCCCCTGAGCCAGGGGCCCGCGCACCCGCACCGCGGGCGTGCGGCGTCGTGCGCCACGGGGAGTGCGGCGTCGCGGGCCCGGATCGTGCCCGGGTCCGGTGGTGCTCCGGGGCCGCACGGCCTCGCCCCGGTCCGGCATGTCGGGGCACCGCAGCGGGCGGGGTGCGGCGGCTGGGGCCGGTCCGGTCCTCAGCGCGCCGGGTCAGGATCCAGGTCCGTCTCCTCGAAGACCAGCAGTGTGCGGGTGGAGAGCACCTCGGGGATCGCCTGGAGCCTGGTCAGCACGAGTTCGCGCAGGGTGCGGTTGTCCGGCGTGTGGACCAGGAGCAGCACGTCGAAGTCGCCGCTGACCAGCGCTATGTGGGCGGCCCCTGGGAGTTCCTGGAGCTGCTCGCGCACCGTCCGCCAGGAGTTCTGGACGATCTTGAGGGTGATGTAGGCCGAGGCGCCGTGGCCGGCGCGCTCGTGGTTCACCCGTGCGCTGAAGCCCCGGATCACTCCGTCGTCGATCAGCCGGTTGATGCGTGCGTAGGCGTTGGCCCGCGACACGTGGACGCGTTCGGCCACGGACCGTATCGAGGCGCGGCCGTCCGTCTGGAGGATGCGGAGGATGTCGCGGTCGATCGCGTCCAGGGTGCGCGCCGGCGGCGCCTGGTCCGCGCCGGGCACCGCTTCGTAGACCGTGCGGTCCCCGTCGTCGGCCATTTGTTCAGCTGTCACGTCCCCCCACCTTTCCGCCGTGGACGACCTGCTCCTATCCCAGGCTGTGGAGAACCGTTTGTCCACAGGCTGAAGGTGCCTGTAGCCAAAATGCGCCCACGACCGAACAATCGGTAGGTGAGGCGCCTCACACTCCGCGCCCTTCATGGGTCCTTATGCCCGCTCCCACGAGGAGGTGCTCGCGTTGAAGAAGAGCAGCATGACGGTCCAGGAGCGGCCGGGTGCGGCCTACCGGCCCACCCCGCCGCCCGCCTGGAAGCCGCGCACCGACCCTGCGCCGCTGCTTCCCGACCCGGAGCCGTACCGGGTCCTCGGCACCGACGCCGCGGCCGGTGCCGACCCCGAGCTGCTTCTGCGGCTGTACGCGGAGCTGGTCCGCGGCCGCAGGTACAACGCGCAGGCGACCGCCCTCACCAAGCAGGGCAGGCTCGCCGTGTATCCGTCGAGCACCGGTCAGGAGGCCTGCGAGGTCGCCGCCGCCCTCGCGCTGGAGGAGCGCGACTGGCTGTTCCCCAGCTACCGGGACACCCTCGCCGCCGTGGCCCGCGGGCTCGACCCGGTGCAGGCACTGACGCTGCTGCGCGGCGACTGGCACACCGGTTACGACCCGTACGAGCACCGCATCGCCCCGCTGTCCACCCCGCTCGCCACCCAGCTCCCGCACGCCGTGGGTCTGGCCCACGCCGCGCGGCTCAAGGGCGACGACGTCGTGGCGCTCGCCATGGTCGGCGACGGCGGCACCAGCGAGGGCGACTTCCACGAGGCGCTCAACTTCGCCGCCGTCTGGCGAGCGCCGGTCGTCTTCCTCGTGCAGAACAACGGCTTCGCGATCTCCGTGCCGCTGTCCAAGCAGACCGCGGCCCCGTCCCTCGCGCACAAGGCCGTGGGGTACGGAATGCCCGGCCGGCTCGTCGACGGCAACGACGCGGCGGCTGTGCACGAGGTGCTCGCCGAAGCCGTCGCACGGGCCCGGCGGGGCGGCGGCCCGACCCTGGTCGAGGCGATCACCTACCGCATCGACGCGCACACGAATGCCGATGACGCCACCCGGTACCGGGGCGAGAGCGAGGTCGACGCCTGGCGCGAGCACGACCCGATCCGGCTGCTGGAGACGGAGCTGACGGGCCGGGGGCTGCTCGACGGGGACGGAGTGGCCGAGGCCGCCGAGGCCGCCGAGGCGATGGCCGCCCGGCTGAGGGAGCGGATGAACGCGGATCCGGTGCTGAACCCGATGGACCTGTTCGAGCACGTCTACGCCGAGCAGACCAGTCAGCTGCGGGAGCAGGCCGCGCAGCTGCGGGCCGAGCTGGACGCCGAGAGCGGAGAGGGCGCCCACGGCGCGGAGGGTGACGCACGATGAGCACGGCAACCGCACGGCAGGCCAAGCCGGCCACGATGGCGCAGGCCCTCCAGCGCGCCATGCGCGACGCCATGGCCGAGGACCCGACCGTCCACGTCATGGGCGAGGACGTCGGCACCCTCGGCGGGGTCTTCCGGGTCACGGACGGGCTCGCCAAGGAGTTCGGCGAGGACCGGTGCACCGACACCCCGCTGGCGGAGGCGGGCATCCTCGGCACGGCCGTCGGCATGGCGATGTACGGGCTGCGTCCCGTCGTCGAGATGCAGTTCGACGCCTTCGCCTACCCGGCGTTCGAGCAACTGATCAGCCATGTCTCCCGGATGCGGAACCGGACGCGCGGGGCGATGCCGCTGCCGATCACCGTGCGGGTGCCCTACGGCGGCGGGATCGGCGGCGTCGAGCACCACAGCGACTCCTCCGAGGCGTACTACATGGCGACTCCGGGGCTCCATGTCGTCACGCCGGCGACGGTCGAGGACGCGTACGGACTGCTGCGGGAGGCCATCGCCTCCGACGACCCCGTGGTCTTTCTGGAACCGAAGCGGCTTTACTGGTCCAAGGCCGACTGGTCGCCGGACGCCCCGGCGGCCGTGGAACCCATCGGCCGCGCGGTGGTGCGCCGCCAGGGGCGCAGCGCCACGCTCATCACCTACGGTCCCTCCGTGCCGGTCTGTATGGAGGCGGCGGAGGCCGCCGAGGCCGAGGGCTGGGACCTGGAGGTCGTGGATCTGCGTTCGCTCGTGCCGTTCGACGACGAGACCGTGTGCGCCTCCGTGCGCCGCACGGGCCGGGCCGTCGTCGTCCACGAGTCGACGGGCTTCGGCGGTCCTGGCGGCGAGATCGCGGCCAGGGTGACCGAGCGCTGCTTCCACCATCTGGAGGCCCCCGTGCTGAGGGTGGCCGGTTTCGACATTCCCTATCCGCCGCCGATGCTGGAGCGTCACCACCTGCCGGGTGTGGACCGGGTACTGGACGCCGTGGCACGGCTGCAGTGGGAGGCGGAGAGCTGATGGCCCAGGTGCTCGAATTCAGGCTGCCGGACCTCGGTGAGGGCCTGACCGAGGCGGAGATCGTCCGCTGGCTGGTGGACGTGGGCGATGTCGTCGCCGTCGACCAGCCGGTCGTCGAGGTCGAGACGGCCAAGGCGATGGTCGAGGTGCCCTGCCCGTACGCGGGTGTGGTCACGCAGCGCTTCGGTGACGAAGGGGCGGAGCTTCCCGTCGGGGCTCCCCTTCTCACCGTCGCGGTGGGCGCCACGGAGCCCGCCCCCGGCGGCTCCGCCGAGGGCGCCGGCACCGCCGCGGGCCAGGAGGCGGAGTCCTCGGGCAATGTCCTGGTGGGCTACGGCACGGGCGCACCGGCGGCACGCCGCCGGAGGGTCCGCCCGTCGGCACTCACCGGTGGCAGGCCCGCCGCCACGGGCGACACACGTACCGTGAGCGGTCCGGAACCCGTCGCGTCGGGTCCCGGGCCCGTGCCCGGGGGGACGCCCGGGGCGTCCTCCGCGGGGCGCGAACCGGTCTGGGACAGCGCAGTGGAGAGCCCGGCGCCCGACGCGCCGCGCGGCACCCCCGCCCTGGGCGACGCCGTCCTCGAGGCCGTCCCGTCCGCCCACGAGGGCCCGGTCGCGGTCATCTCGCCGCTGGTGCGGCGGTTGGCCCGGGACAACGGGGTCGATCTGCGGGCGCTGCGGGGATCCGGGCCGGACGGTCTGATCCTGCGCGTGGACGTGGAGCACGCCGTACGGGCCCGTGCCGGCGCGGCCGACCAGCACGTAGCACCACAGCCGCCGGTCGCCGCCACCCCCGGCACCGAGCCCGCTACAGCGCCGGCCGCCGCGCGCGGTCCGGCCACCGGTGAGCGGATTCCGCTGCGCGGGGTGCGCGGCGCCGTCGCGGACAAGCTGTCCCGCAGCCGCCGGGAGATCCCGGACGCGACCTGCTGGGTCGACGCGGACGCCACCGAACTCATGGCCGCCCGCACGGCCATGAACGCGGCGGGCGGGCCGAAGATCTCGCTGCTCGCCCTGCTGGCCCGTATCTGCACGGCGGCGCTCGCCCGCCACCCGGAGCTCAACTCCACGGTGGATCTCGACACGAGGGAGATCGTGCGGCTGCCCGGGGTCCATCTCGGCTTCGCCGCCCAGACCGAGCGGGGCCTGGTGGTCCCGGTCGTCCGGGACGCGCAGGACCGCACGGCGGAGTCGCTCACCGAGGAGTTCGCGCGGCTCACCGACAGGGCCCGCCAGGGCAGCCTCGCTCCGGCCGATCTCACGGGCGGCACGTTCACGCTGAACAACTACGGGGTGTTCGGGGTCGACGGCTCCACGCCGATCATCAACCACCCGGAGGCGGCCATGCTCGGTGTCGGCCGTATCGTGCCCAAGCCCTGGGTGCACGAGGGACAGCTCGCCGTCCGCCAGGTCGTGCAGCTCTCGCTCACGTTCGACCACCGGGTGTGCGACGGAGGCACGGCCGGCGGCTTCCTCCGGTACGTGGCGGACTGCGTGGAGCAGCCCGCGGTGCTGCTGCGCACCCTCTGATCGGGAGGCAGGGCGGGAAATCCGCGTCCGAGGGGCCGAAGGTTCCGTATCGGCGGTCACGGCCCATACTTCTGGGGTGACTGCCGATGCGGAAGCGGACTACGACGCCATCGTGCTCGCCGGAGGCGCCGCCGAGCGGCTCGGTGGCGCGGACAAGCCGGGGGTGAGCGTCGGAGGCCGGACGCTGCTCGACCGGGTGCTGACGGCGAGCCGTGGGGCCGGGCGCACGGTCGTCGTCGGCGGGCGGCGGCCGACCGCGCGCCCGGTGACCTGGACGCGTGAGACCCCGCCGGGCGGCGGGCCGCTCGCCGCGCTCCACGCCGGACTTCGCCGGACCGGCGCCCCCACCGTGGTGGTGCTCTCCGCGGATCTTCCCTTCCTCGACGACGGGACCGTACGGCGGCTGGTCGGTGCCCTCGCCTCCGGAGGGCGGGAGGGCGTGCTCCTCGTCGATGCCGACGGGCGGGACCAGCCGCTCGTCGCGGCGTACCGCGTGGAACCGCTCCATCGCGAACTGGCCCTGATCGCCGCCGAGCACGGTGGTCTCCCAGGGCTGCCGCTGCGGCTGCTGACGGCCGAGCTCGACCTGGACCGGGTGGCCGCCGGACCGATGGCCGCGTACGACTGCGACACCTGGGAGGACATCGTCACGGCCCGGGCCAGGATCAGGGAGCATGGGAATGTGCTGGATGAATGGATCACCGCAGTCAAGGACGAACTCGGCATCGACCTCGAGGTGGACACGGGGCTGCTGCTCGACCTCGCCCGGGACGCCGCCCATGGCGTGGCCCGGCCCGCGGCCCCGCTGACCACCTTCCTCGTCGGCTATGCGGCGGCGAGGGCCGGCGGTGACGATGCCCAGGCGGTCGCCGAGGCGGCCCGCAAGGCCGCGGCGCTCGCCGGACGGTGGGCGGCCGAGGCGGACGGAGCAGCGGCCGGCAGGGCAGGGGCGGACGGACGTGAGGACGGCCGGAACGGTACGGACCGCGGCGACGAGGCCGGCAGCCGATGACCGCACAGGACCACGATCTCGGTGCTTCCGGCGCCACCGGGCCGGACGGCACCGGTGAGCCGGGGCCGGGTCAGGTGCCCCACGGCCGGTCCGGTGGCCATGCCTCCGCCCCGACGACGGAGGGCGACGACGGCGTGGAGGACGCTCTCGCGCTGGTGGGAAGACGGTCGGCGACCTCGCCACGGCATCGGGAGCCGTCCGCGCCGGGACGGGAGGCCCCCCTCGCACAGCGTCGCGGTACACCCTGGGACGAGGCACGCGCCGTCGCGTCCCGCGCCGGAAGTGCCGGGGTGCTGCGCACCCACCGCGATCCCCTCGCCGCCTCCCTCGGCAGGGTGCTCGCCACTCCTCTCACCGCGTTCGTCGATCTGCCGTCGTTCGACACCTCCGCCATGGACGGCTGGGCGGTCGCGGGCCCGGGACCGTGGACGGTGGTGTCCGGCGACAACGGCATACTCGCCGGGCACGGGGAGGCCGGGGCTCTCGCGGACGGTACGGCCGTACGGATCGCGACCGGCGCCCGCGTCCCGCCCGGCGCCACCGCAGTGATCCGCAGCGAGCACGCCCGGACAGACGACAGCGGCCGTCTGCACGCCCAGCGCCGGGTGCTGCACGGTCAGGACATCAGGCCCCGGGGTCAGGAGTGCCGCTCCGGCGACCAGTTGCTGCCCGACGGGACGCTGGTCACCCCTGCCGTACTCGGTCTCGCAGCCGCCGCAGGCTACGACGAACTGCTCACGGTGCTCCGTCCGACGGTGGAGGTGCTCGTCCTGGGCGATGAGCTGCTCACCGAAGGGCTGCCGTACGACGGGCTGATCCGTGATGCGCTCGGGCCGATGATCGGCCCCTGGCTGCGTGCCCTCGGGGCCGACGTGACCGGTACCCGCAGGGTCGGCGACGACGCGGACGCCTTGCAGCGGGCCGTCTCCGAATCCGCCGCCGATCTGGTCATCACCACGGGGGGGACGGCCGCGGGACCGGTCGACCACGTTCATCCGGTGCTGCGCAAGGCGGGTGCCGAGCTGCTGGTCGACGGCGTCGCCGTACGGCCCGGGCATCCGATGCTCCTGGCCAGGCTCGCTCCGGGCAGGCATCTGGTGGGACTGCCCGGAAATCCGCTCGCCGCCGTCTCCGGACTGCTCACGCTCGCGGAGCCCCTGCTGCGCCGGCGGTCCGGGCAGGCAACCCCGGCGCCGTATCGCGCGTCCCTGAGGGACGAGGTCCACGGGCATCCGCAGGACACCCGGCTGGTGCCGGTGGTGCACCGCGGCGACACGGTCGTACCGCTGCACTACCGCGGTCCGGCCATGCTGCGGGGAATCGCCGCCGCGCACGGTCTCGCCGTCGTGCCTCCCGGGGGAGGGCGGCCCGGGGACGAGCTGGAGATCCTCGATCTCCCCTGGCCACCGAGCTCCGAAGGGTGTTTCACGTGAAACTTCCCGGCCATGACGCGATGGCCCGGCAAGCGGACGAACAACTCGCGGTCTCACGGGTGCACCTGCCCAAGCAGACCGTCGAAAGACCGCTGCGACAGGTCACCAAGCGGCTGTTGCTGGCCTTGTTCGTCCTCGTGCTGACGGTCCTCATCGTCTGGCTGGACCGCGGCGGCTACTACGACAACGCCGACAAGAAGGTCGACTTCCTCGACGCGGTCTACTACTCCACCGTGACGCTCTCCACCACGGGTTACGGCGACATCGTCCCGCACAGCGACAGTGCGCGCCTGGTGAACGTGCTGCTGGTGACGCCGCTGCGCGTGCTGTTCCTGATCATCCTGGTCGGTACCACTCTCGAGGTCCTCACGGAACGGACCCGGGAGGAGTGGCGGCTGAACCGTTGGAGGTCCACCTTGCGTGACCACACCGTCGTCATCGGCTTCGGCACGAAGGGGCGTTCCGCACTCCTGACCCTGTGTGCAACGGGTCTGCAGAAGGCACAGGTCGTCATCGTCGACCCCAGCTCCAAGGTGATCGAGGCGGCGAACGCGGACGGATTCACCGGGGTCATCGGGGATGCGACCCGGAGCGATGTGCTGCTCCGGGCCGAGGTGCAGAGGGCACGGCAGATCATCATCGCCACCCAGCGCGACGACACGGCGGTCCTGGTGGCGCTCACCGCTCGGCAGCTCAACCGGGGAGCGAAGATCGTTGCCGCGGTCCGGGAGGAGGAGAACGCGCCTCTGCTGCGCCAGTCCGGCGCCGACGCGGTGATCACCAGCGCCAGCGCGGCGGGCCGGCTCCTCGGGCTGTCCGTGCTCAGCCCGCACGCGGGCACGGTGATGGAGGACCTGATCCAGCAGGGCAGCGGGCTGGATATCGTCGAGCGGCCGGTCATAAAGAGCGAGGTCGGCAAGAACGTCCGGGAAGTGGAAGACCTGGTGGTCAGCGTGTTGCGCGGGCACCGGCTGCTCGGTTACGACGACCCCGAGGCCAGCCCGCTCCAGCTGACGGACCGGGTCATCACCATCGTGCGGGCAACGAAGGCGCTGCCCGGTGCGGTGCGGGGCAGCGGCAACACCAAGCCGGAGTAGCCTCGCGCCCATGTATGCGATCACGATTCCCGAACCAGGTGGTCCCGAGGCGCTGGTCTGGGCGGAGGCACCGGACCCCGAACCCGGCCAGGGGGAGGTCCTCGTCGAGGTTGCCGCGAGCGCGGTCAACCGCGCGGACGTCCTCCAGCGGCAGGGGTTCTACGACCCGCCGCCCGGCGCGTCCCAGTATCCCGGGCTGGAGTGCTCGGGCCGGATCGTGTCCGTCGGCCCCGGAGTCTCAGGCTGGGGTGTGGGCGACGAGGTGTGCGCGCTGCTCTCGGGCGGCGGATACGCGCAGAGGGTGGCCGTGCCCGCCGGCCAGCTGCTCCCGGTGCCCAAAGGCGTCGACCTGATCACGGCGGCGACACTGCCCGAGGTCTCGTGCACCGTCTGGTCCAATGTGTTCATGGTCGCCCATCTGCGGCCCGGGGAGACGCTGCTGGTACACGGCGGCGCCAGCGGTATCGGCACGATGGCCATCCAGTTGGGGAAGGCGGTGGGTGCACGTGTGGCCGTCACCGCCGGGGGGCCGGAGAAGCTGGCGCGCTGCGCCGAGCTGGGCGCCGACATCCTGATCGACTACCGCGAGCAGGACTTCGTCGAGGAACTGCGGAAGGCGACCGACGGGGCAGGCGCCGATGTCGTTCTCGACATCATCGGCGCCAAGTACCTGGACAGGAACGTGCGTGCGCTGGCGGTCAACGGGCGTCTGGCCGTGATCGGGCTGCAGGGCGGGGTGAAGGGCGAGCTGAACCTCGGAATGCTGCTGGGCAAGCGGGGCGCGGTGACCGCGACATCGCTGCGCGGGCGGCCGCTGCACGAGAAGACCGCGATCGTCGCCGCCGTGCGGGAGCACGTCTGGCCGCTGATCGAGGCGGGGGCGGTGAAGCCCGTGGTGGACCGTGCCCTCCCGATGCCGGAGGCGGCCGAGGCGCACCGGATCCTGGAATCCGGCGCCCATGTGGGCAAGGTGCTGCTGGTGGCCCCGGCCGGGCAGCGCTGAACCGGGAGCCCGCCCGGACGGGAGGACCGAACCCTCACCGTCCCGCTCCAGGCCCGTACGGACCGCATACCGATGACGACGGCCCCGCCCCCTTCGCTGCCACTTCCAGGGGGCGGGGCCGCTCTGCGTCAGGGGTTCAGAGGTAGGGGCCCGAGCGCGCGGGGCCGTGGAGGGACTCGTCGTCGGTCGGGGCGCCCGGGGGGAGCGCACGGCGCATCTGCTCCAGCTGGGCCCGGGCCGCCATCTGCTGGGCGAACAGCGCCGTCTGGATTCCGTGGAAGAGCCCCTCGAGCCAGCCGACCAACTGGGCCTGTGCGATACGCAGTTCGGCCTCCGAGGGCACAACCTCGTCGGTGAACGGCAGCGACAGCCGCTCCAGTTCCTCGACCAGTTCCGGGGCCAGCCCCTCCTCGAGCTCCTTCACCGAGCTCGCATGGATCTCCTTGAGCCGGACCCGGCTCGCCTCGTCCAGAGGCGCCGCGCGCACCTCCTCCAGCAACTGCTTGATCATGCTGCCGATCCGCATGACCTTCGCGGGCTGTTCCACCATCTCTGTCACCGGGACCTCGCGAGGCTCGCCGTCACCTTCACCGCCGCCGAGCGCCATCCCGTTCTGTCCCACGATGAGGACCGGGGGGCTCTCCTGCGACCGTTCATTCCTCGGCATCTCCATGCCGTCCATTCTCTCGCACGTGTGGTTCCCCCCACGGTGTGCCCCCGCACCGGGGTGATCCACCCTGGTGCGGGGGCACGATTTCGCCGGGCGCGTCCCTTGCCGGCTCAGGTCGCCTCGCGGCGGGCCAGCGCCCCCCGGGAGCGGGTGACCAGTGCCGCCAGCAGGGCCGCACCGAGCGGCACCGCGACCAACAGGGCGGCCAGCGTCTCCCACGGGATGACGATCGTGGACACCGGCGGCGTCAGGTTCCCGCCCCAGCCGGCATCCAGTGCCTCCTCGTACCACTTGTGCTCCTGGCGGTGCTCGGTGAGCCGCAGGCCCACCGCGGGCAGGACCCCGGCGGCCGAGCCGAGGACCACGCCCATCGCGGCGATGACGCCGCACTGGAAACCGCTCAGCGTGCGACGGACCCGGGGCGGGGCCCCCACGGCCGCCAGCGTCTTGAGGTCGGCCTCCGCGTCGGCCTGCGCGAGACCGGTGGCGATACCGGCCGCCCCGATTGTGATCAGCCCGGCGAAGACGGTCAGGGCCAGCAGGACGATGCTGTTGTCGCTGGTGTAGCCCTCCTCGATGTGCAGGTTGATGTTCGCGGCCGACTTGTCGAGCTCACCGTCGAGCTTCTGGCGCTGCTCGCTGCTGGGCATCCGGTCCGTGGAGTAGTAGGCACCGAGCGGGACGGTGGTCATGCCGGCCGCCCTGGCCGCCGCCGGCGGAAGGATCATGGCCACGCCATAGGCATCGACGTCGTCGGCCGCCTGGTGGACGGGGAAGGACTTGACCGCGCCGGGGACCTCCTTGCCGTTCTCCATCGCCCGGTTCGCAGCCTCCATGTCCGTGATCAGCCGGATGCCGACCGCGCCGTTCCTGTCGAGGTTGCGCCTGTCGAAGGAGACGGCCCTGCCGTCCGCAAGGGCCTTCGCGGCGGCGGGATCGTCGACGGCGAGCACCTTCAGCAGCGTCTCGTCGGCGACGAGCACCCCGCTCTCCGTGTAGGTCATGCCGGAGCTCTGCTTGCACCGCCAGTCCATGGCGAGTGCGCGCCGCTGGGCCTTGGTGAACTTCTCGGAGGGATCCTCTCCGTCGGAGGTGCTCCACAGCGGACACCGGTTCGGCTCGGGGACCACGATCTCGTAGCTGCCGCATTCCTTGCCGCCGCCGAACGGCGGGCAGTTGACGCCCCCGACGACGATCCGGTCCACATCGGCGCGTACGTCCACCGGGAGGTACTTCTGCACCGCGGCGCGGGCCGCCGGCACGTCCCGTCCACCGCCGTCGGCGATGATCATCGAGACCGCGCCGTGCGGGAGCCGCGCCTCGTACGCGGCCTCCGACTGGGCGTCACTACTGGTGGCGTACGTGGCCACGGCGACGGTCCCGGCGACCGCGGCGAGCACGGCGGCCACCGCCGGTGCCGTGCGGCCCCGGTTGCGCACCGCGTCCCGCAGCGCGAGCCGCGGCGACAGCGGCAACCAGCGGCCGGAACGGCCGAAGAGGCCGACCAGCGCGGGCGTCATGGCGACCACGCCGAGCTCCGCGAGGGCGCTGCCGCCCGCGACGATGACGAACTGCTCGGTGAGCAGCGAGCCGTAGAGGGCGATCGCCGCACCGAGCACCACGGCGACCAGTCCGAGCACGGGCAGTACCCGGTTGCTCCGGCGGATACCGCGGCGGCCGGTGAGCGAGGCCAGTACGGTCTGCCGGGAAGCGGTCACCGCGGGGACGATCGCTGCCAGCAGACCGGTGACCACGGCGAGCAGCCCGATGCCGAGCAGTTCGAGAGGACGGATGTCGAAGCTGCCGAAGCGGGCACCGATGTAGTCCTCCAGCAGGGGGCGGAGCGCGAAGGTCAGCACCAGGCCGAGGACCGTTCCCACGAACGCGGAGGCGACGCCGATCACCAGCCCGCCGGCCAGGACGATGGCGCGGACATGGCTGCGATCGCCGCCGTTGGCGCCGACCAGTCCGAGCTGGCGGCGCGAGCGCCGGGCACCCACCGCGAAGGCGGGCCCTGCCAGCAGACAGATCTCCAGCATGGCCAGACCGACGACCGTGCCGACCGCCGCGAGCGCGGCCGCCTGGGCGGCGGTGCTCTGCTCGTAGTTCCTGCTGTCCCAGCCCTGGTGCTCGTACAGCGGTACGTCCGCATCGGCCGGCGGCGAGAGCTGCACGGCGCGCGACAGCACCAGGACGCCCTTGGTGTTGATCTCCTGGACCATGTTCCACGTGAAACCGCCCGCCAGACCCACCAGGTAGCTCGTGGACTTCCCGGTGCCCGGCAGCCCGTCTGCGGCGAGCGCCTTGTCGAGCGGGTCCAGCAGTGCGCCGGGCAGCGCGTTGACCTGGTCGCTCTTCAGCGAGTCCGGCAGTTCGTAGGAGCCGGTGATGGTGTACTCGCGGTCCAGCCCACGCGCCATCAGCTTCGAGCCCACGCTCAGCCCACTGGACTCCAGGAAGTGGGTCGTCGCCGCCACCTCGTCCGGCGACTTCGGGAATCTGCCGCTGATCCGCGTCATGATGCCCTCGGCCAACGGATCGGTGGCCCTGAGCTCCCGGATCTCGGCGCTCAGCAGCCCGTGCGCGGTGCGCAGCTTCCCGGAACCGGACGCGTCCTCGAGGAACTTCGCGCCGGCCGGGAGAGCCTTGCGGACATCCGTGCTGCCCTCGGGCCAGGGCTCGTCCGCGAAGTCCCCCACCGGGTCGTAGCCGTCGCCGTCCGGGGTCTGGTGGATCGGCACACCACGGGTCTGCGCATCTCTCACCTGGGCGTCGGCGCGGCCGAGCTTGCGCTCCAGGGACTGTTCGGTGGAGAGCTCGGCGCTGCGCAGGGTCAGATCGGCGGCGCTCACCCCGAGGATCGGCAGGGCGATCATCGCGAGGACGAGGAAACTGCGTCCCTTGGAGCGGACGGCGTCGCGGCGGGCGATACGCACCGCTGCACGCCAGGAGTGGTACCAGTTCCTCACCGCTCGGCCGCCTGACCGCTCAGCAGGGAGTCCGCGTCGCTGCGGACGGTCTGGTCGACCACCGCGCCGTCACGGAGGAAGACGACCCGGTCCGCCCAGGCGGCGAAGCGGGGCTCATGGGTTACGAGGATGCCCGCCGCTCCCGCGTCGCAGCGGGTGCGCAGCAGTGCGAGGACGGACTCACCGGTCTCGGAGTCCAGAGCGCCGGTCGGTTCGTCGGCGAGCACCAGGCGGCGGTCGCCGACGAGCGCGCGGGCGATGGCCACCCGCTGCTGCTGGCCGCCGGACATCTCGTCGGGGAACCGGTCGGCGAGATGGCCGAGCCCCATCTCGTCGAGGGCCGCGACGGCCTCGTTCCTGGCCTTGCGGGCGGAGTGGCCGTCGAGTTCGCGGGGCAGTGCGATGTTCTCCGCGGCGGTCAGCGCCGGTATGAGGTTGTAGTCCTGGAAGACGTACCCGATGCTGCGTCGGCGCAGCGCGGCGAGTGTCCTGCGGTCGGCGGTGGTGATGTCGGTGTTCTCGACGATCACCTGGCCCGACGTCGGTGTGTCGAGGCCGCCCGCGATCGTCAGCAGCGTGGACTTCCCGGAGCCGGACGGGCCCATGACGGCGACGAGTTCACCGGGGAACACATCGAGGTCGACACCGCGCAGTGCGTGCACTTCGGTGGCGCCGCTGCCGTGCACCCGGGTCAGATTCCGTAGTTGCAGGACGGGCTGCTGAGGCTGGTGGGAATGGTCGGACATGAGAGTTCCCCCTTGGGCGTACGCGTGAGGCGTACGTGAGCGGATGTGGAAGGCGAGTGCCTGGCAGGCACCGGGGCGGGACGGCCCGAACGGGCCTCCGGCGTAGGCCGGGAAAAGGGTTCGAGTGCCGCCTGGCGTACGGCGCTTCCCTCACCCCGCATGGCGCCGGTGGGTCGGCGCCGGACCTGGACGCAGTCCCTGACGAGCAGGGACGGGGCTCAGCCGGGCCTCCTCCGGTGCCCGTGGACGGGTGCCGGAGCGGGGGCGGGTGGGGGTGCGGGCTCCGGATGCTGCTCCGCCGCCGCGGAGAGCCGGATGAGCCGGGCCTCGCAGTGGTCGAGCCAGCGGGCTTCCGCCTCGGTCTGGAAGATGAGCTGCTCCAGCACGAGCAGCCAGGCGATCTCGTCCCGGTCGGCGGGCGCCGGATCCAGCGCCTGGGCCTTGAGACGTGTGTAGTCCTGCATCGCCTTCACGGTGTGGCGGCGCTGGGACTGGATGACGTCGCGGATGTCGACGGCCGGCGCGCCGACCGCCATGGCGAGCTTGATGGCCAGCTCGTCACGCGCGGGGCTGGTCCGGTCGACGGGCCGTTCGAACCAGGCCCGCAGCTCCGTCCGCCCGGCGCCGGTGATGGAGTAGAGCGTGTGGCCGGCCTCGTCCTCGCCGTCCTGCGCGACCATGCCGTCGCGCTCCAGCCGGTTCAGGGTCGTGTAGACCTGGCCCACGTTGAGCGGCCAGGTCGCCCCGGTACGGGATTCGAACTCCGTGCGGAGCTGGGAACCGTAGCGGGGACCGTGTTCGAGGAGGGCGAGGAGCCCGTGCCGGATCGACATACCGAGTATGTATACCGGGTATGCCGACAAGGCCCAACCGCCCTGAGGCGGACGTCCGGCGTAGGCCGTACGGGGGACACACGGACCTGGGGAGGACGACACCGGGGTACGCACCCGGACGAAACGGCACGACGGGCACCGCCCGGACGGGGCGGACCGGAGAGGGCGCGGGAGCGTCGCTGCCCGGCTCAGCCGCGACGCAGCCGCAGCCCCATGTAGCCGAGCCCCAGCCCCATGAGGGCGCAGCCGGCGCCCAGCGTCAGCGCGGGCATCTGCCGTTCGAGCGGCTGGGACACCGAATGCGGGTGGGACCTGCCGGCGGCGGCCGGAGACGCGTCGTCCGTGGGTGCGGGTTCCGTGGGCGAGGGGGAGTCCGGCACGGCGTGGGAGTCGGCCTCGGCCTCGTCGTGCGGCGTCGTGTCCTCCTCGGTCGCGGCCTCTTCCGGGTCGTGGCCGTTCTCGAACCCGTCGGCATGGCCGTCGTGGGCGTCGTGTGGCCGACCGGGGGGTGTCGACGCGCTGGGCGAGGGCGCGGAGGTCCGGCCGGGGCGCGACCGGCCCTCGCCGGCCTGACGCCCGGCCAGCGACGCGGTGGGTGACGGATCGGGCCGCTCGGCGGCCTTCCCGTGCGGTGCGTGCGCCGCCCTGGAGCGTCCGGGGTCCGTCGGCGCATGATCCCGGTCCGTGCCCCCGCCCGATTCCCTGGCGGCGCTGCCCTCGGCCTGCCGGTGCGGTGCGCCGTGCGCCGGGCTGCCGGCGCCGGGTGTCCGCCGGTCAGCGCCGGTGTCGTTCGCGTCTCCGTCCGCAGTCAGGGAACGCCCGCGCTCCTCGCCGTGCGTGCTCCGGCCGTAGCGGGCATCCCCACCGCCGTACGCACCGCGTTCACCGCGTTCACCGCGCTCCTCGCCGCCGTACCGCCCGGACCCGTCGTGCCGGCCGTCCCTGCCGCGCTCGCCGCGCTCGCCGCGCTCGCCGCCCGGCCCACGGCTCTCGGCGTCCCCGCGCGACTCCGCGGAGTGGGTCAGGGGGCCGTCGGCGTAGGCGTACGTGGCGACGGGCAGGGCGAGCACCAGCGCCGCGAGGGTCGTCGCGCAGTGCGTGCGGAGCTTCGGAGTCACGGGGTGACCCCCTCCCGTGCCGGGTCGCCGAGGTTTCGGACTCAGCGTCACATGGCCGGGAACTTCCGGCATCCCGGGCGGAACCGGACCGTCTGACGGGGGGCGGCCCGGCACGCACGCGTGCCGGGCCGCTCACTCCCGACGCGTGCCGGACGGTTCGCTCCCGGGGGTTCGCTCATGGGGCAGGATCCCGCCGTGGTGTGCGGGCGTGTGCCGCGGCCCTAGTACCCCGGGTTCCCCGTGCCGACCGTCAGCTCGAAGGTCTGGTTGCCCGGCACCACGGCGGTGCCCTCCGTCGGGAACTGGTTGATGACCTGGTCCTCGGCGAACTGGGGGTCGTCCTTCTCCGTGACCTTGAACTTCCAGCCCGCGGCCTGCAGGCACGACTTGACGGAGATCACGTCCTTGTAGGTGAAGCTGGGCGCCCGGACCTTCGCCGGGTCGTCGCTGTCCTCCTGCGCGTCCGTGCACTCGTCCGCGTCCATCGTGCGGTTGCGCTCCGGGGGCTTGTGGCCCGCGACGGCCGACTCCGAAACCGACGGGCCGGCGCCGCCCCCGCCCTCGTCGTCACCGCCGTTCAGGGCGAGCGCCGTGATCACGCCGCCGACCGCGAGGAGCGCCACCACGATCGAGCCGACGATCAGCGGCGTGCCCCGCCTGCCGCCGCCGGCCGGTGCGGGGGCGCCGGCCGGCGGGGAGAGCCGGTACGCCGGGGGCACCGGGGCCTGGGTCTGGTACGCCGGGGCCTGCTGCGGATAGCCGTAGCCCGGGGTGGGGCCGTGCACCGGTCCGGGGGCAGGCGTCGACGGGCCGTACGGGCCGGGCTGGTAGGGCTGCTGGACGCTGTGCGGTCCCGGGGCCGGGGCCGACCGGTCCACCGGTGGGAACACCGCGGACGCGACGCCCGAGCCGCTGTTCGTCGTCGGAGCGCCCTGCACGATCACGGGTGCGTGCGTCCGGCCCGCGTCCGCTACCCGCAGGCACTCGTCGCGCATGGCGGCGGCGTTCGGGAAGCGCTCGTTCGGGTTCTTCTTCAGCGCCCGTGCGACCAGGGCGTCCATCGCCGGGGTCACCGAGCGGTTGATGGAGGACGGGGCGACCGGCTCCTCCTGGACGTGCGCGTACGCGATCGCCAGCGGCGAGTCCGCGTCGAACGGCAGCCGGCCCGTCAGCAACTGGAAGAGCATGATGCCCACCGAGTACAGGTCGGAGCGGGCGTCGACGCCGCGTCCGAGGGCCTGTTCGGGAGACAGGTACTGCGGGGTGCCCACGACCATGCCGGTCTGCGTCATCGACGTGACACCCGACTGCATGGCGCGGGCGATGCCGAAGTCCATGACCTTGACGACGCCGCGCTTCGTGATCATCACGTTGCCCGGCTTGATGTCCCGGTGGACCAGCCCCATCTCATGGCTGGTCTCCAGCGCCGCCAGCACATCGGCGGTCACCTTGAGCGCCTTGTCGGCCGGCATCGCGCCGAACTGCCGGGTGTCCTCCTGGAGGACGGAGCCGAGCGGCTTGCCTTCCACGTACTCCATGACGATGTACGGCATCGGCGCGCCGCTCAGTTCGTCCTCGCCGGTGTCGAAGACGGACACGATGTTCGTGTGGGACAACTTGGCGACGGCCTGGGCCTCGCGCCGGAAACGCTCGCGGAAGGACTGTTCCCGGCCGAGTTCGGTGTGGAGCGTCTTGATGGCGACCTGCCGGTCCAGCGCGCTGTCGTACGCGAGGTACACCGACGCCATCCCGCCTTCGCCGAGCAGGTCGCGAAGCTGGTACCGGCCGCCCGCTACCGAACCGCCCGCGTGGCGGCCGCCGTGTGCGCCGTCCTGGCTCATGACTGTGCTTCCCCCTAGGCACGCGCACACCGTGGAGCGGTGGCCGCGGTGATCCGGATTACGTGGCAAGTCTGCCCGAGGGCAGTGACACGTCAAGCCGGGTGCCCGTTCCGTGACCGTACGCACAAGAAGCGTCTCGCAAGCGTTACAGGAACCGGACGTGTGTGCTCCGGCGCACCGGGAACGGGCCCTGCGACCGGTCCATCTCGGACCGGCGTGTCGCCGGGAGCCTGTAGCGTGACGTGTCGAACCACCGAGAGATGCCACTCCCGCGCAGCGCGCGGCGCGGCAAGACACGACGGCGAGGACTGATGGCACCCGAATCCGGACCACATGGCGGCGGAGTGTCGGATGCTGCTGATTCCTGGGGCGTCGGCGGGCTCGTCGGCGACGGCCGGTACCGGCTGACCCACCGGCTGGGCCGGGGCGGTATGGCCGAGGTGTTCGCGGCGGAGGACGTCCGGCTCGGCCGTACCGTCGCCGTGAAGCTGCTCCGGGCCGATCTGGCCGAGGACCCGGTGTCCAAGGCGCGCTTCACGCGCGAGGCCCAGTCCGTCGCGGGCCTCAACCACCATGCCATCGTGGCCGTGTACGACTCCGGCGAGGACGTCGTGGACGGCCAGTCCGTGCCGTACATCGTGATGGAGCTGGTCGAGGGCCACACCATCCGCGATCTGCTGATCAACGCCGAGGCGCCGCCGCCGGAGCAGGCGCTCATCATCGTCTCCGGCGTCCTCGAGGCACTCGCGTACTCGCACCAGCACGGCATCGTCCACCGCGACATCAAGCCGGCGAACGTCATCATCACCAACAGCGGCGCGGTCAAGGTGATGGACTTCGGCATCGCCCGTGCGCTGCACGGCGCTTCGACGACGATGACCCAGACCGGCATGGTCATGGGCACGCCCCAGTACCTCTCGCCGGAGCAGGCGCTCGGCAAGGCCGTCGACCACCGCTCGGACCTGTACGCCACGGGCTGTCTGCTCTACGAACTGCTCGCGCTGCGCCCGCCCTTCACCGGCGAGACACCGTTGTCCGTCGTCTACCAGCACGTCCAGGACATGCCGGTGCCCCCCTCCGAGGTCTCGGACGTGGCCCCGCCGGAGCTGGACGGGCTCGCGATGCGCGCGCTGGCCAAGGACCCCGACGACCGGTTCCAGAGCGCCGAGGAGATGCGGGCGCTCGTGCAGTACGGGCTGCAGATGCTGCAGCAGCAGGGCAGCCACACCGGTGCCTGGAACACCGGCCCGGTCGAGATGCACGAGGGCGGCCACACCCCGGCACAGGGCATGGGCGCGACGGCGGTCATGGGACATCCGCACCACGGGGAGACCTCGAAGGGCCCGCTGCTCCCGCCGCGCAATCCGGAGGACGGCGCGTACGCCGCCGGGCCGGGCGGCGGCAGGAGCGGCAAGGGCAAGGTGTGGCTGTTCGTCGCGCTCGCGGTGATCGCGGTCGTGGCGGGTGTGGCCTTCGCGCTGGACCGGGCGGGCAACCCCGGCACGCAGCCGAGGGACGACCAGAAGGTGTCCGACAGCCCGACCGAGTCCGACCTTTCGCCGACCCCCTCGGAGGAGCAGTCCGAGGAGGAAGAGGAGCCGGACCAGGGCACGAACGGCAACCAGGGCGAATGGCCGCCCAGCGACCGTCCTTCCCGGCAGCAACCGCCGCCGTCGCAGCCGCAGAGCCCGAGCCATGACCCGAGCGACACCCCGTCGGACACCGAGGGCACCACGGACGGGACGACGGAGGGCAACACCAGCGAGGGCACGACGGAGGGCACGACCGAGGGCACGACCGAGGGGACGTCCACCGGCACCTCCACGGGCACGACGGAGGGCACGACCGAGGGGACGTCCACCGGCACCTCCACGGGCACGACGGACGGAGCGACCGAGGGGACGTCCACCGGCACCTCCACCGGAAACACCGGCAACTGACCCGGGGCGGTCCGTCCGGCCGGCGCCGTCACCCGGCGAAGGCCTCGCACACCGCCCGGTACTCCCGGGTCCACCACACCGCCAGGGCCGACACCGCAGGGAACTGCGCGTCGGCCCTTCGGTCGTGCAGCTGGTAGCGCCAGCGCAGTATCCAGAAGTCGTTGAGCCGCTCCCACCACACCCGGTGCACGGCGGCGGCGAGTTCCGTCGCGTCGGCCCCGGCCGCCCGCCGGTAGGCGCGCGCGTAGGCCCGTACCTTCCCGAGCTCCAGCCGGCCCGAGGGCCGGACGAAGAAGATGGCCGCGGCCCTCACCGCCTCCTCGGCCCGCGGCTGGACGCCCAGCCGGTCCCAGTCGACGATCGCGGCCGGCTCCGCACCCCGGTGGTCGCCCCGGTAGAGCAGGTTGAGCGGATGGAAGTCGCCGTGCACCCAGCCCCCGGCGGCGGCCGGCGGCGGCCGCCGGTGCGCATGGCCTTCCAGCAGGGCGCGGCGCTCCAGCAGCCGGTGCTCGGCGAGTGCGTCGAAGCTGTCCCGGGGGCGATGGGCGCGGGCCAGCTCCAGCAGGTCGTCGATGAGGGCGAAGGTCTCCTCGGGGTCCGCGCTCTCGTGCGGCCGCACCGTGGTCCGGCGCCCGCCCGGTTCGACGTCCATGACCCGCTCCAGGCCGGTGTGGACCAGGCCGAGGAGGGCGCCCAGCCGGCGGGACTCGAGGGTGGTGAGCTGGGCCCCGCGGCGATGACGGCCGTCCACCCAGGGGTGGAGGGCGTAGCAGCGGCCGCCGATCACGGCCACCGTGTCGCCGGACCTGTCGGCCACGGGCGGGGCGACGGGAACGCCGAGCGACTGCAGGCGGCGGACCGCCCGGTGCTGGCGGGCGATGGTCTCGCGGTCGGCGGTCGGCTCGTCGACGTGCTGTTTGAGGAAGTAGGCGCCGCGTGTGGTGGCGAGCCGGTAGCCGCGGTTCAGCAGGCCCTGGGTGACGGGTTGGCAGGAGAGGGGTTCGCCGGCGTCCTCGTAGCGGCGCAGCAGCGCGGTGAGAGGGGGTGGGCCGATGAGGGGTGGGGCAATAGCAGATGAGCGCGGCACCCGTCAGATGTTAGATCACCCAGCGTGTCGCTGATGTCGCCGCCCGGGGCGGTCCGGGGTGGCACCGTGACGAGGGGGAGCGTGGGCGCCCGTGGTGCGGGCGTGCACGGGGCGGACGCGTGGCCGGGCCCGGGTGGCGGCCCCGCGGGCGAGGGTCGGCTGTGCGACCGCCGACGAACCGGCCCGGATGCGCCTTCCCGGCCCCCGGACACGCCTCACCCGGACGGCTTCGCGCCGGCCGGGTGGAATCCCGCGCTCCGTGTGTCCGGGCGCCTCAGCGCCGTTCGGCCTGGAGCCGCGCCACGTAAGCGGCCGCCTGGGAGCGCCGTTCCATGCCCAGCTTCGACAGCAGGCCGGAGACGTAGTTCTTGATGGTCTTCTCCGCCAGGTGCAGCCGTTCGCCGATGGCCCGGTTGGTCAGCCCCTCCCCGATCAGGTCCAGGATCCTCCGCTCCTGATCGGTCAGGCTCGCCAGTCTCTCGTCGGTCTTGGGGGCGTTCCCGTTCCGCAGCCGCTCCAGGACGCGCGCGGTGGCGGACGGGTCGAGCAGGGACCTGCCCGCGGCCACGTCCCGCACCGCCGCCAGCAGCTCGGCGCCGCGGATCGCCTTGAGGACGTAGCCCGAGGCTCCCGCCATGATCGCGTCGAAAAGTGCCTCGTCGTCCGCGTACGAGGTGAGCATCAGACATTTGATGTCCTCGTTCCGCGAACGGACCTCCCGGCAGACCTCTACCCCGCTCCCATCGGGGAGGCGCACATCGAGGATCGCCACATCGGGGCGCATCGCAGGGATCCTGACCAGGGCATCTGCCGCCGTGCCGGCCTCACCGACGACCTCGATGTCGTCCTCGGCGGAGAGCAGTTCGTACACGCCGCGACGCACGACCTCATGGTCGTCCACCAGGAATACGGTGATTTTTCCTTCTTCGTGCACGGCCCAAGTCTCACATACTCACTCTTCCCATGCCGGGGTGACCGGGATAACGTGCCCGTGTTCCGGCAGCCGGCAAGGCTGTGACCAGTGGTTGTTCCCGTATTTCTCGATTTACTTGGAAATCCAAGCAAAATCGCAGGTCAAATGGGGTTTCGCAGGAATGCGCCCCACTGGGTAACGTGCCTTTGGCAGGCGCTCGCCGGGGCACCTGTCACGCCTGTTCCCGGCCGAGCCGCACCCACCCCGTGCACCGTAGGGAAACAGGCGAGCCGCACTGGACCCCGGCGGACCCCGGGAGCCGGACAGACGGAGGAGCACGCACGTGACCGTGGAGAACACTGCCGCGCGCAAACCGCGCCGCAGCAGTAAGCGCGTCAGCGCCGCGAAGAAGCCAACGGGTTCCGAGCCCCAGCTCGTACAGCTGCTGACGCCCGAGGGTGAGCGGGTCGAGCACCCGGACTACGACCACCATGTCGCCGATCTCGGCCCCGAGGAGCTCCGCGGGCTCTACCGGGACATGGTCCTCACCCGACGTTTCGACGCCGAGGCCACGGCGCTGCAGCGCCAGGGCGAGCTGGGCCTCTGGGCCTCGCTGCTCGGCCAGGAGGCCGCCCAGATCGGCTCCGGCCGCGCCCTGCGCGACGACGACTACGTCTTCCCGACCTACCGCGAGCACGGCGTCGCCTGGTGCCGCGGGGTCGACCCGACGAACCTGCTCGGGATGTTCCGCGGTGTGAACCACGGCGGCTGGGACCCGAACAGCAACAACTTCCACCTGTACACCATCGTCATCGGCTCGCAGACGCTGCACGCCACCGGCTACGCGATGGGGGTCGCGAAGGACGGCGCCGACTCCGCGGTGATCGCGTACTTCGGGGACGGCGCCTCCAGCCAGGGCGACGTGGCGGAGTCGTTCACCTTCTCCGCGGTCTACAACGCCCCGGTCGTGTTCTTCTGCCAGAACAACCAGTGGGCGATCTCCGAGCCCACGGAGCGCCAGACCCGGGTGCCGCTCTACCAGCGCGCCCAGGGTTACGGCTTCCCCGGTGTCCGCGTCGACGGCAACGACGTGCTCGCGTGCCTCGCCGTGACCCGGTCCGCGCTGGAGCGTGCCCGCCGGGGCGAGGGCCCGACGCTGGTCGAGGCGTTCACGTACCGCATGGGCGCCCACACCACGTCCGACGACCCCACCCGCTACCGCCACGACGACGAGCGGGTGGCCTGGGAGGCCAAGGACCCGATCCTGCGGCTCCGGAAGTACCTGGCCGCGCAGGGCCACGCCGACGAGGCGTTCTTCACCGAGCTCGACGCCGAGAGCGACGCGCTCGCCAAGCGCGTCCGCGAGGCGGTGCGCGCCATGCCCGACCCTGACGACATGGCGATGTTCGACCACGTCTACGCCGACGGGCACGCCCTCGTCGACGAGGAGCGCGCGCAGTTCGCCGCGTACCAGGCGTCGTTCGCCGACGCGTCGCAGGAGGTCAAGTAACCATGGCCGTAGAGAAGATGTCGCTCGCCAAGGCGCTCAACGAGTCGCTGCGCAAGGCCCTCGACACCGACCCCAAGGTCCTCGTCATGGGCGAGGACGTCGGCAAGCTCGGCGGAGTCTTCCGCATCACCGACGGGCTCCAGAAGGACTTCGGCGAGGAGCGGGTCATCGACACCCCGCTCGCCGAGTCCGGCATCGTCGGCACCGCGATCGGTCTCGCCCTGCGCGGCTACCGTCCCGTCGTCGAGATCCAGTTCGACGGTTTCGTCTTCCCCGCGTACGACCAGATCGTCACGCAGCTCGCGAAGATGCACGCCCGCGCGCTCGGCAAGGTCAAGCTGCCGGTCGTCGTCCGCATCCCCTACGGCGGCGGCATCGGCGCGGTCGAGCACCACTCCGAGTCGCCCGAGGCGCTGTTCGCGCACGTGGCCGGTCTCAAGGTCGTCTCGCCCTCGAACGCGGCCGACGGCTACTGGATGCTCCAGCAGGCCATCCAGAGCGACGACCCGGTGATCTTCTTCGAGCCCAAGCGGCGCTACTGGGACAAGGGCGAGGTCGACACCGAGTCCATCCCGGACCCGCTGCACGCCGCCCGCGTCGCCCGCGCCGGCACGGACATCACCCTCGCCGCCTACGGCCCGATGGTGAAGGTCTGCCTGGAGGCCGCCGCGGCAGCCGAGGAGGAGGGCAAGTCGGTCGAGGTCCTGGACCTGCGCTCGATGTCCCCGATCGACTTCGACGCCGTGCAGCGGTCGGTGGAGAGGACGGGCCGGCTGGTCGTCGTCCACGAGGCCCCGGTGTTCTACGGCTCGGGCGCGGAGATCGCCGCCCGCATCACGGAGCGGTGCTTCTACCACCTGGAGGCGCCGGTCCTGCGGGTCGGCGGATTCCACGCCCCCTACCCGCCGGCCCGGCTGGAGGAGGAGTACCTTCCGGGACTGGACCGGGTGCTCGACGCCGTCGACCGCTCGCTGGCGTACTGAGGAGAGGGTCGTGACGACGATGACTGACGCTTCCGCCCGCTTCCGCGAGTTCAAGATGCCCGACGTGGGCGAGGGGCTCACCGAGGCCGAGATCCTCAAGTGGTACGTCCAGCCGGGCGACACCGTCACCGACGGCCAGGTCGTGTGCGAGGTCGAGACCGCCAAGGCCGCGGTGGAACTGCCCATCCCGTACGACGGAGTGGTGCACGAGCTCCGCTTCGACGAGGGCACCACCGTGGACGTGGGCACCGCGATCATCACCGTGGACGTGGCGCCGGGCTCCGGCCCGGTCGAGGAGCCGCCGCCCGCGGCCACCGAGCCCGCGGTCGCGGCCGCCGAGCCGGAGGCCCCGGCCGAGGACAAGCCCGCCGGCCGCCAGCCCGTGCTGGTCGGCTACGGCGTGGCCGAGTCCTCCACCAAGCGCCGTCCGCGCAAGGGCACTTCGGTTCCCGGGCAGGCCCAGCCGGCCGCGCAGTCCGAGGCGAAGGCGGCCGTGCAGGCAGAGCTGAACGGTCACGGGTCCGCGGCGCCCGCCGCACCGCGCCCGCTGGCCAAGCCTCCGGTGCGCAAGCTCGCCAAGGACCTCGGGGTGGACCTCGCCACGGTCGTGCCCAGCGGTCCCGACGGGATCATCACTCGCGACGACGTCCGCGCGGCCGTGGCCCCGGCCGAGGCCCCCGCGCCCGTCGCGGCGCCCGAGCCCGTGGCCGCGGAGACCGTGGCGGCGCCCGCGGGGGCGGCGGTGGCAGGCGCCCGCGAGACCCGGATCCCGATCAAGGGCGTCCGGAAGGCCACCGCGTCGGCGATGGTCGGCTCCGCCTTCACCGCGCCGCACGTCACCGAGTTCATCACGGTCGACGTCACCCGCACGATGAAGCTGGTCGAGGAGCTGAAGTCCGACAAGGACATGGCCGGGCTGCGGGTGAACCCGCTGCTGCTCATCGCCAGGGCCCTGCTGGTCGCGATCAAGCGCAACCCGGAGGTCAACGCCGCCTGGGACGAGGCGAACCAGGAGATCGTGCTCAAGCACTACGTCAACCTGGGTATCGCCGCGGCCACCCCGCGCGGACTGATCGTGCCGAACATCAAGGACGCGCACGACAAGACCCTGCCGCAGCTCGCCGGGGCCCTCGGGGAGTTGGTGTCCACGGCCCGTGAGGGCAAGACGACTCCGGCCGCCATGCAGGGCGGCACGGTGACGATCACCAACGTGGGCGTCTTCGGGGTCGACACCGGCACACCGATCCTCAACCCCGGTGAGTCGGCGATCCTCGCGGTCGGCGCGATCAGGCTCCAGCCGTGGGTCCACAAGGGCAAGGTCAAGCCCCGCCAGGTCACGACGCTGGCGCTCTCCTTCGATCACCGGCTGGTCGACGGTGAACTGGGCTCCAAGGTGCTGGCGGACGTCGCGGCCGTGCTGGAGCAGCCGAAGAGGCTCATCACCTGGGCCTGACCGGCCGGTACACCATGCGACACCGCACGAAGAAGGTCCCGGGACGCCGCCGCGTCCCGGGACCTTCCCGTCAATCGGTGAGCGCGTCGATCAGTCGCGCTGGGCGCCGGCCGGGAGCGAACGCAGCTCCATCGAGCGGGCGCTGGTGGAGGCGAAGCCGAAGTCGAGCAGCTTCGCCGCGTCCTTGAAGCGGTTGTCGCCCGTGGACGACGCCAGGACGACACCGGTGTAGGTCTTGCCGTTGCGGGTCGCGGCGAAGACGAGGCAGGGGCCCGCCGCCGTGCCCGTACCGGTCTTCACACCGATGGCGCCGTTGTAGGAGCCCAGCAGCTTGTTGGTGTTGTACCAGGTGTAGGTGCGGGTGCCGCCGGTGCTGGTGGTGGCCGGGGCCTTGTACGACGTGGGTTTGACGACGTCGCGGAAGACGGAGCTGCTCATCGCGTGACGGGCCAGCTTCGCCAGGTCCGACGGGGTCGTGTAGTTGTTCCCGGTCGTGGAGATGCCGTCGAACGAGTCGAACTTGGTGTTGACCAGGCCCAGCTGCTTGGCCTTCGCGTTCATCTTGCCGATGAAGGACTTCGTCCTGGCCGAGGTCGTCGTACCCGTGCCGTACGTGTCGGCCAGGGCGTACGCGGCGTCGCAGCCGGACGGCAGCATCAGCCCGGACAGCAGCTGGCGGACGGTCAGCTTGTCGCCGGTGCGCAGGTCCGCCGTGCTGGCGCCCTCGCGGGTGACGTAGTTGCGGTACTCCGCCTTGACCGTGACCTTCTTGTTCAGGTCGACGCCCGGGATGGTGAGGACCGTTATGGCCGTCACCAGCTTCGTCGTGCTCGCCATCTGGCGGCGCGTGTTGTTGGCCTTGCCGTAGACGGCCTTGCCGTCCGCCTGGTTCAGGAGGAAGCCGCCCTTGGCGGTGATGGACGGGATCGGCGTGGCCGCCTGCGCGGGGGCGGCCAGGGGCGAGGCCGTCAGCAGCAGACCACCCGTGAGAGCGACGGTGGCGGCGCGGCGCAGGCCCTTGTGGCTGGTTTTCAAAGGAAACGCTCCGATAGTCGCGTATGCGTCGAAAGCCTGGCTTTCTCAGTCAATTGGGGATCCGGAGAGAGAACGATCCCGATACAAGACCCGTGACGGGCGTGAATGGATGCACGGCTGTGGCGCACATCTCGGCCGGGCTTCCCCGGCTCCTCGCCCGCGCCGGTGGGCGCGCCCGCCGCCGCGCCCGGTCCCAACCGCCGCGCCGTCCTGAATGGTGGACACCCACTGCTGATGCACCCCTGTTGTATCTATGCTGTGCGCATGCCCGCCGCCCCCGTGAGACAGCCCCCTGCCGCCGACCGCGTCTACGCCCACATCAAGCAGGCCGTCCTCGACCGCCGCTACGAGGGCGGCACCCTCCTCACCGAGGGCGAACTCGCCGAGGCCGTCGGGGTGTCCCGCACCCCCGTCCGCGAGGCGCTCCTCAAACTGGAGATGGAAGGGCTCCTCAAGCTCTACCCGAAGAAGGGCGCGCTCGTCCTCGCCGTCTCCGCACAGGAAATCGCCGATGTCGTCGAAACCCGGTTGCTGGTCGAGGAGTTCGCCGTTCGCCGGGCCGTGCCCGCCCCGCCCCGGCTGATCGAGCGCCTGGAGGAACTGCTCGAGGAGCAGAAGCGGCGCGCCGAGTCCGGAGATCTCGCCGAGGTCGCCGTCACCGACCGCTGCTTCCACGCGGAGATCGTCCGGCACGCCGGAAACGAGATCCTCTCCCGCCTCTACGACCAGCTGCGCGACCGCCAGCTGCGGATGGGGGTCGCCGTCATGCACTCGCACCCCGACCGCATCGCCAAGAACATCGCCGAGCACGCCGAGGTGCTGGACGCCATCAGGGCCGGCGACACCGAGAGGGCCGCGGCCTGCGTGCACCAGCATCTGGGGTGGGTCAAGGTGCTGGTCCGGGGTGAGGAGCGATGAGCCGGGAGTCCGCCGCACTGCCCGGTGATCCCCCCGGCGGACGCCGGGCCGCCCTCGTCTGGGGCATCGGTGTCTCCGTCTACTTCGTCGCCGTCATCTTCCGTACGTCGCTGGGCGTCGCCGGACTCGACGCCGCCGACCGCTTCGACGTCAACGCGTCCGCGCTGTCGACCTTCTCCATACTGCAACTGCTCGTCTACGCGGGCATGCAGATACCCGTCGGCCTCATGGTCGACCGGCTCGGCACCAAGCGTGTCCTGACCATCGGCGTCGTCCTCTTCACCGCGGGGCAGCTCGGCTTCGCCCTCTCCCCCTCCTACGGCACAGCCCTCGGCGCACGCGCCCTCCTGGGCTGCGGCGACGCGATGACCTTCATCAGCGTGCTGCGGCTCGGCTCCCGCTGGTTCCCCGCCCGCCGGGGACCGTTCGTCGCCCAGGTGGCGGCGCTGTTCGGGATGGCGGGCAACCTGGTCTCCACGATCGTCGTCTCCCGGATGCTGGACGGCCTCGGCTGGACCGCGACGTTCGCGGGCAGCGCGGCGGCCGGAGCGGTCGTCCTCGTCCTGCTCGTCCTCTTCCTCAAGGACCATCCCGAGGGCTGGGAGCCGCCGCCCGCCGAGCACGCCGGGGCGGCCTTCGTCCGCCGGCAGATCGTCCTCTCCTGGCGCGAGCCCGGCACCCGTCTGGGGTTGTGGGTGCACTTCACCACCCAGTTCCCCGCCATGGTGTTCCTGCTGCTGTGGGGGCTGCCGTTCCTCGTCGAGGCCCAGCGGCTCCCCAGGGAGACCGCGGGCGGGCTGCTCACCCTCGTGGTGGTCTCCAACATGGTGGTGGGACTGGTCTACGGCCAGATCATCGCCCGGCACAACGCCGCGCGGTCGCCCCTCGCCGTCGGCACGGTAGGGACGACCGCCACGGTGTGGGCCGCCGTCCTCGCCCACCCGGGCCCGGCACCGATGTGGCTGCTCATCACCCTGTGCGCGGTCCTCGGCGCATGCGGACCCGCGTCGATGATCGGCTTCGACTTCGCCAGGCCCGCCAACCCGCCGGAGCGCCAGGGGACGGCGTCCGGCATCGTCAACATGGGCGGCTTCGTGGCCTCCATGACCACGCTGCTGGCAGTGGGCGTACTGCTGGACGCGACCGGCGGCGACTACCGGATCGCGTTCTCGTCCGTCTTCGTCCTGGAGGCGCTGGGCGTCGCGCAGATCCTGAGGCTGCGGGCGCGCACGGTGCGACGGGAGCGGGAGCGGCTGGTGTCGAGCCGGGTCGAGGCGGTGCACGTCCCGGTGTGAGGCGCACGGCGCGCGCCGGGACGTACGCGGCACGCCGTCCACGGCGCCCCTGCGCGGCGCGAGGCACCGACGACGGCGGCCCGGGAACGCCACCCGCTACGGCGTCACCGCGAACGAGTCCAGGATCGCCCCCGCGAGGTCGGCGTCCCCGTCGATCTTGATCCGGTCGGCGACGGCCGCGGGCCTGACCCGGCCGGCCGCCAGCCGGACGTACGTCTCCCAGTCCAGCGCCAGCGTCGCGGCCGGGCCCAGCGAGGGCGCGCCGTCGATCGTGCCGCGTCCGTCCGCGCCGACCCGCACCGTCCGCAGGAACTCCACCGGACCGTGCACGTCGAAGACCACCGCCGTGTGCGGCGGGGCGCCGGCGTCCTTGGCGACGACCCTCGGCAGCACCGCGAGGAAGTTGTCACGGGCGACGTGCGCGCCGGGGGAGTCGAGGTTGCCCGGCCTGTTCAGCGCGGCGCGCAGGTCCTGTTCGTGCACCCAGATGTCGAACGCCCGCATGCGGTAGGCCAGTTCCAGCGTCTGCTCCGCGCCCAGCGGGGCACGCACCATCGTGTCGGGCGCACGGTTCTCGTTCCGCAGCTGCCGGTTCCGCCGGATGATCGTGTACTCGAGCTCCGCGGTCATCTCCGGCGCCGTGTGGTGGCGGCGCACATCGACCTGCATCTCCATGTAGCGGGCGAACTCGCTGCGCACATGGTAGAGATCGCGCGGCAGCGTGTGGATCGGCCGGGGATCGCCGAGCATCTCGCACTCCATGCCGATCACATGCGACACGATGTCGCGTACCGACCAGCCGGGGCACGGCGTCGCGCGGTTCCACTCGCCCTCGGCGAGCGGGTGCACCAGCTCGGATATGGCTTCGACGGAGTGGGCCCAGGCATCGGCGTAGGTCTGGAGACTGGGATGGACGGTCACGGAACCCCTCGGCGGTCGTGCGCGGGCTGGGTGCAGGCGGCTGCCGGGGGTCCTGGGGGTGACCCCCGGGAGAGAACAGTACGCTGCCCTTGGGCACCCCGGCAGTGCTTTCGTGTGACGATCGTAGGCCCGTGTTGACGGCTCGAATGCCAGGACGGTGGTAGTGTGCGCGCCTCACTCATCCAGATCGCAGTAGACCGGGACGAATCGGTGGATTCCCGCCGCAGCCGAGCGGCCGAACTGGTCCGGGAGCAGCGTGGATCCGACCTCGTCGTCCTCCCCGAGCTCTGGCCCGTCGGAGCCTTCGCGTACGAGGCGTTCGAGGCGGAGGCCGAGACTCTGGACGGCCCCACGCGCCAGGTCATGGCGAAGGCGGCCGCCGACGCGGGCGTGTGGCTGCACGCCGGGTCCGTCGTCGAACGGGCCCCCGACGGGCGCCTCTTCAACACCTCGCTCGTCCTCTCACCCGAGGGCCGCCTCGTGGGCGTCTACCGGAAGATCCACCGCTTCGGCTTCGACAAGGGCGAGGCCGTGATGATGGCCGCGGGCGAGGACCTGGTGACGGTACGGCTCCCCGAGACCACCCTCGGCCTCGGCACCTGCTACGACCTGCGCTTCCCGGAGCTGTTCCGCGGTCTGGTCGACGCCGGCGCCGACGTCCTCGTCGTCCCCGCCGGCTGGCCGGAGCGGCGCCGTGCCCACTGGACCCTCCTGGCGCGGGCGCGGGCGGTCGAGAACCAGGCGTACGTCCTCGCCTGCGGCACCGCCGGTACCCACGCGGGCGTGGAGCAGGCGGGCCACAGCATCGTCGTCGACCCCTGGGGCGAGGTCCTCGCCGAGGCGGGCGGCGGGGAGGAGGTCCTCACGACCGACCTCGACCCGAAGAAGCCCGCCGCGACCCGCGACCAGTTCCCGGCCCTCAAGGACCGCCGCCTGGGCCTGGCACCGCCGGCGGGACCCAGGGCCTGACACTTCGCGGTCCCCGCCCTCCCGTGCCGCCACGTCCCGGCGTTCCGGAACGGTCGGCACCCGCCGGGCCGGCCCCGGACCGGCCGGAGGCGCGCAGTCCGGAAGTGGCACCCTTGAACGCATGAACGCCGCTTCCCCCGCGCCCCGCCGACGTGCCCGTGTCCGCGCCCCCGAGCTGATCGGCAAGGGTGGCTGGCTGAACACCGGAGGCAACGAGCTCACCCTCGCCGACCTGCGAGGCAAGTGCGTTGTTGTAGATTTCTGGACGTTCTGCTGCATCAACTGCCTGCACGTCCTGGACGAGCTGCGCGAGCTCGAGGAGAAGCACCGCGACACCACGGTGATCATCGGTGTCCACTCGCCCAAGTTCGTGCACGAGGCCGAGCACCAGGCCGTCGCCGACGCCGTCGAGCGGTACGAGGTCCACCACCCCGTCCTCGACGACCCCGAGCTCGCGACCTGGAAGCAGTACGCGGTACGGGCCTGGCCGACGCTCGTGGTGATCGACCCCGAAGGGTACGTCGTCGCCCAGCACGCCGGTGAGGGCCACGCGCACGCCATCGAGCGGCTCGTGGAGCAGCTGGAGATCGAGCACGAGGCGAAGGGGACGCTGCGGCGCGGGGACGGGCCGTATGTGCCGCCGGAGCCGGTCGCGACGGATCTGCGCTTCCCGGGGAAGGCCGTGCGGCTGCCGTCCGGGCGGCTCCTGGTCTCCGATTCGACCCGCCACCAGCTGGTCGAGCTGGAGCCGGACGGCGAGACCGTCGTACGCCGGATCGGCGACGGTGACTTCCGGGAGCCGCAGGGTCTCGCGCTGCTGCCGTCGGGGAAGGTGATCGTCGCCGACACCGTGAACCACGCCCTGCGGACGTTTCACCCCGGGACCGGTGAGATCGAGCGGGTCGCGGGGACGGGGCGGCAGTGGTGGCAGGGGTCGCCGACGTCGGGGCCGGCGCTGGAGGTCGACCTGTCCTCCCCGTGGGACGTGGCCTGGTGGCAGGGCAAGGTGTGGATCGCGATGGCCGGCGTCCATCAGCTGTGGACGTACGACCCGGAGACCGGCACGGTCGAGGCGGTCGCCGGCACCACCAACGAGGGCCTGGTGGACGGGCCGGCGGCCGAGGCGTGGTTCGCGCAGCCGTCCGGGCTGGCCTCGGCCGGGGACCGGCTGTGGATCGCGGACTCGGAGACGTCAGCGCTCCGCTGGATCGGCACCGACGGTGTCGTGCACACCGCGGTCGGCACCGGTCTCTTCGACTTCGGGCACCGGGACGGGGAAGCCGGACAGGCCCTGCTCCAGCACCCGTTGGGCGTCACCGCGCTGCCCGACGGCTCGGTGGCGGTGTCCGACACGTACAACCACGCGCTCCGGCGCTACGATCCGGCGACCGGCGCGGTGACGACACTCGCGACCGATCTGCGCGAGCCGTCCGGCGCGGTGCTGGACGGCGAGGAGATCGTCGTCGTGGAGTCGGCGCGGCACCGGCTGACGAGGCTGCGGCTGCCCGAGGAGGCAGTCCGGGTGGAGGCGGTGGCACACCGCACGCAGCGTGCGGCCACCGAGGTGGCGCCGGGGAGGCTGCGGCTCGACGTGGTCTTCCAGGCCCCCGAGGGGCAGAAGCTCGACACCCGTTACGGCCCGTCGACCAGGCTGCTGGTGTCGTCGACCCCGCCGGAGCTGCTGGCCGCGGGCGAGGGTGCGGGAACGGACCTGTTCCGGGAGCTGGAGCTGAATCCGGCGGTGACGGAAGGCGTGCTGCACGTGTCGGCGATGGCGGCCTCCTGCGACGATCCGGCTGGGGGCACCTCCCGGTCGGAGACTGGGGGAGAGTATCCGGCGTGCCATGTGCACCAGCAGGACTGGGGTGTTCCGGTCCGGGTGTCGCCGGACGGGGTGGCCCGGCTGCCGCTGGTGCTCGCGGGCATGGACGACGCGTAGCCGGTTCCGGGGTGCGGCCCGGCGGGCGGGCGTCAGTGGAGCAGGCCCTGTTCGCCGGGCTCGCGTCCCGCGGCGGCGTCGAGGCAACCGGCCGCCCACGGAACCGGGTTGTGGGTGTCCCGGCGCCTCCGGCACCCGCCCGGAGCAGCCGGGGGCAGCCTCCGTGGAGGAGTTCCCTCGTCCGCTCCCCGGAGACGTCCCCTCCCCGGAGACGTCGGCCCTCCGGATGCGGTTGGCGAGCAGGTGGCCGCCTTCGTGGGCGACGTCGTCGGCCCGCGAGGGACGGTCGTCGTACTGGCGCATTCAGCAGTCCGGCGAGGGCGACGACGACCGCGGCCGCCGCGGCGAGCAGGGCGGCGCGCTTCCTCCGGGAGGGACCGCGATGTCGCACGAGGGCCGTCCCTGTCCCAGGAGGACCATGCGAAGCACCGTGCCCGGCAGGGTGCTTCGCGGATGTCAGCGGACGTCAGCGGCACGGCGGACGCCGCCGTGCGGTGCCGGTGGCCGGCGCGCGTCGTCGCGACGCCGCCGGCCGGCCCCGGCGGACGCCGACTGCGGTGTGCGGCCGGCGCCCGGTCCGCGGAGTGCCGCGGGCCGGTACCGCGTCAGCGCTCGTAGCCGCTGCGCCGGGGTTCCTCCACCACGGTCGGGGCGACCGGGGAGACGATTGCCCGGCGGCGCCGCGCGATGCTGGTGAAGGTGGCGACGCCGATGATGCCGACCGCCATCATGATCAGGCCGACCAGATCGAGGTTGACGCTCTCGGTGTTCCAGTCGGTCGCGAAGGTGAGAATCGCCCCCGCGCCGATCAGCAGGATGCAGCCTCCCAGGCCCATGATCTCCGCCTCCCGTGTCGATGTAGGACCTCCGGGTACCCCGGCGGGCGGCACCTACGCGGGAAAGCCGGCACGACGTCCGCGCGGCACACGGCGGAGAGCCGCGAGGGTCAGCCTTCGAGGAAGGCCACCAGTGCGTTGGCCAGCAGGAACGGGTCGTCGGCGCCGCAGAGTTCGCGGGCGCTGTGCATGGAGAGGATCGCGACGCCGATGTCGACGGTGCGGATCCCGTGGCGGGCGGCGGTGATCGGGCCGATCGTCGTGCCGCACGGCATCGCGTTGTTGGAGACGAACGTCTGCCACTCCACGCCGGCGCGTTCGCAGGCGGCGGCGAACACGGCCCGGCCGCTGCCGTCCGTGGCGTACCGCTGGTTGACGTTGACCTTGAGGATGGGGCCGCGGTTGGGGCGGGGGTGGTGCGTGGGGTCGTGGCGCTCCGCGTAGTTGGGGTGCACGGCGTGGCCGGTGTCCGAGGAGAGGCAGACCGTGCCGGCGAAGGCCCGGGCGCGGTCCTCGTAGGTGCCGCCGCGGGCGAACACCGAGCGCTCCAGCACCGATCCGAGGAGCGGGCCGTCCGCGCCGGTGTCGGCCTGGGAGCCGTTCTCCTCGTGGTCGAAGGCGGCGAGGACGGGGATGTACGCCAGGCCGTCCCGGCCGGAGACGGCGGCGAGCGCCGCGGTGCCGGCGTGCACGGAGAGGAGGTTGTCCATCCGCGGACCGGCGACGAGTTCGCGGTGGCGGCCGAGGAACGCGGGGGCCTCCAGGGCGTGGGTCATCAGGTCCCAGCCGGTGACCTCGCCGGGCGCGAGTCCGCTCTCCTCCTCCAGGAACGAGATCAGGTCACCCTCGCGGACGGTGCCGCCGAGGCCCCAGATGGGCTGCATGTGCTTCTGCTTGTCGAGCTGCAGCCCCTTCTCGTAGATCGAGCGGTCCATGTGGATGGCGAGCTGGGGCACGCGCAGCAGCGGCCGGTCGACGCTGACCAGGCGGCTGGTGCCGTCCCGCAGCGTGAGCCGTCCGGCGAGGCCGAGGTCGCGGTCGAGCCAGGAGTTGAGCAGCGGCCCGCCGTAGACCTCCACGGCGATCTGCCGCCAGCCGTGCGCCCCCATGTCCGGCTGGGGCTTGACGCGGAGGTTGGGGGAGTCGGTGTGCGCGCCGACGATGCGGAAGGGGGTGTGGGCCGGTGCGCCCTCCGGCACGTACCAGGCGATGATCGCGCCGCCCCGGAGCACGTACTTGCCGCCGCTGGTCCCGTCCCAGGCGTCGGTCTCCTCGACCTGCCGGAAGCCGGCCTTGTCCAGCCGCTCGGCGGCGTTCGCCACGGCGTGGTAGGGCGAGGGGCTCGCCGCCAGGAAGGACATCATGTCCTCGGTGTGGCCGCGGTCGAAGGCGGCGGGTGACGGGGAGGCTGCACGGCTGCTCATGGTGTTCACCTTAACGAGCGTTCCCCGAGGGCCCGGTCCGCCCGGTGGGACGGGCCGTCCGCGGCGCGGTAGCGGGGGTGGTGGCTGCGGTACGGCGGAAGGCCCGCTCCGTCCGGGACGGGAGCGGGCCTTCGCGGCGGTGTGGTGCGAGCGCGGACTAGAAGGCCGCCTCGTCCAGCTCCATCAGGTCGTTGTCGACGCCCTCGGCGATCTCGCGGGCGAGCGAGACACCCGGCAGGACGTTGGCGGCGAAGAACTTCGCGGCCGCGATCTTGCCCTGGTAGAAGGCCCTGTCCTTGGCGGAGGCGGTCTCCAGCTTCTCGGCGGCGACGGCCGCACCGCGCAGCAGCAGGTAGCCGACGACGACATCGCCGGAGGCGAGCAGCAGGCGGGTGGTGTTGAGGCCGACCTTGTAGATGTTCTTGACGTCCTCGCCGGTGGCGGTGAGGTCGGTGAGCATCCGGCCGACGATCGCCTCCAGGTCCACGGCGGCCTTGGAGAGGGCGTCGCGGGCGCCGGCCAGCTCGTCGCCGCCGGTGCCGACCGCGAGGAACTTCTTGATCTCCTCGGCCAGCAGGTTCAGCGAGGCGCCCTGGTCGCGGACGATCTTCCGGAAGAAGTAGTCCTGGCCCTGGATCGCCGTGGTGCCCTCGTAGAGGGTGTCGATCTTGGCGTCGCGGATGTACTGCTCGATCGGGTACTCCTGCAGGTACCCGGAGCCGCCGAAGATCTGCAGCGACTGGGCGAGCTGCTCGTACGCCTTCTCGGAGCCGTAGCCCTTGACGATCGGCAGCAGCAGGTCGTTCAGGCCGTGCAGGGACTTGGCGTCCTCGCCCGCGGCCTCCTTGAACGCGATCTCGTCCTGCACCGCGGCGGTGTAGAGGACGAGCGAGCGCATGCCCTCCGCGTACGCCTTCTGCGTCATGAGCGAGCGGCGCACGTCGGGGTGGTGGGTGATGGTGACCTTGGGCGCGGTCTTGTCCATGAAGTTGGCCAGGTCGGGGCCCTGGACGCGCTCCTTGGCGTACTCCAGCGCGTTGAGGTAGCCCGTCGACAGCGTGGAGATCGCCTTCGTGCCGACCATCATGCGGGCGAACTCGATGATCATGAACATCTGGCGGATGCCGTCGTGCTTGTCGCCGATCAGCCAGCCCTTGGCGGGGTGCTTGTCGCCGAAGGTCATCTCGCACGTGTTGGACGCCTTGAGGCCCATCTTGTGCTCGACGTTGGTGGCGTAGACGCCGTTGCGCTCGCCCAGCTCGCCGGTCTCCCAGTCGAAGTGGAACTTCGGCACGAGGAAGAGGGACAGGCCCTTGGTGCCGGGGCCGTGGCCCTCGGGGCGGGCGAGGACGTAGTGGAGGATGTTCTCCTCCATGTCGTGCTCACCGGAGGTGATGAAGCGCTTCACGCCCTCGATGTGCCAGGAGCCGTCGTCCTGCTTGATCGCCTTGGTGCGGCCGGCGCCCACGTCCGAGCCCGCGTCGGGCTCGGTGAGGACCATGGTGGAGCCCCACTGCTTCTCGACCGCGATCCGGGCGACCTTCTTCTGGGCCTCGTTGCCCTCGTCGTGGAGGATGCCTGCGAACGCCGGGCCCGAGGAGTACATCCATATCGCGGGGTTCGAACCGAGGAGCAGTTCGGCGTAGGACCAGACGAGGGAGCGCGGCGCGGTGGTGCCGCCGATCTCCTCGGGGAGGCCGAGGCGCCAGTACTCGGAGTCCATGAAGGCCTTGTAGCTCTTCTTGAAGCTGGCGGGCACCGGGGCGGTGTTGGTCTCGGGGTCGAAGACCGGCGGGTTGCGGTCGGCGTCGGCGAAGGACTCGGCGAGGTCGTTCTCCGCGAGGCGGGCGATCTCGTCGAGGATGCTCTTGGCGGTCTCGACGTCCATCTCCGCGAACGGGCCCGTGCCGTACAGCTTGTCGCGCCCGAGGACCTCGAAGAGGTTGAACTCGATGTCGCGGAGATTCGACTTGTAGTGCCCCATGGCGACGGCTCCGTAACGGATCGGGGAGGAGGCAGGGTTCCTCGTACATCTACCAGCAAGTAGCTACGATGATGCTACCCGTCGGTAATAAGAAGCAACCCCCCACCGGCATCTGTGACGCGCCCCGCATCCGGCGGCTCCGCCGGGCCGGGCGGCTCGCACCAGACTGTCCTGCTGCCCGGGCTCCGGTCCACACCCCGGCGCAGACCGGTCGCCGCCGGCGGGGCGAGGCCCCCTCCGGACTCTTCGTCGGTTCCCGCGGGGCGCGGTACGGGCCGCCGCAGCGGACACGGTTCGGTGACCGCGACCCGCGTCCGGGCGTCGCCGGCGTCCTGGACGCTCACGGTGACGGGCGTCCCCTCCCCGAGATGGGTGATCATCTTCGTCGGCAACTCGCTGACGGGAAGCTGGAGTTCCGGCGATACGGCACCCATGCGGCGTTCGTCGGGGCGATCGGGTCCGGGGAGTTCACCCGCTGAGGCGTGACCGGCGGCCGGGCCCGCTCCCGGCGGAGCCTCGGTAGGCTTGCGCCCATGTACGGCTACGACCAGACCCCCGGCGGTCAGCAGCACTACGGCCCCCCGCCGCAGCAGCCGATGTCGGGCGCGGGCATGCCCGGAGCCGGGATGCCCGGAGCGGGCTACGGTGAGCAGCCGCTGTACCCCGAGCCGTCGCCCCCTTCGCTCGCCGACGCGGTTCGGGCCTTCACGACGGGGTCGCTCTCCGCGGAGGACTTCCAGCAGGTCTTCGCGACCTCGAAGGTGTACTGCCCGCGCGGGGACAATCCCGGCTTCCTTGCGCTGCACAACACGCAGCAGCCGGTGATCCCGATGTTCAGCTCGCTCAAGGAGCTGCGCCGCTACGCGGGCAAGGAGTCCAAGTACTTCGTGATCACCGGTGCCGAGGTGATCGACCTGCTGCCCACCGGGTACGGCTTCGTCCTCGACATGGAGGGCGAGCACCGGATGGTCTTCGACGCGAAGGCCGTCGAGCAGATGGTCGACTTCGCGATGCGGCGTATGTACGGGTAGTCCCCGCAGCCCCTCCCTCCCTCTCTCCGGCGACCGGCGAGCACCCCCCGTGGTGCTCGCCGGTCGTCTGTGTGCGGGGTCGTCCGTGCGCGGGGCCGTCCCCGGACGGCGGGGGGCCCGTTCGCGGGGTCTCCGGGAATTCGTCCGAAGAGATCCGTGTTGGGGGTGGCGAGAAGTTCAGGATTCAACTAATCTGGACGCACAAGGAGGGCCCCCATGCCTGCAGTGACTGTCGAGAACCCGCTCACCCTGCCGCGCGTCACCGCGGCCGACGACGCCGTCCAGCGGCCCGTGCTGGCCGTGACCACGGCGCCCCAGGGGTACGAAGGGGAGGGTTTCCCGGTGCGCCGCGCGTTCGCCGGGATCAACTACAAGCACCTCGACCCGTTCATCATGATGGACCAGATGGGCGAGGTGGAGTACGCGCCGGGCGAACCGAAGGGCACGCCCTGGCACCCGCACCGCGGCTTCGAGACCGTCACGTACCTGATCGACGGAACCTTCGTCCACCAGGACAGCAACGGCGGTGGCGGGACGATCCGCAACGGCGACACCCAGTGGATGACCGCGGGTTCGGGCCTGCTCCACATCGAGGCGCCGCCGGAGGACCTCGTCATGTCGGGCGGACTCTTCCACGGCCTCCAGCTCTGGGTGAACCTCCCGGCGGCGAACAAGATGATGGACCCGCGCTACCAGGACATCCGCGGCGGCCAGGTGCAGCTGCTGACCTCCCCGGACGGCGGCGCGCTGCTCCGGGTGATCGCCGGTGAACTCGACGGCCACCAGGGGCCGGGCATCACCCACACCCCGATCACGATGATCCACGCGACCCTGCGGCCGGGCGCGCAGATCACCCTGCCGTGGCGCGAGGACTTCAACGGCCTCGCGTACGTGCTCGCCGGACGCGGCTCCGTCGGCACCGAGCGCCGGCCCGTCCACAAGGGACAGACGGCGGTGTTCGGCGAGGGCGGCGCGCTGACCGTGCGGGCCGACGACAAGCAGGACGCCGTCGGCACCGGTGACCTGGAGATCGTGCTGCTCGGCGGCCGACCCATCCGGGAGCCGATGGCGCACTACGGGCCGTTCGTCATGAACACCCGCGAGGAGTTGCAGCAGGCGTTCGACGACTTCCAGAAGGGCCGCCTCGGCACCATCCCGGCCGTCCACGGGATGTGAGTCCCGGGCCCGGGTTCGCGACCCGGCGGGCGTGCGGTCGACGCCGCCCGCCCCGGGGCCGGGCGGGGCGTGCGGCGGCACAGGTCAGCCCGCTCCGTCTCCGTGGAGGGCCCGGCCGCCCGGGTGGCGCGGTTCGGTGTGGCATCGGTGTGGCGCCGCCTCGCTCCTGTGGTGTGTTGGCGGTGGAGTCGTCCGGGTGGTGCCTACGGTGCTGGTCCCCACGCCTATGGAGCTGCCATGAGATCCGTTGCGAGAGCGGGCGGCGTCTGCGCCGTCCTGGCCCTCGGCCTCGCCTTCGTCCCGGCACTGCCGGCGCAGGCCGACCCGTCCCGGCCCTCCGACGCCATCGCCTGTGACGTCGAGGCCCTGAAGGCGGCCATCGTCGCCGCCAACGCCGCGGGCGGGGGCACGATCCGGCTGCCTTCCAGGTGCACCTACACACTCACGGCAGTGGACAACACCGGTCCCGGCGGCGACCCCAACGGCCTGCCGCTGATCACCACACCCGTCACGCTCAAGGGCGGGAAGGACACGGTCATCGAACGGGCCGCCACCGCTCCCCAGTTCCGCGTCTTCGAGGTCACCGGCCCGGCAGGCGCCCTCACCCTCGACGGCACCGGCCGCGGAAAGGGCCGCGGCGACGGCTGGAGCGCCGCCTCGGTACTCGGCGGCATCGACCGCGATCGGGACCGCGATCGGGACCGCGACGACCCGGACTGCCGGAGCGGCTCGGGTCTGACCGTCCGCGGCGGCAGCAGCACCGACGACGGCGGCGCCGTCTTCGTCGACGACGACCGTAGCCTGACCCTGAAGTGCACAACCCTCACCGGCAACAACGCCGCCGACAACGGTGGCGCGGTCCACGCCGAGAACGGCGCCACCGTCACCGCCACCTCCAGCCATGTGGACGGCAACACCGCGAGCGACCACGGTGGGGGCATTTTCAGCGACGGGACCACGCTGTCCCTCAAGCGGAGCAGCGTGAACGGCAACGCCGGCGACGACGGGGGCGGCATCCACACCGAGGGAGGCAGCCTCTCCCTCACCGACAGCACCGTCAACCAGAACACGTCCCGTAGCGGGGTGGGGGGCGGTATCCTCGCCGAAAACGCCCCCGCAACGTTTATTCGCAGCCAGGTGAACCGGAACACCGGCGCGATCACCGGCGGCGGCATCGCGATCCTCGCCGGCGAAGGCGTCGTCACGACCTTCTGGCGAAGCGAGATCAACGGCAACACCGGCATCATCCTGGGCGCAGGCATCTTCAACAACGGCGGCACCGTCACCCTGCAGTCCACCCACGTCGGCAACAACACACTCGCCGACATCTCACCGCTCGGCGCCGGCATCCTCAACGGCGGCAACCTCACCCTTCGCGACAGCCGCGTCAGCGGGAACACGGCTCCCGGTGACGTGGGCGGGGGCGGCGGCATCGCGAACTTCGCCACCCTCGACATCGAGAAGACCTCCATCAGGGACAACACCGCCGGCGCCCTCGGCGGCGGCCTGTACAACGGCGACGGCACCGCGACCCTGACCGGCTCCAAGGTCACCAGGAACGAGGCCACCAGCGGCGGCGGCATCTACGAGGAGCCCGGCAGCACCGTCACCCTCAACCAGACCGCGGTCACCGACAACACCCCCGACAACTGCGCCCCGCCCGGAGCCGTACCCGGCTGCACCGGCTGAGCCCGGCACTCCGGCCGACCGTGGCGCTCCGCCGCGGAGCACCGGCCGGCACGGGCTGATCGGGGGCAGCCCGTGCCGCCGGACACCCCCGAGGCGGTTCCCTCCCCGACGACGGGCGGTCCTCTCTCCGAGGGGCGGGACGGCTGCTTCCCCGAGGGGCGGTTCGCTCCCCGAGGCGGTTCCTCCCCCCGGGGGCGGCCGCCGCCCCGCATCCCTGACGAGCCGTCACCCGTCCGGACCCCACGGACGGGACGGGCCGCTCCGGGCGTGATCGGCTGGAGCCGTGCCGCCGCCGCAGACCCTTCTCCCCCGGACCGTGCAGCGTCTCGCCGCCTGGTGCGCCGTCGCGCTGCTCGTCGCCGGGGTCGCCGCCGTCGGCGTGTGGCTGATCGTCGAGTTCAAGACCGCCGTCACGCCCCTGCTGCTCGCGCTGCTGGGCACCGCGCTGCTCGGCCCGCTGCACCGGCGCCTGGTCAGGATGAAGGTGCAGCGTTCCCTCGCCGCCGGGATCACCTGCGCGGCCGTCGTCGCGGTCGTCGGCGGGGCGATGTACATCGTCGTCAACGCGCTGATCGAGTCCGGGGACCAGATCATCGCCTCCCTCAGGCGGGCCGCGGCGGATCTCGCCAGGCACTTCGGCGCCGCGGGTACCTCGCTGGACGACCTCGCGACCAACTCCAAGGAGCTGATCTCCAAGTTCGGCGGCACCGCCGCGTCCGGGGTGATCTCCGGGATCAGCGTCGTGGGCGAGATGATCGCCATCGCGGTCCTCGCCCTGCTGCTGATCTTCTTCTTCCTCCGTGACTCGGACCGTGCTGTGTCCACCCTGCGCTCCCTGGTGCCGCGGTCGACCGGCGACATGGCGGAGGCGATGGGACGGCGGGCGTTCGGGGCGGTCGAGGGCTTCATGCGGGGCACCACGTTCATCGCACTGATCGACGCCGTCTGCATCACCGTGGGCCTGCTGATCCTGCGGGTGCCCGGGGCGGTCGGACTGGGCGCGCTCGTCTTCGTCTTCGCCTACATCCCCTACCTGGGGGCCTTCATCTCCGGATCGATGGCCGTGCTCGTGGCGCTGGCCGACCGGGGCTTCGTGATCGCGCTCTGGGCGCTCGGCGTCGTCCTCGCCGTACAGGTGCTGGAGGGCCATGTGCTGCAGCCGATGATCCAGAGCCGTACCGTCCAGATGCATCCGGCCGTCGTGATGCTGGCGATCACCGCGGGCGCGGGCATCGCCGGAATCCTGGGGATGCTGCTGGCCGTGCCGCTGACGGCCGCCGCGTTCGGGATCGTCGGGGAGCTGCGCAGCCGCTACGAGGCCGTCGGCGAGCCCACGCAGGGCCCCGGCGGCACCGCCTCCGGGGGTCCTTCGCCCGGCCCGGGCTCGTAGAGCTCGAACCAGATCGCCTTGCCCTCACCCCTCGGGTCCACGCCCCAGATGTCGGCCAGCATCTCCATCAGCACCAGGCCCCGGCCGGACGACGCCAGCTCGCCCGGGCGCCGCTTGTGCGGCAGTTCGTCGCTGGTGTCCGAGACCTCCACGCGCAGCCGCCGGCAGCCGTGCGCCCCGGCCGCCTCCGCCACCATCAGCGCGTCCCCGTCGGTGTGCACGAGCACATTGGTGACCATCTCGGAGACCATCAGCACCGCCGAGTCGATCTGCTCGTCGTCGGCCCAGTCGTACAGCAGGTCCCGCATCTGGCGCCGCGCCACCGAGATCCGCTCCGGCTCGGCCTGGCGTACGGTCAGGACCGTGCGCCGCGGGGCCCGGCGGGCGGGCCTGCCGTGCCGGGACAGCAGCACGACCGCGATGTCGTCCTCGCGGCGGTCCGACAGCGGACCGGTCGTGTGGTGCGAGGCCGGCCCGTGCACGGCCTGCACCAGCGCGTCCGCGAGCTTCTCCAGCGAGCCGGCCTCGTCCCGGTGCTCCTCCAGCACGGACCGGATCCGTTCCCATCCGCTGTCCAGGTCGTGACCGCCGGTCTCCAGCAGCCCGTCCGTGCAGATCATGATCGTCTCGCCGGGCTCCAGCACGATCTGCGTCGTCGGGTAGTCGGAGTCGGGGTCGATACCCAGCGGCAGACCGCCGGCCGTGGGCCGCATGATCACCGTGCCGTCGGCCATCCTGATCGCCGGATCGGGGTGCCCCGCCCGGGCGATCTCGATAGTGCCGGTCGCCGGGTCGCACTCGAGGTAGAGGCAGGTCGCGAAGCGAGGGGCGGTGTGGCCGCCCACGGGGTCGCCGTCGTCGTACGCCTCGCTCTCCGTGTAGTCGTGCAGCCCGGCCAGGAAGCGGGAGGCCCGGGCCAGCACCGCGTCGGGGCGGTGGCCCTCGGAGGCGTATGCGCGCAGGGCGGTCCGCAACTGTCCCATCAGCCCGGCCGCCCGTACGTCGTGGCCCTGTACGTCGCCGATGACCAGGGCGATCCTTCCACCGCCCGCTCCCTCGGCACGGGAGCCGCCGGGCAGCGGGATCAGGTCGTACCAGTCGCCGCCGACCTGGAGTCCGCCGCCGGTCGGCACGTACCGGGCCGCCACCGACATGCCCGGGATGCCCGGCCCCAGCGACGGCATCATCGAGCGCTGCAGCCCCCGCGACAGCTCCCGTTCGCTCTCGGCCACCCCGGCGCGGGCCAGCGCCTGCGCCAGCATCCGGGCGACCGTGGTCAGGACCGAGCGCTCGTCGGGCGTGAAGGCGACGGGATGGCTGAACGCGGCCATCCAGGTGCCCATCGTGCGACCCGCGACGATCAGCGGCAGAAAGGCCCACGACTGCCTGCCGTAGACCTCGATCAGCGGCCACATCGTGGGGTACCGGTGCCGGTAGTCCTCCGGCGTCGGCACGTAGAGGGCCCGTCCGGTGCGGATGACCTCGGCGGCCGGGTACTCGGTGTCGAGCGGCATGTCGGCGAGCGGCCCGACCTCGTCGTAGCCGTGTTGCCCGAGCACCTTGAGCCGGTCCGCCGTGACGCCGAAGACGGCGAGCCCGTCCGGGGAGAAGCCCGGCATCGACAGCGACGCGGCGACCCGCAGCACCTCGGCGGTGGACCGGGCCTCGGCCAGCGCCCGTCCCGCGTCCAGCAGGAACGCCTCGCGGGAGCGTCGCCAGTCGCCGGTGACCGGGGTGTGCGCGCTCGTGCCCGGCTGCGGCTCCGGGACCTCCTGGATGGTGCCGAACAGGTGGTAGCCGTCGCCCTCCACCACCGGCCTGGACCGGCTGCGCACGGTGCGCAGCACCCGTCCCTCCACGTCGACGACCCGCACCCGGGACTCGGCGAGGGTCCCTTCGGCCACGGCGAGTCCGATGATGCCGCTGACCTCGTTCCAGTCGACGGGGTGCAGACGCGAGCGCACGGCCGAGGTGGTGTACGTGCCGCCCCCGCCGGGCAGCCCGAGCAGCCGGGCGGCCTCCGCGTCGAGGCTCACGGTCCCGGCCGTGTTGTCCCAGCGCCACAGGCCGGTCGCAATCGCGGCCAGGACGTCCTCGGTGCGCATTTTCCTACTGTATTCAGGTTGCTCCGGCCCACACCCGCTGGGTCGGAGGGTCCGGCCGGTCGCGGTGGGTCCGTGGTGCCGCCGCGGCCCCCGGCACCGCGCCGTAATCCGGGAGGGCGAGCACGGGCCGGGCGGTAACCTGGGTGGGTCCGCCCACATCCCCCACCGCGAAGACTGGATGAACGACGATGCATCGGTACAGGTCCCACACCTGCGGCGAGCTCCGCGCCTCTGACGTCGGCACCGACGTCCGGCTGAGCGGCTGGCTGCACAATCGCCGAGACCTGGGCGGCATCCTCTTCATCGATCTGCGCGACCACTACGGTCTGGTCCAGCTCGTCGCCCGTCCCGGCACCCCGGCCAACGAGGCCCTGAGCCACCTGTCCAAGGAGTCCGTCGTCCGCGTCGACGGCAAGGTCTCCGCCCGCGGCACGGACAACGTCAACCCGGACCTGCCGACCGGTGAGATCGAGATCGAGGTCACCGACGTCGAGGTGCTCGGCTCCTCGGCCCAGGTGCCCTTCACGATCAACACGGACGACGGCGTCAACGAGGAGCGGCGCCTGGAGTACCGCTTCCTGGACCTGCGCCGCGAGCGCATGCACCGCAACATCATGCTGCGCACCGCGGTCATCTCCGCCATCCGGCACAAGATGACCGCCCTCGGATTCAACGAGATGGCCACCCCGATCCTCACCGCGACCTCCCCCGAGGGCGCCCGTGACTTCCTGGTGCCGTCCCGGCTGAACCCCGGCAAGTTCTACGCTCTGCCGCAGGCGCCGCAGCAGTTCAAGCAGCTGCTGATGATCGCGGGCTTCGACCGTTACTTCCAGATCGCGCCCTGCTTCCGCGACGAGGACGCCCGCGCCGACCGCTCGCCCGGCGAGTTCTACCAGCTCGACATCGAGATGAGCTTCGTCGAGCAGGAGGACGTCTTCCGGCCGGTCGAGAGGCTGATGACCGAGCTGTTCGAGGAGTTCGGCGGCGGCCGCCACGTCACCTCGCCGTTCCCGCGGATCCCGTTCCGCGAGGCGATGCTCAAGTACGGCTCCGACAAGCCGGACCTGCGGGCGCAGCTGGAGCTCGTCGACATCACCGACGTCTTCGAGGGCTCGGAGTTCAAGGCGTTCGCCGGCAAGCACGTCCGCGCCCTCCCGGTACCGGCCCTCCAGGACCAGCCGCGGAAGTTCTTCGACCAGCTCGGCGAGTACGCCGTGGAGCAGGGCGCGAAGGGCCTGGCCTGGGTGCGCGTCGGTGACGAGGGCACGCTCTCCGGCCCGATCGCCAAGTTCCTCACCGAGGAGAACGTCAAGGTCCTCACCGAGCGTCTGGGCCTCAAGCCCGGTCATGCGGTGTTCTTCGGCGCCGGCGAGTTCGACGAGGTCTCCAAGATCATGGGCTCGGTGCGGGTCGAGGCCGCGCGTCGCTCCGGCCACTTCGAGGAGAACGTCTTCCGGTTCTGCTGGATCGTCGACTTCCCGATGTACGAGAAGGACCCGGAGACCGGGAAGCTCGACTTCTCGCACAACCCCTTCTCCATGCCGCAGGGCGGTCTGGAGGCCCTGGAGACCCAGGACCCGCTGGACATCCTCGGCTGGCAGTACGACATCGTCTGCAACGGCGTCGAGCTGTCGTCCGGTGCCATCCGGAACCACGAGCCCGACATCATGTTCAAGGCCTTCGAGATCGCGGGCTACGACCGTGAGACCGTCGAGCGCGAGTTCTCCGGAATGCTCCGCGCCTTCCAGTACGGTGCCCCGCCGCACGGCGGCATCGCCCCGGGCGTCGACCGCATCGTGATGCTGCTGGCCGACGAGCCGAACATCCGCGAGACCATCGCGTTCCCGCTGAACCAGAACGCGCAGGACCTGCTGATGGGCGCCCCCGCGGAGGTCGAGGAAGCCCGTCTGAAGGAGCTGCACATCGGCATCTACAAGGGGCCGGCGAAGCCGACGCCGTACAAGCCCACCAAGTGAGGCCGGTGCCGCACCCGCCCGCCCGGTGAGGGACGGGCCCGTTCCGCGGGCCCGAAGCAGGACCGGCGCCGGCGCGGCAGTGATCGCGCGAGGGCCCGGAACCATCGAGGACGCACAGCCACACGGCGTCCCCCGGTTCCGGGCCCTTCCGCGTTGTTTTCGTGCTCCTTCCGAGTCGTTCACGGCGCCGCGCCGACGACCGGCGGCACGGCAGCGGGAATGCACGCGAGGAGCCGTCGACGGCCCACCGGGACCCGGCCGCCAGGCGCGGGACGCCGCAGGGGCCGCCCGGACCGCACGCGCCGTGTGAACCGCCCGGACCGCCCGGCCGATCGCACCGCGCGAGGATCACGAGAGGACATCGCGGAGTGCTCAGCACCGTAATGACCAGAGCAGCGCTGCCACTGCTGGCCGCCGGACTGCTGCTCGGGGGCTGCGCGAAGCCCTCGGCGCCGCCCCCCGCCGCCGGCCCACTCCCCGCGGCGCCGGGCGCCGGAGCGCCGCACGCCGGCCCACCGGCCGGTTCCCCCGCGGCGCCGCACGCCGGCCCGCCCGCCGCCGATCGGGTGGGGCCCGCCCGGCTCCCCGGGCTCGGGCCCAGGACCAGCGAACTCGTTCCCGACGCCACCGGCCAGGCGTTCCTGGTGAGCGGGAGGTCGACGAACTCCAGCGAGTCCACGGCCACGCTCTACGAGCGCGACGAGGACGGGCGCTGGAAGGCCGTCGCCGGTCCGTGGCCCGCGCGCAACGCCCTGAAGGGGTGGACCGACGAGCACTGGGCCGGGGACCACCGCTCGCCGATCGGCGTCTTCGGGCTCACCGACGCCGGCGGCCGGCTGCCCGACCCGGGCACCGAACTCCCCTACCACCAGTCCGAGGAGTTCGTGGCCGTCGGCACCGGCTTCCGGGGCGAGCCCCTGCGGGGTTCCTTCGACTACGTCGTCGCGATCAACTACAACCGGGAATCCGGGCTCACCCCGCTCGACGAGCGTCGGCCGATGGGCTGGGACCGCGGCGGAGGCGTCTGGATCCACGTCGACCACGACGGTCCGACCCAGGGCTGCGTCTCGCTCGGGCTGGACCACATGGCCGACCTGCTGCGCCGGCTGGATCCGGACAAGCGGCCGGTGGTCGTGATGGGCGACAGCGCCTCACTGGCGCGCTGACCGGTCCGCGGGCCGACGTCGGGACCGCCGACCGGGTGGCGTGCCCGCCCGTCGCCCCGTCCGCCCGCTGCCGGGCGGACACGCCGCGGGGCCGATACGCGGACGGGCCGCGGGGCCGATACGCGGACACGCCACGGGCCGATACGCGGACGGGCCGGGGAAACCGTGTCTCCCCGGCCCTGCCATGCGCTCGGACGCGCCGCGGTCGGCGGTCCGGCGGGACGGTCGGGTGCGGGTGCGCACCCGGCGCGTCGGCTCCGGAGCCCTCCCGGGCTGTTCAGGACTTGTTGGGCTCCTCGAGACGCGGGAAGAGCACCGCGCCCTTCGTCACCGTCGAGCCGGCCGGCAGCCGGCCCCACTCCGCGGCGTCCTGGACCCGCTGGCCGGCCAGGGCGCCCAGCGACGCCTCCGCGCCCAGGGAGTCCCACAGCTTCCGCGAGGTGTCCGGCATGACCGGGTTCAGCAGCACGGCCACGGCCCGCAGCGACTCGGCCGCCGTGTAGAGGACGGTCGCGAGACGGGCGCGGCCCTCCTCGGACTCGTCCTTGGCGACCTTCCAGGGCTCCTGCTCCGTGATGTAGCCGTTGACCTGCTTCACGAAGTCGAAGACCGCCAGGATGCCGCCCTGGAAGTCCAGCTCCTCGCCGATCCTGCGGTCGGCCTCGGCCACGGCCTTCGCCAGGCCCTCCTGGACCGCCTTCTCGGCCTCGCCGTTCGCGGTGGCCCCGGGCAGCGAGCCGCCGAAGTACTTGCCCACCATCGCGGCGACCCGCGACGCCAGGTTGCCGTAGTCGTTGGCGAGCTCGCTGGTGTAGCGGGCGGAGAAGTCCTCCCACGAGAACGAGCCGTCCTGGCCGAACGCGATCGCGCGCAGGAAGTACCAGCGGTACGCGTCCACGCCGAAGTGCGAGGTCAGGTCCTGGGGCTTGATGCCGGTCAGGTTCGACTTCGACATCTTCTCGCCGCCGACCATCAGCCAGCCGTTGGCCGCGACCCTGCCGGGCACCGGAAGGCCCTGCGCCATCAGCATCGCGGGCCAGATGATCGCGTGGAAGCGGAGGATGTCCTTGCCGACGAGGTGGACGTCCGCGGGGAACGTGTCCGCGAACTTCGCCGGGTTCTCGTTGTAGCCGACCGCCGTCGCGTAGTTCAGCAGGGCGTCGACCCACACGTAGATGACGTGCTTCTCGTCCCACGGGATCGGGATGCCCCAGTCGAACGTCGACCGGGAGATCGACAGGTCCTGCAGCCCCTGCTTGACGAAGTTCACGACCTCGTTGCGGGCGGACTCGGGCTGGATGAAGCCGGGGTTGGCCTCGTAGAACTCCAGCAGCTTCGGACCGTACTCGCTCAGCTTGAAGAAGTAGTTCTCCTCCTTGAGGATCTCCACCGGCTTCTTGTGCACGGGGCACAGCTTCTCGCCGGCGTACTCCCCCTCGCCGTCCAGCAGCTCGCCGGGGAGCTTGTACTCCTCACAGCCCACGCAGTACGGGCCTTCGTACCCGCCCTTGTAGATCTCGCCCTTGTCGTACAGGTCCTGCACGAACTCCTGGACGCGGTCGGTGTGCCGGCGCTCGGTCGTGCGGATGAAGTCGTCGTTCGCGATCTCCAGGTGCTCCCAGAGGGGCTTCCACGCCTCCTCCACGAGCTTGTCGCACCACTCCTGCGGGGTGACGCCGTTCGCCTCCGCGGTGCGCATGATCTTCTGACCGTGCTCGTCCGTGCCGGTGAGGTACCACACCTTCTCGCCGCGCTGACGGTGCCAGCGCGTGAGCACGTCGCCTGCGACGGTCGTGTAGGCGTGGCCCAGGTGAGGAGCGTCGTTGACGTAGTAGATGGGGGTCGAGACGTAGTACGCCTTCGCCCCCTGCTTCTCGGATCCAGTGGCCGCCATGGTCGAAATCCTAACGGCCGCCGGAAGATCGACTCACACGCATAAGTCGCGTCCACCCGATCCGGGCGGGGGTGGGCCGCCCATCGGACCGCGCCTCCCGCGGCCCCGTGCGGAAGGCGCCGCTCCGCTGGTGGAGATCCCACCGGAACGACCGTTCCGGCGGGAAGGGGGGAGGCGGGTGCCGGTCGCGGAGGCGCGGAGGGCGAGGAGGTCCCGGCGGCGCCACCGGCTTGCGGAGAGCGGGTCTCGCCGTCGGCACCGCCCAGATCGGGGACGACCCTCTCTCCCACCCGGGCCCGCAGGCGTGGGGGCATCTCGGTGGGGGCAGGTCAGGGTGTGCTGCGGGCGCGGGCCCGTCCCCGCCGGTGCGGCCTTCCGGCCGACCCGGCGGGGACATGACGGTCAGCCGCGGCGGTCCAGCCACTTCGGGAACGCGCCCACCAGACCCTCGTACAGCTCCTCGTCGGTGAGCTCGCGGGGGTCCGGGCCGGCGTGGAAGAACGCCGCGTTCTCCACGGAGGCGTCGGCGTCGAGCTTGCGCAGGAAGTCGAAGCCCTTGGCGTCGTACTCCCCGAACGCCACGAACTGCCAGAACAGCGGCTTCCCGGCCGCCTCCGCCAGCGCCTGCCTGGCGGGCTGCCTGGCGTCGGGCGCGCCGTCGGTCTGGAAGACGACGAGCGCGGGGCCGTCGGCACCGGACTTCTCGAAGTGCGCGACGACCTCCTCGACGGCCCGGTGGTAGCTGGTACGTCCCATGCGTCCGAGGCCGGCGTGCAGTTCGTCGACGCGGCCCTCGTGCTCGGCGAGCGTCAGCTCGCCGGTGCCGTCGATGTCCGTCGAGAAGAACACGACGTGGACGGACGCGTCCTCGTCGAGGTGGGCGGCGAGCGCGAGGGTCTGCTCACCGAGCTGCTGTGCGCTGCCGTCCTTGTAGTACGGCCGCATCGACCCGGACCGGTCCAGCACGAGGTACACCTTCGCCCGCGCCCCGGTGGCCCCCGCCTCCTTGAGCACCGCCCCGGCCGCCTTGTACGCACCGACGAGCGCCGCGGCGCGCGCCTTGACGCGCGCGAGGGAGAAGGCGGGCTTGCCGTTGGCGGCAGCGGTGTCGTCGCTGGTGAGGGCGGTCGTGGTGGTGCCGGCCGCGTCGGCGGACTTCGCCTCGGCCCCGACGGCGGCGTCAGCCGCGGGGGCCGGGTCCGCGTCGGCGGCGGGTTCGGGCTTGCCCGCGGCCCCGTCGGGGGCAGGGGCTGTCTCGGCGCCGTCGGCGGCGGGCTCGGGCGTCGCGGGAGCGGTGTCGCCCGCGGTGGTGTCCGCCTCGGAGGCGACCGCGGCGGCGGGTTCCGCCTTCGCCGTACCGGTCGCGGTGTCCGCTCCGGTGGCCGGCTCCACGGCGTCGCTGATCGTGTCCGCTGCGGCCTCGGCCGCGTCTTCCTCGGCGGGCCTCGCAACCGCTGCGTCGGCGTCCGTGCCCGCCCCGGCCGCCGGATCGGTCCCGGCGGTCGTCGCACCGGAAACGGGCTCGGCCTCCCCCGTGCCGGTGCTGGCGTCGGCGGGAGCGGGCTCGTCCACGGTCGTCCCGGCCGTCGCCGCCCCGGCGGAGACGGCCGCATCGGCCGGGGCGGTCTCGGGCACCGCGCCGTCCGCGTCCTCGGTGGCCGGCTTCGTCTCCGCGTCCGCCGCGGGCGTTTCCGCCACGGGCGTCTCGGCGGCGGCTGACCCCGGGTCGCCGGCCGGGGCGGCCTCGGTCCCCGCAGCCGGGGCGGTCGCGGGGACCGAGACCGCAGCCGGGGCGGTCGCGGTGGGACCGTCCCCGGCAGGCTCGTCCTGCTCGGTCGCACCGGCCGGTTCCGTCCCCGCGGTCGCGTCCGGCGCCTTCTCGCCTGCCGCGGCGGCGTCCGTCGTGGACGGCGTCCGGGCCGGCGGGATCGTCGGGCGTGTGCCCGGGGGAGTGTCGAACGCCGCCGCCACCAGATCCGCCGCACGGTCCTGCGGGTTGGGGGCCTCGGCCTGGGGCGGGACGGAGGCGGGGACGGTGGGGGTCGTCGTGGAGGCCGGTGAGGACGACTCCGTACGCTCGCGTCCAAACACCTTTCGCAGCAAGCTCCGAATGCCCATGAGCGAGGCCTTTCGCGTGAATTGGGTGCGATCAATGTCCGCATTTTCCGGCATTGTCCGGCCCGGCTGTGGCAACGCCGCAGCTCCGGCCGGCGCGGACACGTAAGGTTAGCGGCCGCCTCTTCCGTACGGTCGCAAGCCCCTCCCGCGTCAAGAGCGCCCCGGTCGCTCCGGATTCATCCCCCGTTCACCTGGCTGCCGCCGCACTGCACACATGTGCCCCTACCGTCGCGGCCGGAGACATTCCGACACGATGTCGGCGCGGGGCGCCGAGGGGATTGGTGAAGACGTGCGCAGAATGCTGCCGCTCCTGAGCTCGAACCACGCGGGCGGTCGTTCCGCTCTGACCTGCCGGTACCGCTGTGGTGACGCCTGCTTCCACGAGGTGCCGAACACCAGCGACAACGAGTACGCCGGTGATGTCATCGCCGGGACGCTGTCGCGGCGTTCGATGATGCGCACCGCCGCTGTCGTGACCGTCGCCACCGCCGCCGGCGGCGCCGTCGTCGCGCAGAACGCGCCGTCCGCGCAGGCAGCCGCCGTGCCCGCCGCCGGTGACGCCCGTCACGGCGGACCCGGAGGCGGCACGAGCGAAGGCGCCCGCGGTCTGCGTTTCACCCCGGTCGAGCCCAACACCGCCGACAAGGTGACCGTTCCCGAGGGCTACACCCAGAACGTGGTGATCCGCTGGGGCGAGCCGATCCTGCGCGGCGCGCCCGCGTTCGACGCCGACCGGCAGACGGCCAGGGCACAGGCCGGCCAGTTCGGTTACAACAACGACTTCCTCAGCCTGCTGCCGCTGCGCGAGCACGGCCGCCAGGTGCTCGTGGCCAACCACGAGTACACGGACGAGCAGCTGATGTTCAAGGGCTACGACGCCGCCAACCCGACCCGCGAGCAGGTCGAGATCGCCTGGGCCGCGCACGGTCTCTCCGTGGTCGTCGTCCAGGAGGAGCGCAGGAGCGGCAAGCTCACGCCCGTCACCCGCCACTGGCTCAACCGCCGTCTGACGGCCACGAGCGAGTTCCGCCTCACGGGCCCCGCCGCGGGCAGCGCCCTGCTCAAGACGTCCGCCGACCCGACCGGCACCAAGGTCCTCGGTACGCTCAACAACTGCGCGGGCGGCACGACCCCCTGGGGCACCACGCTCCACGGCGAGGAGAACTTCAACCAGTACTTCGCCAACGGCACCAGCGCCACCGACAAGCGCTACGGCCTCACCTCCGGTGCCACCGAGCGCAAGTGGGAGCGCTTCGACAAGCGCTTCGACGCGGCCCAGGAGCCCAACGAGTCCCACCGCTTCGGCTGGGTGGTCGAGCTCGACCCGTACGACCCGGACTCCACGCCCCGCAAGCGCACGGCCCTCGGCCGCTTCAAGCACGAGGCCGCGCAGCCCCGGCTGACCCGGGACGGCCGCCCCGTGGTCTACATGGGCGACGACGAGCGCTTCGACTACTTCTACAAGTTCGTCTCGTCGAAGCGGATGAAGAAGGGCGACAGCCGGGCCGCCCGCGCGCACAACCTGACGCTGCTGGACGAGGGCACGCTGTACGTCGCCAAGCTCACCGGCGACTCCCCCCAGGACATCGACGGCACCGGCAAGCTCCCGAACGACGGCGAGTTCGACGGCAGCGGCGTGTGGATCCCGCTGGCCACCGGCGACGTCTCGCACGTCCCGGGCATGACCGCCGAGGAGGTGTACGTCTTCACCCGCATCGCCGGCGACAAGGTCGGCGCCACCAAGATGGACCGCCCCGAGGACGTCGAACCGAGCCCGCGCACCGGCCGCGTGTACGTCGCCCTGACCAACAACGGCGACCGGGGCAAGGCCGGCAAGCCGGGCGCGGACGAGGCCAACCCCCGCAACCTCAACAAGCACGGCCAGATCCTGGAGCTCGCCGAGCACTGGGACGACCCCTCCTCCGACGGCTTCGCCTGGCGGCTGTTCCTGGTCGCGGGCGACCCGGAGGACCCGGCCACGTACTTCGCCGGCTACCCGAAGGAGAAGGTCAGCCCGATCTCCTGCCCGGACAACGTGGCCTTCGACCCGCACGGCAATCTGTGGATATCCACCGACGGCGCCCAGCTCGGCTCGCACGACGGCCTGTTCGGCGTCGCGACGACCGGTGAGCGCCGGGGTGAGCTGAAGCAGTTCCTCACGGTGCCGAAGGGCGCCGAGACCTGCGGTCCGATCATCCAGGACCGCAGGGTGATCGTGGCGGTCCAGCACCCGGGAGAGGTCGACGGGGCGACCGTCGAGAAGCCCGCCTCCGTGTGGCCCGACGGACCGGGCCGCCTCGTGCGCCCGTCGGTCGTCGCCGTCTACCGCAAGGACGGCCGCGGCATCGGCGTCTGACCCCGGTGAGCCCCGTGGGTCCCGGCCGCTCCCGCCGGGCCCACGGGGGAGGCCGGGCTCCCGCGCCGGCCGGAGGCGTCAGTCCGCGGCGGTCGCCGCGCGGAACCGGGCGAACTGCTCGGCGGGATCGCCCGTGTACGACCAGGGGACCCGTGCCGCCCGCGTGCCCAGCATCGCGAACAGCCGGCGCGCCACGTCCGTCTCGCCCGCGTAACAGGCCGCGTGTGTGAGGTGGTTGAGTTCGCCCACCTCCTCGGGGAGGACCGGGCCAGCCGGCCGGCCGCCGATCCAGCGTTCCCAGGTGCGCCGCACCTCGGTCACCGCGAGCTCGTGCTTCCAGTGCCGGCCGAAGTCGCGGACCGGGGCCCGGCCTCGGGAGCCCTCCGCCACGTAACGGAACTCCTCCACCCGGGCGATCTGCACGAGCACCGGCAGCGGGGAGCCGGGCGGGGCCGCGCCCGCCGCGTCGCGGGCGACGTCGTACATCGAGCCGTGTGTGCCGTGCCAGCGCGCCGACCAGTAGCGCAGCAACTGCACGTGGCCCTCGATGTTGTCCGGGTCGCGCCGTCGCAACTCGTCCCACCAGGAACGCAGTTGACGCCGTCCGACACCGCCGTCGTAGAGCCGGGCGACCGTCAGCAGCGACACCCAGGGCATCGGGTCCGCGGGCGCCGCCTCGGCTGCACCGATGCAGGCCATCACCGCCACGTCGATCCGGTCGCGGTCCACGGCCGTGCCCCGGCCCCGCGCGATGGCGTCCTCGAAGACCCGGACCACCGCGGTCGCGGCGCGCAGCACGGCCGCGTCCGGGTTCTCCGGTTCGGCCGCCCACCAGGCCTCGACGGCCGAGGACCCAGCCGCGGCGTGCGAGAGCTGCCGCAGCCGGTGGGTACGGAGTGGCCAGTCCGGCCCGGTGGCGTGCAGCAGGTCGCGCACCCCCTGCCAGCGCCCGATCACGATGTCGTGGCGGGCCTCCGTCAGCGCGCGGTCACCGAAGTCCGGGTCGAGGACCGGCTCGAAGCGGCGGCGAGCAGCAACCATGTCCCAGCCTGCTTTCTTCGGTCAGAAGTCCGTCGCCATGGCGTCGCGAGGACCGTCGTGCCGGGCGGAGCCGGCACCGGAGTACGCGGCCTCCGCCTCGATGGCCCGTGCCGCGTCCAGCCTGGCGGGCCGGTAGTACGTGCTCCCCTGTCGCCAGTACCAGAGCATCGGGACCACCCCGGCTGCCAGCCCGCCGAGGCCGATCACGATCGAGGCGGTGCTCAGCTCGCTCAGCGACTCGAAGAAGATCCAGAACATGAAGGCCGAGCCGAGCAGCGGCCACGCCCCGCCGAGCAGGAAGTTCTTCACCGACGTCAGCACCATGCCGCGGTACGCGGCGACGGCGGCGATGCCCGCGAGTCCGTAGTACACCGCGATCTGCAGGGAGATGGCGTTCACCGCGTCGGCGAGGACGTCGCCGACCGAGCCGAGCGCCGTCGCGGCGAAGAGCATCACCAGCGCGACCGACCCCACCACGGCGATCGCGACCCACGGGGTGTTCCAGCGCTCGTGCACGGTGCCGAGGGCGGGGGGCATCGTGCGGTCCCGGCCCATCGCGAAGAGGGAGCGGGTGACCTGGATCAGGGTGGTCTCCAGGGTGGCCACCGTCGACAGCATCACCGCGACGATCAGCAACTTGCCGCCGACGCCGGGCCAGATCTCGTCGCCCAGCACGCCGAGGACGTTGCCGCTGCCCGCCCGGATCTGCTCCGAGGTGAGGATGACGTTGACGGCGACCGTGAACGCAACGAAGAGCAGCAGCACCACGCCGACGCCGACGAGGCTTGCGACACCGGCCGTCCTGCGGCTGTTGCGCGTCTCCTCGCTGAGGTTGCTGGTGACGTCCCAGCCCCAGTAGTAGAACGCGGCGATGAGCGCGCCCGAGGCGAACCCGGAGGCACCGTCGAAGTGCGAGAAGCCCAGCCAGGACCAGTCGAAGGCGACCGCTGAACCCTTGTGCAGGAGTGCGGCCAGCAGGAACAGCACCAGCACCAGCACCTCGACGCCGGTCATCAGCAACTGTGCCCGCACGGTCAGCCGTGCCCCGCCGAGGACCACCAGCAGCATCACCAGGAACCAGCAGGCGCCCACCAGGGCCGCCGGCCCGGTGTCGTCGGCGAGGCCCGGGTCGAAGAGCGCGAGGGTCATCGCACCGGCCGGCAGGGAGCCGGCCACCATGAAGATCGTCGCGGAGACGACCAGGGCCCAGCCGGAGAGGAAGCCGAGGAAGGGGTGGAGCGTGCGGCCCACCCAGGAGTAGCTGGCCCCGGCGTTGACGTCGATCCGGCCGAGGCGGCCGAAGGCCAGGACGATGCCCAGCATGGGTATCGCGCAGTACAGCAGTGCGGCGGGACCGGCCAGGCCCACGGCGCCCACCAGCACGGCGGTGGTCGCGGCGAGCGAGTAGGCGGGGGCGCTGCCGGCGACCGCCATCACGATGGTGTCGAACGTACCGAGGACGTTGGGCTGGAGCCCTCTGCCGGGGTTGCTGCTCATCGAATGTCCTTGTATGGCAGGGCATGTGGCGATGGATCAGGGTCTCGGCCGCGCTGAAGGGGTGGTTCCGCGACGGGGGACGGAGCGCATCGTAGTCGTCCGCCGTACCCTCGGTGGTATGGCGGAAGGCACAGGGGCCCCGGGGGCCGCGGAAGGCACCGTGCGGGTCGACAGCTGGATCTGGTCCGTGCGGCTGACCAAGACGCGTTCCCAGGCGGCGACGGCCTGCCGTGGAGGGCACGTCCGGGTCAACGGGGAGCGCGTCAAACCCGCGCACGCGCTGAAGTCCGGGGACGAGGTGCGCCTCCTCCACGCGGGCCGGGAACGGATCGTGGTGGTCTCCCGCATCATCCGCAAGCGTGTCGGGGCGCCCGCCGCGGTGCAGTGCTACGTGGACAACAGCCCGCCGCCCCCGCCGCGCGAACTCACCGCACCGACGGGCGTGCGGGACCGGGGTGCGGGCCGGCCGACCAAGCGCGACCGGCGGGAGATGGAGCGCCTCCACGGCCGCGGCCACCCGTCCCGGTGACGGGGAGGGGGACGCCGCCGGTCGGTGCCGGGTTCGGCCTGCGCCCGGCGGGGTGAGGCATCGCGGTTCGGCGCCCGGCACTAGGTCGCGGTGCCGCCGGCGGTCCGGCCGTGGGGGTGGTGCGTCTCACCGGTCGCCGTGGCACGGGCGCGGCGCCGGGGGCTCCCGTCCGGGCCGTCCGCCCACGACGTCAGGGACCGGGGGCATCGGGTGCCGGGGAGGGCGACGCGATCGTGCGGGCCGCCGTCACCTCCTGGCGCAGCGGTTCGAGGACGCCGGAGTCGTCGCCCTCCAGCGGCGCCCGCACCACGGACGGCTCCTCCCGGGAGCGGATGTCACCGGCGAGTTCGCGCAGGTTCCGCACGACCTCGTCGACCTCGTTCCGCGTGGGTGGCGGAGCGCCGTGGTCCACCCTGACCCGGGCCGCGGTCGTCGCGTCCGCGATCCGCTCGACGGCGACGACGAGCGGCCACCACGCGGCGGCTCGCGTGCCGGTGGGCGGCGGCTCGGTGAGCGCCCGCTGGAACTCCGAGCGCACGGCCGAGAGGTCCCGGTACAGCCGTCGCCGGGACCGCGCCCGCTCGCCCCGGTCCGCGTCGGCGCCGAGCGCCAGCGCCACATGGCTCGCGGCGTGGTCGACGGAGTCCGCGAGCCGGTCACCGATGCGGCTGTGCCAGCTCTCCGGCCACAGGAGGTACCCCGCGACCAGCGCGATCGCACAGCCGATCAGGCTGTCCACGAGCCGTGCCCGTACCAGCCCGATGCCCTGGCGGTTGAGCAGGTCGGACAGCAGCAGGATCACCGGGGTGATCGCCGCCGTCTGGAAGGCGTACCCCTTCGCCGAGAACGCGGGGATGAGGCCGCCGAGGAGGAACATGACGGGCACGTCCCACCAGCCGCGCGGCACCTCGGCAAGCACGGCGGCCGCGACCACCAGGCCCGCCACCGTCCCCAGCCCGCGTCCCACCGCGCGGGAGAAGACCGAGCCGAAGTCCGGCTTCATGACGAAGGTGACGGTGAGGGCGACCCAGTAGGACCGGTCCAGTTCCACGATCGAGACCAGCGCCTGGGCGAGGCCGATGCAGAGCGCGAGGCGCAGCCCGTAGTGCCAGGACGCCTCGGAGAACAGCACGTCGCGCGCCGTGCGGCGGGCGCGGATCCCGAGCGCGGCGGGTCTGCCGAGGCGGTCGTCGACGTTGTGGGGATCGGGGTCCGGCCCCAGGACGACGGTCGTCGCGTGCCGCAGCGAGTGGTCGACCGCGCGCTCGGTGGGTGTGGCGGGCCGTGGCAGGTGCGGCTCGTACGGGCCCGTGCGGCCGTGCTCGACGGCGTCTGCGAGCGTCCGTACCGCCGCGGGGATCGCGGCGGGCAGCGGGTGGCCGCGCTGGTGTGCGGCGGGGGCCGCCTCGACCACCGGGACCAGGGCGTTGAGCTGCGCCAGCAGCCGGACCAGCGTGGGATTGCGGCCGTGGTCGCGGGCGCGGCGGGCGAGGATCAGGTCGTACGAGTCGTCGAGCGACTGCGTGACGGCCCGGCGGCGCTCGTCGTACGTGCTCCCGCCGGCCGCCGCCAGCAGGTCCGCGACCGCCCGGTAGGCGCGGGCGACCGCCGACCGCTCGGGCGCGCCACCGCGCAGCGGCCAGCCGAGCAGGGCCAGCGCGAGCACGAACAGACCGCCGAGCCCGAGGAGCAGTGGAGCCGTCCACCAGGGCCGGGGCAGCGGCAGTCCCGACCCGATGACCGCGTTGAGCAGCAGCAGTAGTCCGGAGGCCGAGGCGACCGCGCCGATCGACGAGATCATTCCGGAGACGAGGGCCACGATCGTGAGGACGGCGACGGTGACCCACCCCTGGGCGTACACCAGCGTGCCGAGTGTGACGCCGACGGCTCCGAAGACCTGGGGCACGGCGATGTTGAAGATCCGCATCCGGTAGGCGTCGGCGGTGTCGCCGATGACTCCCGAGAGGGCGCCCATCGACACCAGCGCCCCGTACACCGGCCGGTCCACGGCGAAGCCCAGGGCCAGCGGAGCCGACAGCGCCACGGCGGCGCGGGCGACCGCCGCCCGGTTGACCGGTGTGGGCTGCGGGCGCAGCCCCGACACCAGCCACGCCGGCGGCGTCAGCCGTACCCGCTCCTTCACGGTCCCCCCTTGTGCAGGTCGAGAGCGACGAGCAGCGCGCGGTGGTCCGTTCCCCTGAGGTCGAGGAACCGCGCGCCGCGTACGCCGAAATCATCGCTCACCAGCACATGGTCGATCTGTGTGCCCAGCGGTCGGGGTGCGGCGGCCGGCCAGGACGGGGTGCGGAATGCGCCGCCGAGCCGGGCGCTGTCGTGCAGCCCGCCCGCGTCGAGGACCCGGCGGAAGGCGGCGTGGTCCTGGCCGGCGTTGAAGTCGCCCGCGAGGATGGCCGGGGTTCCCCGGCTGCCGGACGCCCAGGCCCGTACCCGGTCCAGGCCCGCCCGCCAGGCGCCGAGTCTGCCGGGGACGGGCGGCAGCGGGTGGGCGAGCTGCAGCCGGACCGTGCGCCCGCCGAGGGGCGTCTCGGCGCCCGGCATGGCGAGCGTGCCCGGGATCCCGGCGGTGCCGCTGAGCGGATACACGGAGAGGATCGCGGAGCCCGCCGCGAGGTCGCCCTCCACGATCCGGCGGTACGGGTAGTCCCGGCGCGGGACGCCCGACGCGAGCGAGGCGGAGCAGCCGCGGTCGCATTCCTGGACGAAGACGAGGTCGGGGCGCTCGCGCCGGACGGTGGCGATCAGGTCCGGGGTGGCCCGCCCGAACTCCACGTTGGCGGTGAGCACGTCGAGCCGGGCGACGACGGGCCCGCGCGGCGGTCCGGGCTCCGGGCCGTAGGGCCGCACGAACCAGCCCGTGACGGCGAGCACGGCCGGCGCCCAGACCAGGAGCACCGGTCGACGGGCGAACGCGGCCGGCAGCAGGGCGAGTCCGGCCGGCAGCAGCAGCCACGGCAGGAACGCGAGCAACTGCGGCACGGGCGTGGGGCCGTCGACGTCGAGCGCCCGGCAGCCGACGACCACCGACACCACGGCGAGCAGTGCTCCCGCGGTCCACGCGGCGGCGCTCCGCACTGCGATTCCCGGCTCCATGTCGGGCCAACGCGCAACTGCCCGGCAGAGTTCGGCACGGGACGGCGGCCCGCCGGTCCGGTCGGCCTACGGGACCCGGAGCCGCGTGCCGGGCCCTCAGTGCCGGACCGCCTGCCCGATCTCGGCCGGCGGTGTACCGGACAGGTCCCGATGGGTCTGCGCCGTCGCCGACTTCGTGCCGCCGGGCGGAACCGCGTCGATCGACACGACGGTCGCGTCGAGCAGATTCCCGCTGCTGTCCTTCCAGTTGACCAGGACCGTGTAGTCGGCGGCCTTGTCGGTGGGGTTCGTCGCGGTGATCTCGTTGGTGAGGCGGTTGTTCACGGCCTCCGTGGGCCCGGCCTTGACATCGGCCTTGGCGTTCAGACCGCCCTTGACCTTCGCCATCTCGGAGGCCGCTGCCGCCGTCGCCGACTCGACGGCCTCACCCGCCTTGGACGCCACCGACTTCGGCGTCTCGCCACTGTCGTTCGAACAGCCGGTCATCCCTGCCGCGAGCGCGACGGCGGCCGCGGCGGCCATGACGGCGTTCCGTGTGCCATGGCTCGATCTCATACGCACCAGAGTGCGCCCCCGGCCCGGGTTCGGCCACTCGGTGGACCGGTGCGGGGGCCGGACCGCGGCTCCCGCCTGCGCCGGCACGGGTTCTGCCGAGCCGTGGGACCGGTGGCGGGCCGTGGCCCGCGGAGCCGGCCGGCCGCGTCAGTCCTGCGCCACCGGGGCCAGTCCGCGCAGTGCCGAGATGAGCAGTTCGACGCCGAAGGCGAACTCGGCCTCGTGGTCGTTCACGGCCAGGATCGGTGCGACCTTCGCGACGGCGGGGAAACCGGAGCCGGCGAAGTAGGCGGTGCGGGTGGCCACTCTCTCGTCCGGGCCCCGGCTCTCGCGGCCCGATCCCGGTGCGCTGCGGACCTCCTGCAGAAGGGTGCCGACCTGGAAGGAGATGAACAGCCGCAGCACATGCACCGCGATCTCCTCGTCGAAGCCGTGGTCGAGCATCATCGCGATCATCGTGTCCACCGGCGCGAGCGCGGTGGGGGTGGACAACTGCCGCATCAGCACGAGTTCACAGGCCCGCGGATGGCGCAGGGACGCCCTGCGGAAGCCGTACGCGATGTCGCGGATGCCCTCCTCCCAGCCACCCGTCACCCGGCGCGGCATCCGCATGTCGGTGGTGATGAAATCGGTCACCCCGTCCAGGATGTCGTCCTTGCTCCGCACGTGGTTGTAGAGGGACATGGCCTGGACGCCGAGGCGGGCCGCGATACGGCGCATGGACAGCGCCTCCACGCCCTCCTCGTCGATGATCACCAGTGCCGCCCCGACGATCCGGTCCCGGCTCAACGGCTCGCGAGGTCCGGGGACTTCAGGTCGTGCTCCTCGGGCCATGAACGAGGCTCCTCTTTCGGGTGGCTACGTGCGGTAACGCTTGACGACTTACAGCGTAAGTGCTTCGCTCCTGTCTCGTACTTACGGTGTAAGTGGCGCAACTGCTGTGGAGGCAGGGCGAGATGCAAGACGGAACGGCCGCGCACGACGCGGCCGTCCGTATGAGCGCCTTCCGGGACCGGAGCCACGAGCGAACGGTCCGCCGAGCACAACAGCACGGCCACCATCCTCTCCCAGCCCGGCCGCCTCGCGCCGGGTATCCCCCTGTGAGCAGGAGGCACAGATGTCTGTGCGTACGACCCCGACCCGTCAGCGGCGCTCGGCCATCACCATCCACCACCTCGACTGCGCGCCGATGCGCCCCCTGGGCGGTGGCCCGCTCGTGGCGCACTGCCTGCTGATCGCGACCGGGAGCGGGCTCGTGCTCGTCGACACCGGCCTCGGCGCCGCGGAGGTGTCCGATCCCCGGCGGCTCGGCACTCTCTTCCGCCGCACGATGCGGCCGGAGCTGGACCTGTCGCGCACGGCCGTCCACCAGGTCCGGGCACTGGGCTACGACCCGTACGACGTCAAGGACATCGTTATCACCCATCTCGACCTGGACCACGCCGGCGGTCTCGCGGACTTCCCGCACGCCCGGGTCCACGTGATGGCCGACGAGTATCGCGCGGCCATGCGCCGCGACACCCGCCTCGACGCGAACCGCTACCTGCCCGCCCAGTGGGCGCACGGCGTCGACTGGGTCGTCCACGACCACGCGGACTCGGACTGGATGGGCTTCCCGGCCTCCCGGGTGCTGCGCGCCCCCGACATCCTGCTGGTGCCGCTGCCCGGCCACACCCGCGGCCACAGCGCGGTAGCGGTCCAGGAGCCGGACCGCTGGCTGCTGCACGCGGGCGACGCCTATTTCTTCCACGGCGAGATCGACCTGCGCCGCCCGCGCTGCCCCCGGCCGCTCGCGCTGCACCAGCGGCTCGTCGCCGACGACCACGAGATGCGCCTGGGTCAGCTGGAGCGGCTGACGCGACTGCGCCGGGCCCATCCACGGCTCGTGCGGATCTTCTCGTCGCACGACCCGTTCGAGTTCGAGCTGATGGCGAACGGCGGCTGATGAACCGGGCGGGACCCCGGATTCGGGGCCCAGGGCGGTGGACGGCCACGACCGGCTGGAGCACGGCACCCGGCGGGCCACCACGCCCCGACTCGCCCTCGCACGCCGGCTCCTGACCGACGGCCGGTCCGCGGAAGCGCCCGCTCCCCCGGGCGCCGACACGCGGGGGGACGCCGAGGGGGCGCTCGGAGTGTTCGAGCCCCCTCGGCGTGTTTGCCCGTGCCCGTTCCGGTACTCGTGCCCGTGGCGCGTTCCGTCCGCGGCCGGTACTTGCGCCACGGCGGCACGACAGGCTCCCGGTGCGCGGTGCGCGGTGCGCGGTGCGTGGTGCGCGGTGTGTGAAGCCGGGCACCTCGGTCCTCTCGGGGTCCGTGGCAGCCATCCAACGGACGGATCGCCCGGTCAGGCCGCGGTGCGCGACTCCGTGGTGACCAGCGCCCAGATGATGAACACCGAGATGGCCATCGAGAAGATCGCCCACACCGGCTGGTAGGGCAGGAAAAGGAACTGGACGATGATGTTCAGCGATGCCAGGGCGACGCCCAGATAGCGCGCCCATTCCATGTTCTTGAGGATCCCCCAGCCGGTGACCGCCACCAGGATCCCGAGGACCAGATGGACCCAGCCCCAGGCGGTGAGGTCCCAGGAGAAGACGTAGCTGCCCACCCGGGCATAGACCTCGTCCTCGACGATCCCGGCAATCCCCTCGAAGATGCTGATGATGCCCGTGACCATCATCAGGACGCCGGCGAAGAGCGTGCCCCCTGCCGCCCAGCCGGCGTCCGGACCCGCTCCGGGCGTGCTCCGTGCAGTGTGTTGGCTCATGGCGTCAGCATGGGCCGGACGGTCGATCACGGACATTTCTGATGAGCCGTTCGTGGTACGCACGCGGGCGGCGGCGGAACCCGGCGGGAGGCCCCGCGCCGTCGGAGGTCCGGTCCCGTCCGCGCGGGTCCCGTCCGCGCCGGCTGCACCGGGGGGCGGCGGGCGTGCCACCGGTCCCGGGTCGGGGACCCGGCGCTCCCGCCTGATCCACTTGCCGCACCCGCCACCCGGGTGTGCGCTGGTGGGAAGGGGAACCGGGGGCAGCGGAAGGAGCTCTGCCATGGTCCACGCGGCGGTGCCCGAGCGGCACCACGGCACCACCCTCGGCATCGTGTTGCCGGCCGTGATCGGCGTGATCTACGGCCTCTACACGTCCTTCATCGCCCGCATGTCCGGAGAGTCCGCGGGTGCGCAGTTCGCGATCGGGCTCATCTCCTGCCTGGTGATCGCCGGGCTCTGCTACGCGCTGGGCCGCTACCAGCACAACCTCCCCCGGGAGCTGCGCGCGGTGGCGTACGCGGCACTCGTCGGCTGCTCCGTCGGCTACCTCAACAGCCTGTCCGGCGACAGCATCCTCACGTCGGTCGTGCTGTCCGTGATCATCGCGGCGGCCACGTTCTGCGTGATGTTCTACACCTTCTACGTGCACGAGGACTGATCTCCCCCCGCCCCGGGGCACCTCGCGGGGCGCCTTCGCGCCCCGCCTTCCCACGCCGACGGGTTCGTCGTCGTCACGCCGGAGTGCAACCGCCCGCTCCCGGCCTCGCTCAGGCAGGCCGTCGACCACGCGCCCGACGCATGGCGGGCCGGGCCGGTCGCATCGGTGAGCCACGGCCACGGTTCGCGCGGACTGTACGCGGTCGAACAGCTGCGGTCCGTATTCACCGAGCTGCATGCGGTGAGTTTGCGCCACGGCGTCGGTCTGAACCTCCTGGACGACCTCTTCGAGCAGGACCGGCACCGGTCCGTGGGACCGATGCTCGACGAGCTCGCCCGGCGGGGCCTCGCGCTCCGCGATGTGCGTGCCGCCCGGCCGTACATATCCTGACGCCCCTCCCGGACCCTGACGCCCACCGACCCGAACGCCCCCGCCCACCCGAACGCCCCCACCGAATCGACCGGACCGCCCCTGCCCCGACCGTCCCTGCCGTCCCGCCATCCCGACCGGACCGCGGCCCCGGACCGCGACCGCCACTGCGAAGGAACCGAAGGAACTAGACGATGAGTACAGATCTGGCCATCGAGACGCACGGCCTGGTGAAGGTGTTCGGTGACGACCGGGCCGTCGACGGCGTCGATCTCCGTGTGCCCGCCGGCACCGTCTACGGCCTCCTGGGGCCCAACGGCGCCGGCAAGACGACCACGGTGAAGATGCTGGCCACCCTCCTCAGACCGGACGGCGGCGAGGCGCTGGTCTTCGGCAGCGACGTGCTGAAGGACGCCGACACGGTGCGCGGCAGGGTAAGTCTCACCGGGCAGTACGCCTCGGTGGACGAGGACCTGACCGGCACGGAGAACCTGGTCCTGCTGGGCCGGCTCCTCGGCCACGGGAGGAAGGCGTCCCGCGAACGGGCAGTACAGCTGCTCGAAGCGTTCGGGCTCACGGAAGCCGCCGGCCGCCAGGTGAAGAAGTACTCGGGCGGAATGCGGCGCCGCATCGACATCGCCGCGTCCATCCTCAACACGCCGGACCTGCTGTTCCTGGACGAGCCGACCACCGGTCTCGACCCGCGCAGCCGCAACCAGGTCTGGGACATCGTTCGGGCCGTCGTCGCCCAGGGCACGACGGTCCTGCTGACCACGCAGTATCTGGACGAGGCCGACCAACTGGCCGCCCGGATCGCGGTCATCGACCACGGTCGGGTGATCGCCGAGGGCACCAAGGGGGAACTGAAGGCATCCGTCGGCGCGGGGGCCGTCCATGTGCGGCTGCGCGACGCCGACCGGCGCCCGGACGCCGAGCGCGTCCTGACCGTCGCGCTGAACGCCACGGTCCAGCTCGAGGCCGACCCCGTCGCGCTGACGGCCCGGGTCAACGGTCACGGCACGGACCTCGGCGCGGCGGAGCAGGCCGCCCGCGCCTTGGCGGAACTGGCCCGCGAGGGGATCACCGTCGACAACTTCGCGCTGGGCCAGCCCAGCCTGGACGAGGTCTTCCTCGCCCTCACCGATCACACTCCCGTCACCGAGAAGGAAGCCGTCGCATGAGCACCGCAGCCACCCGGGAAGCAGAGGACCTCACCTTCACCGCGCCGAGGGCGGAGTCCCTGGCGGCCCTGCTCGTCGCCAGGGAGCGTCCGGCGCGGCCGAGCGCCCTCGCGGCGTCCGTGACCTTCGGCTGGCGCGCCATGCTCAAGATCAAGCACGTGCCGGAACAGCTCTTCGACGTCACGGCCTTCCCGATCATGATGGTGCTGATGTACACGTACCTCTTCGGAGGGGCGCTGGCCGGGTCGGTCGACGCCTACATCCAGTTCCTGCTCCCCGGCATCCTGGTGATGAGCGTCGTGATGATCACGATGTACACGGGCGTCGCCCTCAACACCGACATCGACAAGGGCGTCTTCGACCGCTTCCGCACGCTGCCGATCTGGCGCCCCGCGCCGATGGTCGGCTATCTGCTCGGCGACGCCGTCCGCTATGTCATGGCCTCCGCCGTGATGCTGGCGGTCGGCATGATCATCGGCTATCGGCCGGAGGGCGGGCCGGCCGGAGTCCTGCTCGGCGTGGCCCTGCTGCTGGTCTTCTCCTTCGCCTTCTCCTGGATCTGGACCATGTTCGGGCTGCTGCTGCGCACGGAGAAGTCCGTCATGGGCGTCAGCATGATGGTGATCTTCCCGTTGACCTTCCTGAGCAATGTCTTCGTCGAGCCGAGGACGATGCCGGGCTGGCTGCAGGCGTTCGTCAACAACAGCCCGGTCACCCATCTGGCCACGGCCGTGAGGGAGCTGATGGCGGGCAACTGGCCGGCCGCCGACATCGCCTGGACCCTGGGCTGGGCAGCGCTGCTCGTGGTCGGTTTCGGTGCCATCACCATGCGTCTGTACAACCGCCGCTGAGCCCGGCCCGGCCGGTGCCGGTGGCTGCCGGAACGGCTGCTGAACGGCGGCCGGCCGGTGGCGGCGGGAGGGCCGGCTCCGGGAGCCGCGGACCGGGTCGGGGTCCCGGGGCGCCGAAACTCTCGCCGGTGACACAGGACCTCCGTCCGGACCTGGGACGCGACGAGCAGCAGCCGCCCGGACCAGGCGGGCTGCGCCGCGAGTTCGAGCAGCTTCAGCGACGCGGGGTCATCAGTCGAAGCGGAGGTCCGCGAGCTGCTGCTCGAACTCCGTCAGCTCGTCCGGCCCCTCCTCGCGGGCGGGCCGGCTCGCCATCAGCTCGGCCAGTTCCCGGCCGGCCCTGCGGATCCGGGTGGGCAGTCCCTCGGTGTACTCGTCGCCGCCGGAACCCCAGTCCTCCGACGCCGCGTACACGGCGGTCGGCACGACCAGCGCCCGCAGATAGGCGAAGAGCGGCCGCATGGCGTGGTCGAGGACGAGGGAGTGCCGTGCGGTGCCACCGGTCGCGGCGACGAGGACGGGCTTGCCGGTCAGCGCCCGCGGGTCCACCAGGTCGAAGAACGACTTGAACAGTCCGCTGTACGAGGCCGTGAAGACCGGGGACACGGCGATCACGCCGTCCGCCGTCGTCACCGAGTCGACGGCCGCGCCCAGCGTCGGTGAGGGGAAGCCGGTCACCAGGTTGTTGGCTATGGCGGTGGCCAGCTCACGCAGCTCGACGACCTGCACCTCCACCTTCCGGTCCTGCTCCGCCAGCCGCTGCTGGGCCGTCTCGGCCAGCCGGTCGGCCAGCAGCCGGGTCGACGAGGGAGTGCTCAGCCCCGCCGACACGGCGACGAGCTTCAGTTGGGCCATGGTCAGTCCTCCTCACCGGTGCCGGTGTTGTCGCCGCCGGTGCCGCGGGCGGCGGCCACGGCCGGGTGGACCGGTGCGTCCGGCACCCCGGCGGAGCGCAGGCCGGCGAACTCCTTGCGCAGCACCGGAACGACCTCCTCGCCGAGGATGTCGAGCTGCTCCAGGACGGTCTTCAGCGGAAGTCCCGCGTGGTCCATCAGGAACAGCTGGCGCTGGTAGTCGCCGACGACGTCACGGAAGCCGAGGGTCCGCTCGATGACCTGCTGCGGAGAGCCGACGGTCAGCGGCGTCTGCTCGGTGAAGTCCTCCAGCGACGGGCCGTGCCCGTAGACGGGCGCGTTGTCGAAGTACGGGCGGAACTCCCTCACCGCGTCCTGGGAGTTCCTGCGCATGAACACCTGTCCGCCGAGGCCCACCACGGCCTGCTCCGGGGTGCCGTGTCCGTAGTGGGCGTAGCGCTTCCGGTAGAGCGCGACCATCCGCCTGGTGTGCTCCGCCGGCCAGAAGATGTTGTTGTGGAAGAAGCCGTCGCCGTAGAACGCGGCCTGCTCGGCGATCTCCGGTGAACGGATCGAGCCGTGCCACACGAACGGCGGGACACCGTCCAGCGGCCGCGGCGTGGCCGTGAAGCCCTGCAGCGGCGTACGGAACCTTCCCTCCCAGTCGACCACGTCTTCCCTCCACAGCCTGTGGAGGAGGGAGTAGTTCTCGATGGCGAGCGGTACGCCCTGGCGGATGTCCTGCCCGAACCAGGGATAGACCGGTCCGGTGTTGCCGCGGCCCATCATCAGGTCGACGCGCCCGTCCGCCAGATGCTGGAGCATCGCGTAGTCCTCGGCGATCTTCACCGGGTCGTTGGTGGTGATCAGCGTCGTGGAGGTGGACAGGATCAGGTTCTCCGTGCGCGCCGCGATGTGCCCCAGCATCGTGGTCGGGGACGACGGCACGAAGGGAGGGTTGTGGTGCTCGCCCGTCGCGAAGACGTCGAGACCGACCTCCTCGGCCTTCAGCGCGATGGCGACCATCGCCTTGATCCGCTCGTTCTCGGTCGGGGTGCGACCGTTGGTCGGATCGGTGGTCACGTCGCCGACGGTGAAGATTCCGAACTGCATCGGGCCTCGCCTCCAGGAGCCAGTTGGTTGAATCTTAAATTGTCAGCTGGAACGGACGCCACCCCTGAACTATTCCGCCCGCCGTACGCTGGAGTCCCCGGAGCACCGTGCCCGGGTCCGGGTCCGGGAGGATGCCACCGATGAGCGAGACCGCGCGTGAGAGCGAGCGCTGGAAGGAGCGCGGTGTCGCGCTGCGCGTCTTCGTGTACGTCTTCGCCACACATGCCTTCGCGGGCTTCGTCTGGCTCCTCTTCTACGTCGGGCAGAACGCCCAGAAGTGATCGGCGCCCGTCGGCCGACGCCGTCGAGGAGCGCCCCGGGGCCCCGCCGCCCACCGTGCCCGCGGCCCACCGTGGCCCGCGCGTGAGGCCCGGGAACGATCAGCCGCCCGCCGCCGGGGCCACCGCCCCGTCCGTCGCGGACGCCCCCCGCTCCGCGCCTCCCGGAGGCCGCGGCCGCGGGATGTGGCCGAGCCAGGAGCGGACGGTGTGGAACGCGGGCTCGGTCCAGCGGGCCGCGAGCGGGCCCAGGATCACCAGGATCAGCACGTACGCGGTGGCCAGCGGCACGACGCGCGGCTCGGTGGAGGCCGCCAGTCCGGCGATGACGATGGAGAACTCGCCACGGGGTACGAGGGTGCCGCCCGCCCGGAGGCGGCCGCGCGGGCCGATTCCGGCGCGACCGGCCGCGTACCAGCCGGTCGCGATCTTGGTCAGGCTGGTGGCCACGGCCAGCAGCAGTGCCGGCAGCAGCACCGGCGGGATCGTCGTCGGGTCGGTCGACAGCCCGAAGAAGACGAAGAACACGGCCGCGAAGAGATCGCGGAGCGGGGTGAGCAGGCGTCTGGCCCCCTCCGCGACCTCGCCCGACAGCGCGATGCCCACCAGGAACGCGCCCACCGCCGCCGACACCTGCAGCTCCTGCGCCGCACCCGCGACCAGCAGGGTGAGGCCCAGGACGACCAGCAGCAGCATCTCCGGGTCGTCGGAGGAGACCGCCCGGCTGAGGTGCCGGCCGTGGCGGACCGCCAGGAGGAGGACCAGGGAGACCGTGCCGACGGCGATCAGCAGGGTGATGCTGCCGCCGGCCAGGCCGAGTCCCGCGAGCAGCGCGGTCAGCAGAGGCAGGTAGGCCGCCATCGACAGGTCCTCGATGACCAGGACGCCGAGGATCACCGGGGTCTCGCGGTTGCCCAGCCGTCCCAGGTCCGTGAGGATCTTGGCGATCACGCCCGACGACGAGATCCAGGTGACGCCGGCCAGTGCCACCGCCCCCACCGGTCCCCAGCCGAGCAGGAGCGCGGCCGCCGCGCCCGGCGGGGCGTTGAGCAGGAAGTCCACGAGGCCCGAGGGGTACTGGGTGCGCAGGCTCGTCACCAGTTCGGAGGCGCTGTACTCCAGGCCCAGCAGCAGGAGCAGCAGGATGACGCCGATCTCGGCGCCGACGGCGATGAAGCCCCCGCTGGCGCTGAGCGGCAGCAGCCCGCCCGTGCCGAAGGCGAGACCGGCCAGCAGATAGAGGGGGATCGGGGACAGCCCGAGGCGTCCGGCGAACCGGCCGATCAGCCCCAGGGTGAGGATGATCGCCCCGAGTTCGACCAGGAGCATCGTCGTGCCGTGCACGGTCAGCCTCCGGCCCCGGAGCCGTCAGGTTCGTCGCCGGCGCCCTCGATGATCCCGGCGAGCGCGTCCACGCCCTCCCTGGTGCCGACGACGACGAGCGTGTCACCGATCATCAGCCGGAAGCCCGGTCCCGGCGAGGGGTGCACACTGCTGGGGCGCCGGACGGCGACGATCGAGGCGCCCGTGCGGGTACGGGCCCGGGTGTCACCGAGCGGCCGTCCGGAGTACGGGGAACGGGCCGGGACCGGGATGTGCTCGGTCACCAGGTCGAGTCCGTCGGTGCGCACGCCCTCGACGGGGGTCGGGTCCAGCAGTCGGGCGAGCCCGCCGGCCTCCTCGGGTGTGAGCGGCACGGAGGCCGCCCACTCGTCGGGATCGTCCGCGGAGTAGAAGCCGAGGAACCGCCGCCCGTCCTGGTGGACGACCAGCGAGAGACGGTGACCGCTCTCCGAGGTGATGTCGTACTGCGTACCGACGCCCGGCAGGGGAGTGCGTCGAGTGGCCATGGCTGCCTCCCGGAGCCGAGTCGGACGATGAGGCGCGCGTGGCGGGGCCGGGACCAGGGACTCGTTCTCCACTTCAGTATTACGTGATCTTGGGGGGTCCGCGCGCCGGTGACCGGTCTCCGGTCCCCCGCGGATCAGGCACCATCTGCGCGGACAGTAGAGTCCGGTCCGTGATGCCCGACCCCCGCCCCGCCGTGTCCGTCGTCGGGATCGGTGCCGACGGCTGGGACGGACTGCCCGAGACCTCCCGCGCCGCGCTGCGCGCCGCCGACGTACTCGTCGGCGGCCCACGCCAGCTCGCCCTGCTGCCCGCCCACGAGTGCCCGGGGGAGCGCGTGGCGTGGCCGACGCCGCTGCGCCCAGCCGTGCCCGCGCTGCTCACCGAGCACGCCGGCCGGCGCCTCGCCGTCCTCGCGAGCGGCGACCCGATGTTCTACGGCATCGGCCGCACGCTCACCGAGATAGCCGGCCCCGAGGCCCTGCGCGTGCTGCCGCATCCGTCCGCCGTCTCGTACGCCTGCGCCCGCCTCGGCTGGCCGGTCGAGGAGACCGAGGTCGTGACGACGGTCGGCAGGCCCGTCGCGGGGCTCGGCGCCGTGCTCCACCACGGCCGGCGGCTGTTGGTGCTGAGCGCCGGCGCCGCGACCCCGGCGGAGGTGGCCGAACTACTGGCCGCGAGGGGCTTCGGCCCCAGCCCGCTGCGGGTGCTGGAGCAACTCGGCTCCGGGCGGGAACGCCTGGTCACCGGTACCGCCTCCGGCTGGGACCGGCCGCCCGGCGACCCCCTCAACGTCGTCGCAGTCGACTGCGTCCGTGAGCCGGGCGGGCCCCGGCTCGGCGCCGTACCCGGGCTGCCCGACGAGGTGTACGAGAACGACGGCCAGCTGACCAAGCGCCATGTGCGCGCCGCGACGCTGGCCGCCCTCGCGCCCGCGCCCGGCGAACTGCTGTGGGACGTCGGCGGGGGCTCCGGCTCCATCGGGATCGAGTGGATGCGTACGCACCGCTCGTGCCGGGCGGTCACCGTCGAGCGGGACGCGGATCGGGCACGGCGCATCGAGCGCAACGCGGAGACCCTCGGCGTGCCAGGACTGCGGGTCGTCACGGCGGCGGCGCCGGACGGTCTGGCCGGACTGCCCTTGCCCGACGCGGTGTTCATCGGCGGCGGGCTCACCGCGCCGGGACTGCTCGACGCCTGCTGGAACGCGCTGCCGGAGGGCGGACGGCTGGTCGCGAACACCGTGACGCTCGAGTCGGAGGCACTGCTGGCCGAACGCCGCCGCCGGCACGGCGGCGAGCTGGTGCGGCTCGCCGTGGCGCACGCCGTACCGGTGGGCGGGTTCACCGGCTGGCGGCAGGCGATGCCCGTCACGCAATGGTCCGTCACCAAACCCCCCGCAGGAGAACGCTCATGACCGTCTACTTCATCGGCGCCGGACCCGGTGCGGCCGATCTGATCACCCTGCGCGGCGCGCGGACGCTGGCGTCGTGCCGGGTCTGCCTCTACGCGGGCTCGCTCGTCCCGGCCGAGCTCCTCGCCGAATGCCCGCCGGAGGCGCGCCTCGTGGACACGGCGGACCTCGATCTGGACGCGATCACCGCCGAGTTCGTCCGCGCCCACGAGGAGGGGCACGACGTGGCCCGCCTGCACTCGGGCGACCCGTCCGTGTTCAGCGCGGTGGCCGAGCAGATGCGGCGGCTCGACGCGGCGGGTATTCCGTACGAGGTCGTCCCCGGCGTTCCGGCGTTCGCGGCCGCGGCGGCCGCGCTGAAGCGGGAGCTGACCGTACCGACGGTCGGCCAGACGGTCATCCTGACCCGCGTCGCCCAGCAGGCCACCCCCATGCCCGAAGGCGAGGACCTGGCCACCCTGGGCCGCAGCGGCGCCCTGCTCGTCCTGCACCTCGCCGCCCGCCATGTCGACCGCGTGGCCGCCGAACTGCTGCCGCACTACGGGCCCGACTGCCCCGCGGCGGTGGTGGCCATGGCCAGTCGCCCGGACGAACTGGTGCTCCGGGGCACGCTCGACGAGATCGCCGGGCTGACGAAGCAGGCGGGCGTCACGAAGACGGCGGTCATCCTGGTGGGCCGCACCCTGGCCGCCTCCCAGTTCCGCGACAGCCACCTGTACGACCCGGCGCGGGACCGGCACGTCTGCTGACGGCACACCGGCCCGCCTACCCCGGCAACGGCCCCAGTGCCGTCACCCATGCCAGCGCCTCCGCCACCCCCGTCGCCGTGGGAACGTTCCCGGGCACGGGCGGGCGGCGGACCACGACGACCGGAAGGCCCGCCTCCCTGGCCGCGGTGAGCTTGGGCGAGGTCGCGGCGGCGCCGCTGTCCTTGGTCACCAGGACGTCGACGCCGTGGTCGGCGAGAAGCGCACGTTCGCCGTCGAGGGTGAAGGGGCCGCGGTCGAGGAGCACCCGCATCCGCGCGGGGTGCGGCGGCTCGGGCGGGTCGACGGAGCGGACCAGGAACCACAGGTCGTCCAGGTGCGCGAAGGACCCCAGGCCCATGCGGCCCGTCGTCAGGAAGACCCGGCGCCCCAGCGAGGGCAGCGCCTCGGCCGCCTGCGCGAGGGAGTCGACCGGGTGCCAGTCGTCGCCCGCCACCGGGACCCACCCGGGCCGCCTAAGCGCGAGCAGGGGAACATGGGCCTGGTCTGCGGCGTGCGCCGCGTTGAAACTGATCGTCCCGGCGAAAGGATGGGTGGCGTCGATGAGCACGTCCACCTGGTGCCCGCGCAGCCAGGCTGCGAGGCCCGCCGCGCCGCCGAAGCCGCCGATCCGCACCTCGCCCCGCGGCAGTCTCGGCGCCGCGACCCGTCCCGCGAGTGACGTGGTCACCCGCTCGCCCCGCGCGTGCAGCGACTCGGCGAGGGCGCGCGCCTCCGTCGTACCGCCGAGGACCAGGACGTGCACGGGGGACCTCCATGAGTGAACCGGCGCCCGTGGGCGGACGCAGCGCCCAACTCAAGCACACCGGCCTCCGGCCCGGCTGGACCACCGGGGCCTGCGCCACCGCCGCGACGACCGCCGCGTACACCGCGCTGCTCACCGGGCAGTTCCCGGACCCGGTGACGATCACGCTGCCCAGGGGCCGGCGGCCCGCGTTCGCGCTGGCCGTGGAGGAACTGGCGGACGGGCACGCGACGGCGGGCGTGGTGAAGGACGCCGGTGACGACCCGGACGTCACGCACGGCGCGCTGATCCGCGCGACCGTGCGGGTCCTGCCCGCCGGCTCGGGGGTGGTGTTCCGTGCCGGACCGGGCGTCGGTACCGTCACCCGCCCCGGGCTGCCACTGGACGTCGGAGAGCCGGCGATCAACCCGGTGCCCCGGCAGCTGATGCGGGACCACGTCACGGAGGTCGCCGCCCGGTACGGCGGTTCGGGCGACGTCGAGATCACGGTCTCCGTCGACCACGGCGAGGAGATCGCGCGCTCCACCTGGAACCCTCGGCTCGGCATTCTCGGCGGACTGTCCGTCCTCGGCACGACCGGCATCGTCGTGCCCTACTCCTGCTCGGCGTGGATCGACTCGATCCGCCGTGGCGTGGACGTGGCAAGGGCGGCAGGACGCACCCATCTCGCCGGGTGCACGGGCTCGACGTCGGAGAAGACGGTCGTCGCCCTGTACGGGCTTCCCGAGGACGCGCTGCTCGACATGGGCGACTTCGCGGGCGCGGTGCTCAAGTACGTCCGCAGGCACCCCGTGGACCGCCTCACCGTCTGCGGCGGCTTCGCGAAGCTGTCCAAACTGGCGGCGGGCCACATGGATCTGCACTCGGCCCGCTCCCAGGTGGACAAGGGTTTCCTCGCGGAGCTGGCTCGCCGGGGTGGGGCGGACGAGACACTGGCGGCCGAGGTCGCCGCCGCCAACACCGGTCTCGCGGCGTTGCAGTCGTGCGCGGCCCGCGGGGTCCCGCTGGGCGATCTCGTGGCCGTGACCGCCCGCGACCGGGCACTGGAGGTGCTGCGGGGTGCGCCGGTCACGGTGGACGTGGTGTGCGTCGACCGCGCGGGCACGGTGGTCGGCCGCTCGGCGCCGAAGGGCCCCTGACGGGGAGGGCCCCGGAGGCGGATCTCAGGGGGCCCGGGTCGAAGGGCCCTCCGTCCCCGTTCCTCCGTCCTCCGTCCTCCGTTTCCCGTACGCCGCCCGCGCCCGGACCGCGCTCGGACCCGGACCGGAGCCCCCACGCATTCGGGTCCCGCACCCTCCGCCGGACCTCGCCCGGCGCGGTCTCACCCCGGGAACGAGTCGCCCGCGGGTTCGAGCACGCTGTCCGCAGCCGGGTATGTGCGCGGGGTCCAGACGATCTCCTCTCCCGAACCGCGGCGCACCGTCCGGGTCTGCGACGAGCCGACCAGCAGCAGGGTCCTCATGTCCACCACCGCCGGGTCGAGTTCGCCGAGACGCACGATCCGCACGCTCTCCTCCGGACCGCCCACATCGCGCGCGACGACGACCGGGGTGTCCGGGGCACGGTGGCCGAGCAGCAGTTCACGGGCCTTGGCGACCTGCCAGGTCCGGCTGCGCGAACCGGGGTTGTAGAGGGCCAGGACGAGATCGGCACGGGCCGCCGCCGACAGCCGCTCCGCGATGACCTCCCACGGCTTCAGCCGGTCGGACAGGGAGATGGTGGCGTAGTCGTGCCCCAGCGGTGCCCCGGCGCGCGCCGCGGCGGCGTTCGCCGCGGTGAGGCCCGGCAGCACGCGCACGGACACGTCCGCGTACGGCTCCTGCGCCGCGACCTCCAGCACGGCCGTGGCCATGGCGAAGATCCCGGGGTCGCCGCCCGACACCACGGCCACCCGGCGGCCGCGCCGGGCGAGGTCGAGGGCGAACTCCGCCCGCTCGGACTCCACCTTGTTGTCCGAGCCGTGACGGCGCTGCCCCGCCCGCACCGGCACCCGGTCCAGATAGGTCGTGTAGCCGACCAGGTCGTCGGCGGCGGCGAGCGCGCCGCGGGTCTCGGGCGTCAGCCACAGCGGTCCGGCCGGTCCGGTGCCCACGACGACGACCTCGCCCCGGGGCCGCGCCTCGGGCCGCACCTCGTCGATCCGGCTGGGCAGCACCGCCACCGAGAAGTAGGGCACCGACTCCGGGTCCACCTCCGCCAGACGCTCCGTGCGCTCGCCGGCCATCGTGGCGCGCTCCACGTAGCGCGCGTCCTCCAGCCGGCCCGCCCGCTCCAGTGCCCGCCGCACGGCGGGGAAGGTCCGGCCGAGCTTCATCACCACCGCCGAGTCGGTGGCGGCGAGACGGGCCGCCAGCTCCTCCTCGGGCAGCGTGCCCGGGACGATCGTCAGCACCTCCTCCGCCTCGCACAGCGGCTCCCCGAGACGCGCGGCCGCCGCGCTCACCGAGGTCACGCCGGGGATCACCTCGGTCGGGTACCGGTGGGCGAGCCGCTTGTGCATGTGCTGGTAGGAGCCGTAGAAGAGCGGATCGCCCTCCGCGAGCACGGCCACCGTCCGCCCGGCGTCGAGATGCGCCGCGAGCCTGGCCGCGGCCTCCTCGTAGAAGTCGTCGAGCGCCCCCCGGTAGCCGCCGGGATGGTCGGTGGTCTCGACCGTGATCGGGTACATCAGCCGCTCCTCGATGTGGTCGGGGCGCAGGTGCTCCGCCACGATCGAGCGGGCGATGGAACGGCCGTGCCGGGCGCAGTGGTACGCCACGACGTCCGCCTCCGCGACGACCCGGGCCGCCCGGAGCGTCATCAGCGACGGGTCCCCGGGGCCGAGCCCGACGCCGTACAGCCTGCCGGTCCGCTGTGTGCTCACTCCGCCTCACTCGCCATCGCGTTGATCGCGGCCGCGGCCATGGCGCTGCCGCCGCGTCGGCCGCGCACCACCAGGTACTCCGGAGCGCCCCCGTGCGCGGCGAGGGCGTCCTTGGACTCGGCCGCGCCTATGAAGCCCACCGGCACGCCGATGACGGCGGCCGGGCGGGGTGCCCCCTCGTCGATCATCTCCAGCAACCGGAAGAGCGCGGTGGGGGCGTTGCCGACGGCGACCACGGAACCTTCGAGGCGGTCCCGCCACAGTTCGAGCGCGGCGGCGCTGCGGGTCGTGCCGAGCCGGGCGGCCAGCTCCGGCACGGACGGGTCGGACAGCGTGCAGATCACCTCGTTGCCCGCGGGCAGCCGCTTGCGGGTGACGCCGCTCGCCACCATCTGCGCGTCGCACAGGATCGGGGCCCCGGAGCGCAGCGCCTCTCGCGCCCGGGCCACCACCCCGGGCGAGTACGCGAGGTCGCGGACGAGGTCGACCATGCCGCAGGCGTGGATCATCCGCACCGCGACCTGGCCGACGTCGGCCGGGAGCGCGTCGAGCGCGGCCTCTGCGCGGATCGTGGCAAAGGACTGGCGGTAGATCTCCGCCCCGTCCTTCTCGTAGTCGAACACGGTCTTGTCGCTCATTTCGTCGTACGGGTTCGGGCTGTGGCGATGGTGCCTTCGAGTTCGGCGCGGGACGGCACGGGTACGGGGGTGCCGTGGGCGGTCACCCGGTACGCGCCGTCCCGGGTGGCCACGACGTCCACGTACTCCCCCTGCGGACGGCCGCAGCGCCGCTCGCAGCCCGACCAGTACACGGGCAGTCCGCCCCGGCCGGGGGTCACGTCGGCCCGCACGTCGGCCAGGGACTTGGCGCATCCGGGCCGGCCGGTGCACGCGCCGACCCCCCACCAGGGCGAGTCGGTGCCGGTGATGAGACCCGCCCGCCCGAGTGCGTCGAGGTGTGCCCGCGCCGTGCCGCGGTCCGCGAACCCCGGGACGACGGCCCCGCGCCACGGGGTCAGCCGCACCTCGTTCGCGGGCGCCGGCAGCAGCTGCCGCAGTTGCGCGGCGGTGAGCCGTCCGAGCGGAGCGGCGACGGACACGGTCCAGCCGTCCGGTCCCGCAACGACGCCGGGCAGCGGTCCGGTGCCGGGTCCCTCGGGCCGATCCTCGGGCGGTTCCGGGGCCGCACCCGGGGCGGAGCGTTCCGTTCCGGTGACATGGGGGAGCGGTTCCGCCGCCACCCCCGCCCGCTCCAGCGACTCGTCCACGCCGATCTCATGCCCCTCCGGCAGCTCCCGCACGCGCCACGCCCCCGTGCCCGCGCCGGCGGTCAGGAACGCCTCCGCAGCGGCGAGCGCCGCGCGTGCCGCGTCGGTGGCAGGTACCCGGAAGGCGTGGCGCCCGACCCGCAGCACCGCCCGTCCGTCCGCCCCTGCGAGCAACGTCACATCCGCGCCGAGTCCGGCGACATCGCCACGGCCGTCGTCCAGGGCGAACAGGAACCGGCCCGAGAGACCCGCGGCCCGGTCGCTCGCACACAGCAGGGCGTCCAGCTCCCGGGCCCACAACTGCACGTCGGCGCTGCCGAGTCCGTCCAGTCCGGCCAGCGGCGAGGCCACGACGTTGCGCACCCGCTCATGGGTGTCGGAGGGCAGCAGCCCGGCGTCACGCAGCAGTTCCGCCAGCTCCGCCCCGCAGCCGTCCGTCAGGCCGCGCAGCTCGGCGTTCCCCCGGGAGGTGACGCTCAGCGCCCCGTCGCCCAGCCGCTCGGCCGCGGTGGCCAGCGCGCACAACTGATGCATCGTCAACAAGCCGCCGGGAAGGCGGAGTCGGGCCAGCAGCCCGTCGTCCGCCGCATGCAGCCGCAGCGCGCCCGGGCAGGCGTCACCTCGGTCCCGTATGCGGCGTTCGCCCCGGTCCGGAGGGGTTGTCGGTGTGGGCGGCATGGCGGCGAGCATACCCACGTCCTTCCAGGTGGCCGCCCTGCCGGCGGGCCGCAGCCTCTACTATGCAGAACGGCACAGGGTCCCAGGGCCCTAGGGAGGAAGCCCGGTGGGAATCCGGCGCGGTCCCGCCACTGTGAACCGGGTCCCGGCGACGGGGTCCGGTGAGTCAGGAACTCCCGCCGACCACGACCACCCGGGGCGCGGAAACCCCGAGGAAGGCCTGCGCACGCGATGACGCACGCGACGATCCTGCTGCTGTCGACCTCCGACACCGACCTGCTCAGCGCCCGCGCCGCCGAGGGCCCGGTCCGGTACCGCTTCGCGAATCCCTCCCGTCTTCCCCTCGACCGGCTGCCCGAGCTCCTCGACGGCACCGACCTGGTCGTCGTGCGCCTCCTCGGCGGCATCCGCGCCTGGCAGGAGGGCCTCGACGCGCTGCTGGCGCAGGGCAGGCCGGTGGTCGTCCTCACCGGCGAACAGGCCCCGGACGCCCAGTTGATGGAGACGTCCACCGTCCCCATCGGGATCGCGGCCGAGGCCCACGCCTACCTCGCCCACGGCGGCCCGGACAACCTGGAGCAGCTCGCCCGGTTCCTGTCGGACACCGTCCTGCTCACCGGCCACGGCTTCGCGCCGCCCGCGCCCGCCCCCACGTGGGGCGAGATGGAGCGCACCCCGCGTCGCGACAGCGGCCCGCTCGTCGCCGTGCTCTACTACCGGGCCCACCACATGAGCGGCAACACCGCCTTCGTCGGCGCCCTGTGCGACGCCGTCGAGGACGCCGGCGGCCGGGCCCTCCCGCTGTACGTCGCCTCGCTGCGCGCCCCCGAGCCGGAACTGCTGGAACGGCTCCGCGACGCCGACGCCGTCGTCACCACCGTCCTCGCCGCCGGCGGCACCCGGCCCGCCGAGGCCCAGGCCGGAGGGGACGACGAGGCGTGGGACGCGGGCGCACTCGCCTCGCTCGACGTGCCCGTGCTGCAGGCCCTGTGCCTGACCGGGCCGCGCAGCGCCTGGGAGGAGAACGACGAGGGGCTGTCCCCGCTGGACGCCGCCAGCCAGGTCGCCGTCCCCGAGTTCGACGGCCGCCTCATCACCGTGCCGTTCTCGTTCAAGGAGATCGACGAGGACGGCCTCCCCGCGTACGTCGCCGACCCCGAGCGCGCCGCCCGCGTCGCCGGCATCGCCGTGCGCCACGCCCGGCTGCGGCACATCCCGAACGCCGAGAAGCGCCTCGCGCTCGTCCTCTCCGCGTACCCGACGAAACACTCCCGCATCGGCAACGCCGTCGGCCTCGACACCCCGGCCTCCGCCGTCGCCCTGCTCCGCCGGCTGCTCGACGAGGGCTACGACTTCGGCACCGAGGAGATCCCCGGCCTGGCGTCCGGGGACGGCGACGAACTGATCCGCGCGCTCATCGAGGCCGGTGGCCACGACCAGGACTGGCTCACCGAGGAGCAGCTCGCCCGGAACCCGGTCCGCGTCCCGGCCGCCGACTACCGGCGCTGGTACGCGACCCTTCCCTCCGAACTGCGCGAGGCCGTCGAGGAGCACTGGGGCCCGGCGCCCGGCGAGATGTTCCTGGACCGCTCCCGCAACCCGGAGGGCGACATCGTCCTGGCCGCCCTGCGCCGCGGCAACCTGCTGATCGTCATCCAGCCTCCACGCGGATTCGGCGAGAACCCGATCGCGATCTACCACGACCCCGATCTGCCGCCCTCGCACCACTACCTCGCCGCCTACCGCTGGATCGCCGCCCGGCAGGACGAAGGAGGGTTCGGCGCGGACGCGATGATCCACCTCGGCAAGCACGGCAACCTGGAGTGGCTGCCCGGCAAGAACGCCGGTCTGTCCGCCGCCTGCGCGCCCGACGCCGCGCTCGGCGACCTGCCGCTGGTCTACCCGTTCCTGGTCAACGACCCGGGCGAGGGCACGCAGGCCAAGCGCCGCGTCCACGCCACCCTCATCGACCACCTCGTCCCGCCGATGGCCCGCGCCGACTCCTACGGCGACATCGCGCGCCTGGAGCAACTGCTCGACGAGTACGCCCAGATCTCCGCTATGGACCCGGCGAAGCTGCCGGCGATCCGCGCCCAGATCTGGACCCTGATCCAGGCGGCGAAGCTCGACCACGACCTCGGCCTGGAGGACCGCCCCGACGACGACGGCTTCGACGACTTCCTGCTGCACGTCGACGGCTGGCTGTGCGAGGTCAAGGACGCCCAGATCCGCGACGGACTGCACCTCCTCGGCGGCGCGCCCACCGGCCCGGAGCGCGTCAACCTCGTCCTGTCGATTCTGCGGGCCCGGCAGATCTGGGGCGGCACGACCGCCCTGCCCGGACTGCGCGAGGCGCTCGGCCTCGACGAGTCCGCCGCGACGCGGACCACCGCCGACGAGGCCGAGGCCCGCGCCCGCGCCCTGGTCGAAGCCATGGAGGACGCCGGCTGGGACCAGGCCGCCGTCGCCTCCGTGGCCGAGGGCCACGGCAAGGCCGTCGCCGACATCCTCGGCTTCGCCGCCCGGGAGGTCGTGCCGCGCCTCGCCGCCACCACCGACGAACTCGACCACACCGTCCACGCGCTGAACGGTGGCTTCGTCCCGGCCGGACCGTCCGGCTCGCCGCTGCGCGGCCTGGTCAACGTCCTTCCGACGGGCCGGAACTTCTACTCCGTCGACCCCAAGGCCGTGCCTTCCCGCCTCGCCTGGGAGACCGGCCAGGCCCTGGCCGAATCCCTTCTGCAGCGCTACCGCACCGACAACGGCTCCTGGCCGACGTCCGTCGGACTGTCCCTGTGGGGCACCAGCGCGATGCGCACCGCCGGCGACGACGTCGCCGAGGCGCTGGCGCTGCTCGGTGTCCGTCCCGTCTGGGACGACGCCTCCCGCCGCGTCAACGGCCTCGAACCGGTCCCGCTCGCCGAGCTCGGCCGCCCCCGCATCGACGTCACACTGCGCATCTCGGGCTTCTTCCGCGACGCGTTCCCGCACGTCATCGGCCTCCTCGACGACGCGGTCCGGCTGGCCGCCGCGCTCGACGAGCCCGCCGACGACAACTTCGTACGCGCCCACGCCCAGGCCGACCTCGCCGAGCACGGTGACGAACGACGCGCCACCACCCGTATCTTCGGCTCCCGCCCGGGCACGTACGGTGCCGGACTGCTCCAGCTGATCGACTCCCGCGACTGGCGCACCGACGCCGATCTCGCCGAGGTCTACACGGTGTGGGGCGGCTACGCCTACGGCCGCGGTCTCGAAGGCCGCGCGGCGCGCGAGGAGATGGAGACGGCCTACCGGCGGATCGCGGTCGCGGCGAAGAACACCGACACCCGCGAGCACGACATCGCCGACTCCGACGACTACTTCCAGTACCACGGCGGCATGGTCGCCACCGTGCGCGCCCTGCGCGGCACCGCGCCCGAGGCGTACATCGGCGACTCCACCCGCCCGGAGACGGTCCGCACCCGCACCCTCGTCGAGGAGACCTCCCGCGTCTTCCGGGCCCGCGTCGTGAACCCCAGGTGGATCGAGGCGATGCGCCGCCACGGCTACAAGGGCGCCTTCGAGCTCGCCGCCACCGTGGACTACCTGTTCGGCTACGACGCCACGACCGGCGTGGTCGCCGACTGGATGTACGACAAGCTCGCCGAGGCGTACGTCCTGGACCCGGAGAACCGCGAGTTCCTCCAGCAGGCCAACCCCTGGGCCCTCCACGGCATCGCGGAGCGACTGCTGGAGGCGGAGTCCCGCGGCATGTGGGAGAAGCCCGACCCGGCGGTCGTCGACGCCCTGCGCCAGGTCTTCCTCGAGACGGAGGGCGACCTGGAGGGCGACGGCTGACGCGGTGGGGCCGGGACATCCCGAGTGCCGTGCACGGCACCAGGTTCACACCGGAGTGTGGGATGGGTCGTCCCATGTGCCCTCCGGGCTGCCCGGTGAGCCTGAGGCAGCCGTGCACCAGGGGACTGGTGACCCGGCTCGACCGGCGGGGCGGACGGCGGGCGTAAGACTTCCGTCACCACCGGAAACGTTCCTTTCGCCGTCCCGTGCGACTTGAATGAAGCCATGAGGACATCGGTGGTACGCAGACCTGTGGTGATCGTGGGGCTGGTGGTGGTCGCGGTGGTGGCCGTGGCCGGGCTGTACTGGTTCCAGCCCTGGAAGCTCTGGGTGGACGAGACCGTTCGCGAGGAGCTGCCCGCGGCCGCCCCGGCCTCGCCGGACGGACCGGGGGCGTCCGCGGACACGGCGCCGGCGGTCCCGTCCGCGCCGGAGGTGCTGGCCACCGGGAGCTTCATCAGTCATGAGCACGCCACGAACGGCAGTGTGAAGATCGTCCGGCTCGCGGACGGCTCCCGCACCCTCCGGATCGAGGGCCTGGACACCAGCAGCGGCCCCGACCTGCGCGTCTGGCTCACCGACGCGCCGGTGAAGGAGGGCAAGGACGGCTGGCACGTCTTCGACGACGGGCAGTACGTCAGCCTCGGCAAGCTGAAGGGCAACAAGGGCGACCAGAACTACCCGCTGCCCGCCGACGCCGATCTCAACCGCCTGACCAGCGTCACCATCTGGTGCGACCGCTTCGACGTCTCGTTCGGCGCCGCGGAACTCGCCAAGGCGGCCGCGTAGCCTGAGAGCACGATGAACATCTTCACCACGTCATGGGGCGACCTCGGGCTCACCCGTTTCCCCGAGGACCCCCGTGACCGGCTCCGCGCCTGGGACGCCTCGGACGAGTACCTGCTGCGCCATCTGGAGGGCGAGAAGCTCGGCGGCACCGTGGTCGTGGTGGGCGACCGCTGGGGGGCACTGGTCACGGCACTGTCGGCGCACCGGCCCGTGCAGATCACCGACTCCTTTCTCACCCAGCGGGCGACCCGCGCCAATCTCGTGCGCAACCGCCCCGCCGCGGAGGCCGACGGCGTACGGCTGCTGTCGACCCAGGACACCCCGCCGGACCGGATCGACGTCCTGCTGGTCCGCGTCCCCAAGAGCCTCGCCCTGCTCGAGGACCAGCTCCAGCGGCTCGCGCCCCGGCTGACCGCCGACACGCTCGTGGTCGGCACCGGCATGGTGACGGAGATCCACACCTCCACGCTGAAGCTCTTCGAGCGGATCATCGGCCCCACCCGCACGTCACTGGCGGTCAAGAAGGCCAGGCTCATCCACTGCGCACCCGAACCGGACCGCACCGGGAGCGCGGCGGTCCCGGACGCCCCCTGGCCTCGCAGCCACACGCTGCCGGCCGGCATCGGGGCCATGTCGGGACGTCCCGTGACCAATCACGCGGGGATCTTCTGCGCCGACCGCCTGGACATCGGCACCCGCTTCTTCCTCGAGCACCTCCCCGACCGCCGAGGCCCGCTCCGCGTCGTGGACCTGGGCTGCGGCAACGGCGTCGTCGGCACGGCCGTGGCGGTCGCCAACCCCGAGGCCGAGGTGGTGTTCACGGACGAGTCGTTCCAGGCCGTCGCCTCGGCCGAGGCCACCTTCCGGGCGAACACCGGACCGTCCGCCGACGCCGCCTTCGTCGTCGGCGACGCGCTGTCCGGGACGGAGCGCGAGTCCGTCGACCTGGTGCTGAACAACCCCCCCTTCCACACCCACCGGGCGCTCACCGACAGCACCTCGTGGCGCATGTTCACCGGCGCCCGCAGGGCCCTGCGCCCCGGCGGCGAGCTGTGGGTGATCGGCAACCGGCACCTCGGCTACCACGTCAAACTGCGCCGGATCTTCGGTAACTGCGAGACCGTCGCGAGCAATCCGAAGTTCGTGGTCCTGCGCGCGGTGAAGCGCGGCTGACGGGCGGGACGCCGAGCCGGAAGCCGGTCCGGTCCCGACGCGCCGGGGCCCGGCCGGGCGAGTCGCGAGAAGCGGTCCGCCGAGCCGGGCCTCTGGCCCTGAACCTTGGTGTGTACGGGATCAGTGGTTGTTGACGCCGTTGCCGGAGAGCACCGGGACGTCGTCCAGAACGTGCGACAGCGGCTCGTCGCCCTTGGCCTGGGTCGAGTTCTCGGCGCACTGCTGGTCCTGCGGGTTGGCCAGGACGTTGAGGTCCTGGACGCCGACCGGCACCAGACCGACGAGCGAACCGGCGTTGGCCTTGGCGGGCAGGCCCACGCACAGCTTGTTCAGCGAACCCTGAACGGCGCTGAGCTGCGGGCTCTGGGCGCCGTAGGTGGCCGAGTTGCCGTAGACCTGCGCGGCGTCGTTGCCGCTCAGCGACGTGGTGCCGCCGTCGTCGCCGATGGCCAGGGCCTGCGGGGCGGCGGTCAGCGCGGCTCCGGCCACGGACGCGGTCACGGCTGCTGCTGCCCACAGCTTCTTCATGGTGATTCCCTTCGGGGAGGTTCGCGATGTTCGGGGCGTCGGGACACGCACTCCACCGGTGAGTGATGTACGCGGTGATCAACACCGGCCTCCGCGCCCCGGTTGCGGCCTGTAACCCGATCGGCCCAGCGCGGAGGGCGCTGTTCGGGACGTTCGGTTCTTTCGCACCAACGAGCCCGGGCGGTACGGGATATTGGGGGCATGGCGGAGCACAAGGGCCGTTGGGAACGGCAGGGGCTGATTCCGGCGAGTCGCAGGGAACCGGAAAGCGCGAGGGAGCCGGTGGACCGGGTCGGGCCGGCGGCCCGACCGGTCGCGGACCGCTCGGTGGAGCCCATCTACGCGTCCCTCATGGCCAGTTGGTACGCCCAGGGAAGGACCGTCCCCGGCGTCCACGATCGCGAGTGGTCCGACCTCGCCTCCTGGTCCTGGCCCCGCTGGTGAGCGCCCGCCGTTCCCACGGGCGGTGCGGTATGGCGGCGCGGCGACACGGCCGGCGGGCGCCCACGCGAGCGGGCCGGGCCGCCGCGGAGCACCGCGAACGGCCCGGCCCGGCCGGCGTGGACGACGGTCAGCCGTTGCCCTGACCGTTGGCCGAGAGCACCGGGATGTCGGAGAGGATGTGCGACAGGGCCTCGTCGCCCTTGGCCTGGGTCGAGTTCTCCGTGCACTGCTGGGTCTGCGGGCTCGACAGGACGTTGAGGTCCTGGACGCCGACCGGCACCAGGCCGACGAGCGAACTGGCGTTCAGCTTGGCGGGCAGGCCCACGCAGGGCTTGTTCAGCGAACCCTGGACGAGCGCCATCTGCGGGCTCATGTTGCCGTACGTGGCGGAGTTGCCGAACACCTGAGATGCGCCGACGCCACTGGCCGACGTGGTGCCCGTGTCATTGCCGACGGCCAGGGCCTGCGGCGCCGCCGCGGCCGAGGCGCCGACGACCGACGCGGTGACGGCCGCAGCCGCCATAGCCTTCTTCAGCACGAGTTGATCCCTTTCCTGGGTTCAGGGTTCTTTGCGGTTCCGGTTCCCGGGGTTCTGAGAGGGGACTGAGGTGCCCGTTTCCCGGAGCCTCCTGACCAACTCGGACCAGCGGACTTGGTTCCTCCGCTTCACTCCAAAGGACGGTGCCCGTGGCCGCCGCCGTGCCGTTCGGCCAGGGGTTTTCCTTACCCGCCGACGGCCGAGGGGCGCGCGTCGCGAGCGACGCGCCATGAGGGCTGTTCGGGTGAAGCCCCGCAACCAAACGTCCTCCGCCCAGTTTGATTCGGTGCGCAGACGAGCTGGAGTGTTCCTGCAGAAAGGCAAGCAAGTGATGATCAAGAAGGTTATGGCTGCGGCTGCGGTCACGGCCTCCGTAATCGGTGCCTCGGCCGCCGCGGCCCCCCAGGCCCTGGCCATCGGCGACGACACCGGTACGACGTCCGCCAGTGGCGTCGGTGCCTCGCAGGTGTTCGGCAACTCGGCCACCTACGGTGCCCAGAGCCCGCAGCTCGCCCTGGTCCAGGGTTCGCTGAACAAGCCCTGTGTGGGGTTGCCCGCCAAGGCCAACGCCGGTTCGCTCGTCGGTCTGGTGCCGGTCGGCGTCCAGGACCTCAACGTCCTGGCCAACCCGCAGAACCAGCAGTGCGCCGAGAACTCGACCCAGGCCAAGGGCGACGAGGCCCTGTCGCACATCCTCTCCGACATCCCGGTGCTCTCCGGCAACGGCGAGGGCAACGGCTGAGCACCCGTTCCGGCCCGGTCGTCGGGTTCGGCCGTCCGGGCATTCGAGTGAATTGAGCGGAGGCCCGGACCGCAGAAGGGTTTCCTCGGTCGGCACGGCTCGTTGGCAGGGCGTCGTGGCATTGCCCGTGCTTTTCCACGGCACTCACCCCGACCGCCGAACAGAAGGAAAATCCGATATGAAGTTCAGAAGGACCACGACGGTGCTGGCGGGAATTGTGATGGCCATGGGAATGGCTTCGCCCGCGCTCGCGGACTCCGGTGCGACCGGTGTCGCGGCCGGCTCGCCGGGAGTGCTCTCCGGGAACGTCGTCCAGATTCCGGTACACGTTCCGGTGAATGCCTGCGGCAACTCCGTCAATCTCATTGCCGTGCTGAACCCTGCGTTCGGCAACCTCTGTGTGAACGACTGACATCCAGTCCTCGCATACAGCCCTGAAGGGTCGTTTTCCGTCGGTCCTGGGGCGTGCCCTGCGGCACCGCCCCGGGATCGGCTCGCGAAGCGAAAGCGGGAAGAACAACAACATGCGACAGGTCATCAGCAAGGGAATTCTGACGGCCGCGGCGGCCACCGGGATTCTGTCCTTGACCAGTGTGTACGCCAGCGCCGACTCCCAGGCCGACGCCGAGGCCGCGAACTCGCCCGGCGTACTGTCGGGCAACAACGTCCAGGCCCCCGTGCACGTACCGGTCAACGTCTGCGGCAATTCCCTGAACGTGGTCGGGGTCCTCAACCCCGCGTTCGGCAACGCCTGCGTCAACGCCTCCGACGAGGGCGCGGCCGGATCCGGGGGCGCGTCCGCGGAGGGTGCCGCTGTGGGCTCCCCGGGCGTCGCCTCCGGCAACAACGTCCAGGTGCCGGTGGACGTCCCGGTCAACGCCTGTGGGAACACCATCGACGTCATCGGCGCCCTGAACCCGGCCGGCGGCAACAACTGCGGCAACGGCACGGCCGAGACGCCGCTGACGCCGGAGACCCCGGTCACGCCGGAGACGCCGGAGATCCCCGAGATCCCCGAGGTCCCCGAGACCCCGGTCACGCCGGAGACACCGGAGACCCCGGTCACGCCTGAGACGCCGGAGTCGCCCGAGACGCCGGAGATCCCGGTCACCCCCGAGATCCCGGAGGTGCCTGAGGTTCCCGAGGTGCCCGAGGTCCTGGTCCCCGTGGTGGACACCCCGGTCGACGACCGGGTCGTCGACTCCTCGACGACGGAGCAGCTCGCCCAGACCGGCGGCAACGCCGGCACGCTGGCGGCCGGTGCCGCCGCGGTCGGCCTGCTGGCCGGCGGCGCCCTGCTGTACCGCCGCGGGACGGCCGCCGCGCGTCGCTGAACGCCCGCGCTCCCCGTGTGAACCCGGCCGGGAGAGTCCCTCATCGGACTCTCCCGGCCGTGGCTCTTCCTGGCGGACCCGTCCGGCGGGCGACGGGTCGGGGCGGGCCTTCGCCCGGGTGACCGCGCCCGAGCACGACGGCCGCGCCGACGGGCCGGCGTGCTCGGGCGCGGTCGTCAGTCCCCGGTCGCGCCGCCGATCGCGGGCCGGGCGGCCGACACCTCGCGGTAGACGTTCGCGATCGCGGAGGCGCTGTGCCGCACGTCGTGCGCGGCGAGGACGTGCTGGCGGCCCTGGCGGCCGAGCGTCCTGCGCAGCGGGCCGTTGAGCAGCAGGTCGCCCACGGCAGTGGCCAGGGCGTACGGATCCTGCGGGGGCGTCGTGCAGAACAGCGCGTGCCCCGGGGGCAGGCTCTCCCGCGTTCCCGCGACATCCGTGACCACCACCGGCCGGCCGCAGGCCATCGCCTCCAGGGGCGTCAGCGCCATGCTCTCCCAGCGGGACGGGACGACGACCAGATCGGCCGCCCGGTACCAGGGAGCGGAGTCCGGCTGGTCGCCCGCGAACCGGACGGACGCCGGGGCCGACGCGTGCAGCGCGTCGGCCCCTGGGCCGTCCCCGACCAGCACGAGGCGGGCGTTCGGCAGTCTGCGCAGGACCTGCTCCCATGCCGCCAGCAGCACGTCCTGCCCCTTCTGCCGGCACAGCCGTCCCACGCACACCACGAGCGGAGCGGACGCGGGCAGGTCGGCCACCAGCGGCGGAAGGTCCCGCCGCGCTCCGTCCGCGGCGGGCCGGAAGCGCTCGGTGTCGACGCCGTTGGGGACGACGGTCCACAGCGCCTCGACACCGGCCGCCGCGCCCTTGCGCCGCTCCGTCTCGCTGACGCAGACGATCCGGTCCGCCCAGCGAGCCCCGTAGCGTTCCCAGTGGCGGGCCGGTCCGGCCAGGACGCCGCCGGCCGGACCGAACGACCAGACGTGCGGCTGGAAGACGGTGGGGATCCGGCCGCGCAGCGCGAGCCGGACGGCGAGCCCGGCCTTGGGCCCGTGCGCGTGCACGAGCCGCGGGCCCGCGGCGGCGACGATCCTGGAGAGTTGTCCCACCTCGCGGGGCAGCAGCGGGCCGGCCCTCTTCCCGGCACGCCAACGGTGGACACCGGCGCCGAGCGCGAGCGCGGCGTCCGCGAGCATGCCCCCGCCCGGGCAGGCCACCGCCACCGGGGTTCCTCCGCGGACCTGATGGGCCACCAGGTCCAGGACGACCCGGGCCATCCCGCCGTCGGCCTGCTGGACGACGTGGAGCACGACCGTCCGGCCCGCACGCGGGGCCGCGCCCGGGCCTGACGGCGGGCGCTGGACGGTGCGCCGGACCGGGTCGGGGCCCTCTCCGGGCGGAAGAGCCGGCGGGAATTCCGGTGCGCGGGGCATTGGAAAGTGATCCGGCTGCTGCCGGGACTCAGCATGCTGCGCGGATCGTCGATTCCGGTTCATATCCAAGGCTATTCACATGAGCGGGCCGGTGGGGGGCGGCTTCGTGCGCTCTTCGCGGAGCCGGCGCGAGAGGTGACTCTAGCCCTATTTCTTTCCGGCGCCGGACCGCTCTTTCCCGTCCGGGCCGGGGTGCCGGAGTGCGGATTAATCCTTTTGGCGTTCCTCCGTGTCCGGACTTCGGGTGCCCTCGTTGTTGCTTGCGCCGCATCACAAACCCCCCGGAAGGAAGAAATAATGAAGCGAATCGCGAAGTCGGTCGTGTTTGCGGGCACGGGCGTCGCCCTGATCATGGGCGGTGCGGGCATGGCCGTCGCGGACAGCGGCGCGGCCGGTGCCGCCGAGGGCTCGCCCGGCGTCGCGTCCGGCAACGTGGGCCAGGTTCCGGTCCACGTCCCGGTGGGCGTCTGCGGCAACACCGTCGACGTCGTCGGTCTGCTGAACCCGTCCTTCGGCAACGTCTGCGCCAACGACTGACGCGTGCGGGCGTCCGGCGGCGCAGGCCGCCGGACGCCCACCACCCTGTGGGCCGACCGGTTGTTCACTCCTTCGGCCGCACAACCTGGCAGACCTCGCTGCCGTTGAACCATCGGACCGGGCAGTCACGCACGGCCACTGAACATTTTGACCAAGGAGTGCTTCTCCATGTCGCGTACCGCGAAGGCTTTCGTCCTGTCCACCCTCGCCGCCGCCGCTGTTGCGGGCTCCACCGGCATTGCCGCCGCCGACAGCGGCGCGGAGGCCGCAGCGGCGAACTCGCCCGGCGTGCTCTCCGGCAACGTGGGCCAGGTTCCGGTCCACGTCCCGGTCAACGCCTGCGGCAACACCGCCGACGTCGTCGGTCTGCTGAACCCGTCCTTCGGCAACGCCTGCGTCAACGACTGATCGCCTGCACGGGCGCCTCGGGCCGCCCTTCCCGCCACGGCGGGAGGGGCGGCCTTCTCGTGCCGAGCACGCTCCCGGAACCCGGACCGGCCGCCTTTCCCGCCCGTGACCGGCGAGAGGGGTCCGATAGGAACATCCGAACGGGGAGCTTCATTCGGGTGGGCCGGGAGAATCCCCGGTTCTCGGGGTTTCCGGCCCGGGTGACGGATCGTTACAGAACACGTAACAGCACAGAACAGCACGACAGGGCATGCCGGGCATCCGCAATGTGCCCGAAGCCTCCGCCACTTGTGCGCGCGACACGCGTCGCCGAAGGAGAGATTCACTGATGAAGCCCATGAAGGTCGCTGCGGTCGTCGCCGGTTCGCTGGTCGCCGCGGGTGCCTCGGCCCCGGCTTTCGCCGCTTCCGAGCTCGCTCCGACCAGTCTGAACGGCGCCCTGGGTACCGTCGCGGGGGAGACCGCGGGCGCCGTGGAGCCACTCACGAACAGGACGCTGGACACGGAGCGGGACGGTTCGCTGCTGAACACGGTCCAGGGCACCGCCGACGACCTGAACAGGAGCAAGGCGGCCGCCCCGCAGCAGCTCCTCGGCGGGCTTCCCCTGGGCGCCTGAGCGTCGTCCCCGGCGCGGTCCCGGACGGCCCGGCGGAAGTCTTCCGCCGGGCCTCCCCGCGTCCGGGGCCCGCCGTCGCCGGTCCGCCGGGGTGGCGGGGCTGCGCACGGATGAGCGAGCGCGACCCCTTCGGGCTAATCGGCCGGTGGGCTCCCCCGCGCGTGTGACAAGGGTGCCCGGAGGGTTCCGGTAAGTCGCTATGGTCCCGAACGTGACCTCAACCCGCGGCGCGCTACGCGCTTTCCGCCCGGCCCGACTGGGCACCCTCGTCGTCCTCGCCTGGAGCGGGGAGCACCCCGACGACGAGCGCGACATGCCCTTCCTGCTGGCCTACGCACTCGGGGACGGCGACGGCGGACCGGAGGGGGCCGAGGCCGCGGCCCGGCAGCTGCTCGACGACGTGGGACTGCCGGTCGGGGGCGAGTTCGTGGACGCCGCCGAGTCCGCCGGACTTCCCGTCACACTGCTGGTGGAGGCCGGCCAGGCGGTGCTGACGATGCCTCATCTCACCGCGCAGTGCACGGTGCCGCAGGAGTGGCTGGCCGCGGTACGGGACCGTGGGCACGTGTACTTCATCTTCGCGACGCGGCCCTGGCCGGAGGCCGCGCCGGGGGTTCCGGTCCCGGAGGGCGTGCTGCGGGAGTTCGTCGGCGACGAGGCCGTGCTGTCGACGGCGGCGCACTGTCTGCTGCCGGTCCGTCAGCTGCGTGGCTGAGCCGTCACCGGGCGGCAAGAGGCCCGGCTGACGGCGGTAGGACCGCCGGCCGGGCCTGGTTCACACCTTGCTGGTCAGAGCTGCCGGACACCGCTCGCCGGGCGGGAGGGCGCGCTGTGCGCGTCCGCCCGGGCTGTCCCGGCGAGCCTGAATCGTATTCCGGTGCACCCGGCGGCGGCCGCCGCCGGGTGAGGAAGCGTCAGCTTCACGGTGGCCTCCTGTCAGAGGGGTTGCGGACACCCGCGACGTTAGTCCGGATCTGACGATCCGTCGTGTCGAGCGGGGCGGCGGTTACTGCGTGTGCGCATCGGCCCAGGTGACGGAGGGCCGGGGAATCGGCCGGACGGATCCGGCCGGAGAGGGAGTCTGGAGAGACATGGGGACACGAGCCAGAACGCGCGTCGCGCGTCCCGTGACGGCACCGGTCGACGCCCCCGCGGCCGGGGTGGGCGCGAGCCGGGGCTTCGCCCTGATGCTCGTGGTCACGGGCGCGGCGGGGCTGCTCGCCTCCTGGGCCATCACGCTCGACAAGTTCCGGCTGCTGGAGGACCCGGGCTTCACCCCTGGGTGCAGCCTCAACCCCGTCGTGTCGTGCGGCAGCATCATGAAGAGCGAGCAGGCGGCCGCCTTCGGCTTCCCCAACCCGATGCTGGGGCTCGTCTCGTACGCGGTGGTGATCGGCGTCGGGGCGGGGCTGCTGGCGGGAGCCCGCTACCGGCGCTGGTTCTGGCTGGCCCTCAACGGGGGAGCGCTCCTCGGGGTCGCCTTCTGCACCTGGCTTCAGTTCCAGTCGCTGTACCGGATCGGCGCCCTCTGCCTGTGGTGCTGTCTCGCATGGGTAGCCACGATCGTCCTGTTCTGCAGGGTGACGCGGCACACCGTCGGGTACCGGATGCTGCCGGCGCCGGCCGGGCTGCGGGACATGCTGCGGGAGTTCGGCTGGCTGGCGCCGGTCGCGTGGACGGGGACCATCGGCATGCTGGTGCTCACTCGCTGGTGGGACTTCTGGACGGGCTGAGTCCCCGGGGCCGGGGTCCGGCCGGGCTGAGTCCCCCGGGGCCGGGGGCCGGCCGGGGTCAGACCTCGGGGACGCGGGCGAATCGGCCCGCGATGCGGAGGTCGGACTCGATCGCGGCGGCCGTGGCGCGGAGAGGGGGGAGGACCTCGGTGAGGCACTCGCCGGTCGTGCGGCGGGCGGTGTGCATGGCGACGTTCAGCGCGGCGACGGTGCGGCCCGCGTGGTCGCGCACAGGGACGGCCAGCGAACGGAGTCCCTCCTCCAGTTCCTCGTCGACCAGTGCGAACCCCTCGTCGTGGACGTGGTCGAGGAGCCCGAGCAGGCGCGCCGGTTCGGTGACGGTACGTGAGGTGAGCGGGCGCAGCGCGGTGCGGGCGAGACGGTCCGCACGTTCCCCGGCGGGGAGCCCGGCCAGCAGGACCCGCCCCATGGAGGCGGCGTACGCGGGGAGGCGGGTGCCGACGGTGATGTCGACACTCGTGATCCGCTCGGTGGCGACGCGCGCGGTGTAGCGGATGTCGTCCCCGTCGAGGACCGCGAGGGACGCGGAGTCGTTCACCCGGCGCACCAGTTCGGCCATGTGCGGGAGGGCGATGTCGGGGAGCGTCGTCCGGGACAGCGCGGGGCGGCCGAGGGACAGCACGCGCGGAGTGAGCCGGAACACGCGGTCCCCGGACCTGACGTAGCCGAGGTGTTCCAGGGTGATGAGCGCACGGCGGGCGGTGGCCCGGGCCAGGCCGGTGGCCTCGGCGATCGCGGTGAGGGACAGTTCCGGGCGGCCCTCCCCGAAAGCGGTGATCACGGTGAGTCCCCTGGCCAGCGACTCCACGAACTCCGCGCCGAGTTCCTGCTTGGAGGCCGTGGTCCAGTGGGCGAGGCCGTTCGGCGCGGGTGCCCCCGCGGCCGGGCGGTCCCGCCGCAGCTCCTCCTCCATCGCGGCTACGGTCTCCCGCACCGCCGGCAGCACGGTGCGGCCGAGCGAGTCCGCGGTGTGCCGGCTGGTGTGGCCGACCACGCTCACCGCGCAGACGACGGAGCCCTCGCGGTCGTGCACGGGCAGGGCGACGGCTACCAGTCCCGGCTCGATGAGCTGGTCGTCCACGGCCCAGCCGGCCGCGCCGGAGCGTGCCGCCCTTCGCCGGAACGCCTCCTCCCCGCCCGTGGACCTCCCGGCCGCACCGGGCGTGCCTCGGTCCTCGGCCCCGGGGATCTCACCGCTTCGCGCCGTCCATGTGCCGTCCGTCCATCCGGCCGCGAACACCGCGCCCGCGGCGGTGCGTTCGTACGGCAGCAGGTCGCCGATGCGGAAGGTGGGCGACATGGCCCGCCGCCGGGTGGTCTGGTGGACGAAGCGGACGCCGTCGCGGTCGGGGACGGCGAGCGAGACGGGCTCGTCCAACTCGTCGGCGAGGCGCTCGGCGAGCGGGCCGAGCCGGCGCGGCAGGGACAGCGCGGCGAGGTAGGAGTTGCCCAGTTCCATGAGCCGTGGAGCGAGCCGGACCTCGTGGGCCCGGAGGCGTACGTACCCCATCCGCGCCAGCGTCGCCGCGATGCGGTCGGCGGTCGAGCGGGCCAGTCCCGTGGAGCGCGCGAGGTCGCTGAGGTCCATCCGGCCGCCCGCGTCGCTGAGTGCGCGCAGCACGGAGATACCGCGCATCAGCGGAGCCACGGCCTCTGCGGGTGGATCGGCTGGCATCGGTTCTCCGGGGCGTTGACATGTGTGCCGGGTGCACGCAGACTCATGGCGAGCCATGGATGAACTGTAGTTCACCTGGCGAACGGATCGAGTGGAAGTCTCCATGGACAGAGTCGGGCGGCCCGCCGCCGAGGGCGTGGGCGACGTCGCGGGCCATGCGCCGCTCGCCGTCGGCGGCGTCGCCCACGCGTCTCCGCCCAAGGCGGTCCGAGCCCGTGACGGCCGCGACCACGTCCTCGAGCACGGCACCACCACCACCGGGTTCGCCCTGGTGCGGGCCGTCCGCGGGGACCGCCGCGGCGCCGCGGTGCCGGGAGCCGTGCAGGTCCCCGGGCGGGGGGACCTCGCCGACCGGGCCGTACCCGGAAGAATGGCGGGGGCACGGGAGGCGCCATGGGCCCCGTTCACGGGGCCCGCCGGGTCGTCGTCACCGACCGCACCGCCCGGGACGGCTCCCCGAGACCCGTCCGGACCCGCACGCTCCCCCTCACGGGCCGGGCGTGCGTGCACCGGGTCGTCACCGACCACGGGTGCCGGACACCACCGCCGCCGGGCCCGCCCCTCGTCGACACCGCCCCGGGGCCCCCGACGAGGTACGAGACAGGACAGGAGCTGAGCCGTCATGACCGACCGCCTCCGTGACGTCTACGTCGTGGACGCCGTCCGCACCCCCATCGGCAAGTACGGCGGCGCCCTCGCCGGAGTGCGGCCCGACGACCTGGCCGCCGGGGTGCTCGGCGCCCTCGTCTCCCGCACGCCCGAGCTCGACCCGGCCCGGATCGACGACGTCTTCTTCGGCGACGCCAACGGCGCCGGCGAGGACAACCGGGACGTGGCGCGGATGGCCGTGCTGCTCGCCGGCCTGCCGGTCACCGTGCCCGGCACGACCGTGAACCGGCTGTGCGGTTCCGGCATGGAGGCCGTCATCCAGGCCGCGCGCGCCATCGCCGTCGGCGACGCGTCCATCGCCGTCGCGGGCGGCGTCGAGTCCATGAGCCGCGCGCCCTGGGTGCTGCAGAAGCCCGAACGCGGCTTCCCCGCCGCCCACCAGCAGCTGCACTCGACCACGCTGGGCTGGCGCATGGTCAATCCGCGGATGCCGCAGGAGTGGACGGTGGGCCTGGGCGAGGGCGCAGAGCTGCTGGCCGACCGGTACGGCATCGGTCGCGAGGAACAGGACGCGTTCGCCCTGGCCAGTCATCGCAACGCGGCCCGTGCCTGGGCCGACGGGCTGTACGACGGCGAGGTGGTCCCCGTCGACGGGGTGGAGCTGACCCGGGACGAGTGCATCCGCGACACCACCTCCACCGAGGCCCTGGCCGCGCTGAAGCCGGTATTCCGCAAGGGCGGCACCGTCACCGCGGGCAACTCCTCGCCGCTCAACGACGGCGCCGCCGCGCTGCTGCTCGTGGACGAGGACGGGCTGCGCGCCACCGGCCGGGAGCCGCTCGCCCGCGTCGGAGCCTCGGCCGTCACCGGTATCGAGCCGCAGTACTTCGGCGCGGGCCCGGTCGAGGCCGCCCGGCGTGCGTTGAAGAAGGCCGGCCGCGAGTTCGGCGAGCTGCGCACGGTGGAGCTCAACGAGGCGTTCGCAGCCCAGGCGCTGGCCTGCCTGCGCCAGTGGCCTGACCTCGATGCGGCCCGCGTCAACCCGCGCGGCGGTGCCATCGCCATCGGCCACCCGCTCGGCGCCTCCGGGGCCCGGCTCACCGGGGCCGTCGCGCACCAGCTCGCGGCCGCGGGCTCGGGCACGGGCCTCGCGACGCTGTGCATCGGTGTCGGGCAGGGGCTGGCCCTGGTCCTGGAGAGGTGAGGCGGCGGGACCGGGGACAGGCGCGGGGGTGCCGGCCGGGAGCGGCTCACGGCGGAGAACGCGGTGGCGCACGGCAGCGGCGAAGAACGGGGAGCCGGGCAACGGGCGATCGCGGCCCTACGGCTCCCGCGGGGTCATGTGCAGCGTGAACCAGTCGCGGGCCAGATCGGCCACCTCGTCGAGCGCCCCCGGCTCCTCGAAGAGATGCGTCGCACCCGGGACGACCACCAGACGGCACTCGCAGCGCAGCTCCGACTGCGCCTGGCGGTTGAGGTCGAGGACCGTCGTGTCACGGCCCCCGACGATCAGCAGCGTCGGGGCGCGCACCCCCGGCAGCCATGACCCGGCCAGGTCGGGACGGCCACCGCGCGAGACGACGGCACCGACCTCGGGACCCGCACTCGACGCAGCCCGGAGCGCCGCGGCGGCACCGGTCGACGCACCGAAGTAGCCGATGGGGACGGGGGTGCGGGTGCGCAGCCACGCGGTGGCCCCCGAGAGCCGCTCGGCCAGCACCTCGATGTCGAAGACGTTCCTGCGGTCGGCCGCCTCCGGCTCGGTGAGCAGGTCGAACAGCAGGGTGCCGAGACCGGCGGCGTTCAGGGCCGCCGCCACGGTCCGGTTGCGCGGGCTGTGCCGGCTGCTCCCGGAGCCGTGGGCGAACATCACCACCGCGGCGGCGTCCTCCGGCAGGGCGAGTTCACCGGCGAGCCGGACCCCGCCCGCCGCCACCTCGACGTCCTCGGGCTCGGCGGGTCGCGGCGGGTCGGCGGCCGACTGCGCCAGCAGCGCGACGACCTCCTCGTCCGGGGTCTGCGAGAAGTCCTGGTACCACTCACCCACTGCCGAGAACGCCTTCGGTGTCGACAGGCACACCACCTCGTCCGCCTCGGTGCGCAGCCAGGACACCGCGTCCGGCGGCGCGACGGGGGCGGCGAGCACCACCCGGGCCGCTCCCTGCGCGCGCACGACCTCGCAGGCCGCGGCGGCCGTGGCCCCGGTCGCGATACCGTCGTCCACGACGATCACGGTCCGGCCCTTGATGTCGACGCGCGGCCGGTCTGCCCTGAACCGCTCGGCCTGCCGGGTCAGTTCGGCGGCCTCGGCCCGTTCCACCGACGCGACGTCCTTCTCGGACACATGGCCCCGGCGGACGATGTCGTCGCTGATGACCCTGACTCCGCCCTCGCCGATGGCGCCGAACCCCAGCTCCCGGTGGTAGGGCACGCCCAGCTTGCGTACGACGATCACGTCCAGCGGTGCGCCCAGTGCCCTTGCCACCTGGTAGGCCACCGGCACCCCGCCCCTCGGCAGCCCGAGGACGACGGGATCGGCCTCCCGCAGATGCCCGAGTGCCCCGGCGAGGCGCTGCCCCGCGTCGACGCGATCGGTGAACAGCACTGTGGCTCACCCCCAACAGGGGTTCTCCTTCGAACCAACCCCATGGGGGGCCGCTTCGCAAGTCGGGCCGGGGCGCGCCTCAGACGCCCTCCGGCAGGCACACGACGGGGATGCGCTGCACCAGGTTGTTCCCGAAGCCGCCGCGGTTCCACGGCTGGACGAGGGGCTGGGTGCGGCCGTCGGCGTCGGTGGCGCGGCTGACGAGCACATGGCTGCCGGGGGTGGCCGTCCAGGCGGTGTGCCAGTGCCGCCAGGCCCAGGTGCCGCCCTCCGGCACGTCGAGCGCCGCGTCGTGCCAGCTCCGCCCGTCGTCGCTGCTGACCTCCACCCGTTCGACCGGGGCGTGGCCGGACCAGGCGCGGCCCTCCAGCCCGGTACGGCCGGGGCGCAGCACCCGGGTGCGGGACATGAAGTCGGGGAAGCCCGGCGGGATCATCAGGGCGCGCGGGGCGATGCGGGTGACCGGCTCGCCGGGCTCGTCCGCGGACTGCCGGTAGCGGTACGCGACGGACTGCTGGAAGCCGGTGAAGGGGGTGTCGGTCAGGTTGATGTCGCACAGCCACTTCACCTGGGCCATGCCGTACCAGCCGGGGACGACGAGCCGCACGGGGTGGCCGTGCTGCGGCGGCAGCGGACCGCCGTTCATCGCGTAGGCGACCAGGACCTCCGGGTCGTCGCCCATGGCCACGCGCAGCGGCAGGCTGCGGCGGTAGTCCTGTTCGACCCCGCGCTCCACGCCGTGGTCGGCGCCGGTGAACACCGCCTCGACGGCACCGGGCTCCACTCGGGCCTCCCGCAGCAGTGTGCGCAGCGGTACGCCCGTCCACTCCGCGGTGCCCACCGCCTCCACCAGCCACGGCTGGCTCACCGGCCGGGGGGTGAGCCGGGCCCGCCCGTTCCCCGCGCACTCCATGGTGACGCGCAGCGTGACGGACGGGTACGACCTGAGGTCCGCGAGGTCCAGCCGCAGGGGTGTCCGCACCAGCCCGCCGACGCCGATCCGCCAGTCGGCGGCCTCGGCAGCGGGGATGTCGTAGTGGACGAGGACGTAGTGGAGTCCCGGGGGCGTCAGCCCGTACCGGAGTGCCTCCAGCGGCATTCCGTGGTTGCGGGCGGCGAGGGCCAGCTCCTCAGGGCTGACCCCCTCGCCGGGTCCGGCGACCCGCCCGGGAGGGCTGACGGCCGCGAGGTCGCGGTCCATGCCTCCATCGTGCGCCGCCCGTCGCCGGGCGGCAGCACACGCGAGCGGCAGTAGGCGCTCAGGACCAGGAGGCGCTGGAGAACAGTCCGCCCAGTCCGAACGATCCGGTGTCGGAGAACTCCATCGGCTCCTCGTGCCGCCGGTGCCGGCCCGAGTACTCCCTCGATCCGGTCGCGTACTCCCTCGAACCGTTCGCGTAGTCCCTCGACGGGACCGAATGGTCCCGTGAGCCAGTGGCCCAGTCCCGTGGCGCGACCTGGTCGGCTTTCACGAGCTGGCCGTCCGCCGCGAGGGTCTGTACGCGCTGGAGAACCGTTCGCAGCTCCAGACCGAGTTCGTTCGCGACGACCTGGAGATCCAGCCCGGAGTGCCAGCTCCACACCAGAACGGAATCCATCGAGGGAGACCAGACGGGACTTGCGGGCTGCGTGGACGGAACGGGCTGGACGGGCGGGACGGGCTCGGTCCAGATCTGTTCCTCGACCACCGGTACCGAATAGGTACCGGTCTGCTGGGACGGCTGTGCGGTGGTGTACGGGGACACGGGCGGAACCGAGACCGGCACCGCGGCCGGCTCCGCCCGGGGAAAAGACGCCGTGGTCTCCCCGGCCGTCTGCACGGGTTCCCCGACCGTATCGGCGGACTGATCCGACATTCGTGTCAGTAGATTTGCCGCGACGGTACGCGCGCCTTCCCGGCCGACGGTCCTGCGGGCAACCCTGACCTCGCGTTCCGGCAAGCCCATCATGCCGGCGACGGTGCCGTCGTCGCCGACGACCACCGCGAATGCGGCCAGCATCCTCGTACGGTCGGCCTGAGCCTCGTCGAGTGCGCTCTGGGCCAGCCGCACCCGGTCGTCGCTGGTGCAGAAGGCATTCGCAAGGACTGTATTTCTTTCCCACAACTCTCGCGGTTCCACATACGCACAAACGCTTCGCCCGGGTCCTGGACTCGCACTCGCCCGAGAATTCACACGATGAGCTCCAATGGCTCAAGTTTTCACGGTTCACGGTCGTAGCCACGAGGACGGACGGTGCCGGTTCGGCGGGGCGGAGCCGGGCCGGTCGGTCCGGGGGACCTGCGGGACGGCCCTCAGCGAGGCCCCGGGAGGTGCGCGACCGCGCCCGGCGCGGCCGGGTGGCCGGCGCCCCCGGCGGTCAGCCGCGCCTCCGCGTCGGGCAGGAGCGGCAGCGGATCCCGCTCCAGTCGGAGCATGCGGAGCGTCCGCCGGGTGTCCTCCTCGAACGCGCGGAGGGAGACGAGCCGGTCCCACTGCGGATCGTGAGCGCCCGGCAGCATCGCCCCGCGCGCCCGCCACTCGGACACCAGTTGCCCGTACACCGGTGTCAGGGCGAGTTCGCCCAGGCCGCGGTGACGGGGGCCGGACCGCTCGGAGCCGGGACGGCGCTCCCACGCCAGGACTCCGGCGTGGGGGGCCGGTGGGGCCAGTGGGTCCGAGGACCCGGGGGGCGGCGAAGCGCTGGAAGAATTCATCGATGACAAAACGATTTCCCGCGCCGATGGACACGTCGGTGCCCGGGGCGCGGCATCGCCGGGATGCCGGCGATGCCGGTTGATACGGAAAACAGATCTCCGTCGCGGTCCGACGGAACCGGCCGCCGTCACCCGTATGGATCGTTCCCCGGGTGCAGTTCCCGGCACTTTTGCGGTAGTTGTAGAGCGGCATTCGGGCGGCACACCGCGAAGGGGTACAGCAGCATGACAGTCGCAGCGTCGGTCGCGGTGCATTCGGATACCGCGGACCCTGGCCCCTGCGGCACTCCCGGGCGGCGAAACGACCCACCGGCCATCTCCTACTGCCGGACCATCGACCGCACGCTGGTCATCGCCCTCCGGGGAGTGGTCGATCGCGAGAGCGTCTACCCCCTGCGGCTGATGCTGACCGTCGCCGTGAAGTCCGGGTACTCGCGGCTCGTGGTCGACTGCGCGGAAATCACCGAGTGCGACAACGAGTTGCTGGATCTCCTTCTTTCCTGGAAGCGCCACGAGCGGAACATCGTCCTGGTCCACCCGTCCTCCCCGGTACGCGATCTGATTGCCGCCGAGATTTCCCGTCGGCTCTTTCTCTGCGCCCTCTCGGTCAAGCACGCACTGGATCTGATGGAGTGCTGAAGGCGGGCCCGGCCGAATGGCCGGCCGGTCCTGTGCAAGGTGAAAGTTCTTCGCTCCCCGGCCCCAGGCGGGCGCGCGGAACGTGAGAGGTCCGAAATGAGTACGGGGCTGCCGGGTTTCGCAGCCGCACGGGTGATTGCATCCACGACACGTGCCGATCCGCAATTCTTCGGTCGCGGAGAGTGAAGACTATGGCCCGTGACCACGCACTGCGTGACGCTCAGGCGGACGAAGCGCACTGCCGAGTGCGTGCACGCCGGTGGTTCGGTCACTCCAAGTTCCGCGAGGAAGGTTCTCTGGTGAGCCGTACAATCCGCAGTTCCCGCACGAAGACCGCCATGCTGGTCTCGGCCGGCACCGTCGCCGCCCTGCTCAGCGTCGTCCCGAGCACCGCTGCCGTGGCCGACACGCTGCCCTCCGGGCAGAGCGTCGCGATGCCGGGCTCAGGCGCCCTGGTGATGAGCTTCGACGACGACCGCCGTGGTGAGCGCGGCGAGCGTGGCGAGCGTGGCGAGCGTGGCCCGCAGGGTCCGCAGGGCCCTCCCGGGCCGGCCGGCCCCGAGGGTGAGCTCGACACCTACGTCGTGACCGGCCTGGTCGCGACCAGCGACATCGCCGGCACGGACGTCGAGTCGACGGCCCTCTGCCTCGGCAACGACATCGCCATCGGCGGTGGCTTCGACACCAGCGACCTCGCCTCGATCGAGGTCGAGGACAGCGCGCCGGTGTTCGTCGGCACGGGCCCCGCCACCGGATGGAGGGCGTCCGCGGAGGTCGTCGTCGCAGGCGGCACGATCACCGCCTTCGCGGTCTGCCACGACGTGGAGTAGTCCCGAGTGACGCGGTGAGGCACCGGATGCACGCCCCACCCGCGCACGACGACGGTGCCCCGGAGCTTCGGCTCCGGGGCACCGTCGTTCCCTGGCGGCCGCCCGCGTGCTACTCGCCGATGCGGACCAGCGCCAGCGTGATGTTGTCCGGTCCACCCGCCTCGATGGCGGCCTTCCACAGTTCGTAGGCGGCCCTGCCGTCGTCGTGCACCCGCAGCAGGGCGTGGAGCTCCTCGTCCGGCACCGGGTCGGTCAGGCCGTCGGTGCACACCAGGCAGCGACCGCCCGGGGACAGCGAGGTGGTCGTGACATGGGGCGTGACGGGGGTGTAGGAGGGGCCGCCGCCGAGGGTCTGGGTGACCGCCGTCGTGACGCGCCGTCCCGGCGCCGGCGGCGGGCTGTCGTCCACGCTCAGCTGCCGCATCCCGTCCTCGGCCGCGGCGTAGACCTTGCTGTCCCCGACGTTGAACACCGTCAGCGAGCCGCGCAGGACGACGACGCCCGCGATCGTGGTGCCCATCGTGAGCAGGTCGGGGTTGTCGTCGGCGGCCGAGTACACCATGTGGTTGCACATGTTCAGCGCCTCGTTGACGGCGTCCTCGTCGTCCAGTGCGGGGCCGAGCGCGGCGAGCTGCCGTACGACGAGCGCGCTGGCCACCTCACCGGCGGGCTGCCCGCCGAGCCCGTCGGCGACGGCGGCGACGAGCGGGGTGCCCAGCGGGAAGAGCAGCGTCTGCGGGTTCTCCGTGACGGTGCCGCACAGGGTCCAGGGGCCGGCGACGAGACTGTCCTCGTTGTGCTCGCGGATCAGCCCGACGTCGCTCAGGGCGGTCACGGCTATGTAGGGCATCCTTGGTCCCGCCTCACCGCTGTGGACGGCTTGTCCTCACCACCCATTGTGGCGCGAAGCCCTCCGCGGGGTCCGGCGGCGGGCGCCGGACGGCCGGACGCGGTCGGGTCAGAGCCAGTCACGGCGCTTGAAGACGAGGTAGAGGCCGATGCACACCAGCAGCATCAGCGCGAGGGCGAACGGGTAGCCGAAGCGCCAGTCGAGTTCGGGCATATGGACGAAGTTCATGCCGTAGACGGTGCCGATCAGGGTCGGCGCGAACAGGATGGCCGCCCAGCTGGAGATCTTCTTGATCTCGTTGTTCTGGGCGTGGCCGGCCTCCGCGAGCATCTTCATCTCCTCGTTCTGCGCCTGGGAGACGAGGGTGGCGTTGACGGTGAGGATGTCGCCGAGCGCCTGCCGGAAGCCGTTGACCCGCTCGGCGACGGTGGTGGCGTGGTCGGCCACGTCCCGCAGGTAGCGCTGGAGCTCCTCGTTCGTGCCGTACTTCTGGAAGCCGGCCTGGAGCCCGTTCATGATGGCCAGCAGCGGCCGGGTGGCCCGCTGGAAGTCCACCACCTCGCGGGACAGCTCGTAGATCCGCCGGGAGACCTTCGGGTCGCCGCGGAAGACCTCGGTCTCGATCTCGTCGATGTCGTGCTGGAGGCCCGCGATCACCGGGGCGTAGCCGTCGACGACCGCGTCCAGGATGGCGTACAGCACCGCCTCGGGGCCGAGGGCCAGCAGATCCGGGTCGGCCTCCAGCCGGCTGCGGACGACCGCGAGGTCCGGGGTCTGGCTGTGCCGCACGGTGAGGACGAACTCGGGGCCGACGAAGACGTGGATCTCGCCGAAGTCCACCTCCTCGGCCTCGTCCAGGTACCGGGCCGGGCGCAGCACGACGAAGAGCGTCTTCCCGTACCGCTCCAGCTTGGGGCGCTGATGGGCGACGATGGCGTCCTCCACGGCCAGTTCGTGCAGCCCGAACTGCTCCGCCGCCTCCCACAGCTGGGCGGGGGAGGGCCGGAACAGGCCGATCCAGGCCATCGTGCCCGGCTCTCCGGGGAGGCGGTTGTAGATCCCCGCCAGCGAGGTGGGCGTTTCCATCCGGCGTCCGTCGCGGTAGAGCGCGGCGTCCACGATGCTGCGTTCCAGCGGTGCCGGCTCCTGCGACTCGTGCTCCGCCCGCGGGTCCATGGAGTGCTCGGGGGCGGGGTCGGTCGGCTGCCGGCCGTGACCGGCGGCCCGGAGCGGCCACCTGCCCGCCCGTACCGCGCGTGGACGCCTGTCGGACATCGCCTGCACCTCGTCTGACGGGGGTCGCTCGATTGCCGTACCGCCTAACAAACCAGCACGAAACAGACTATTTCGCGATCGCCGCGGCCGCGATCACTGCCGTCCGGCCGGGGCCGCCCGGCTACTTCAGCGCCAGGATGACGAACGCCCCGACGACACCCAGGACCAGGGCGAACCCCGCCGGGAGCCAGCCGCCGTCCCGCCACGGAAAACGCGCGTCGAGGGAGAGCCGGAGCGGTCCCACCGCGGCGACGGTGAGCGCGCCGACGGCGAGGAGCATCGGGTAGACGAAGGCGGTGCCCGCGGCGGACCACAGGTCGATCTCGGGGGCGATCGCCATGGCGTTGACCATGACCCCTGTGCAGGCCGCCGCGGCGAGGGGGGTGAGCATGCCGACGGCCAGGCCCAGACCGCCCAGGAACTCGGAGACCCCGGCCAGTCCGGCGTAGAAGACGCCCGGGTCCCAGCCGAGCTGCGAGAAGCCCCTGCCCGTGGGCTCCAGTCCGGGGCCGCCGAACCAGCCGAACAGCTTCTGGGCCCCGTGCCCCGCCAGGATCAGTCCGACGGCCAGCCGGAGCAGCAGCACGCCCGCGTCGGCCGCGCCGACCGCGACGGGCGCGGCGCCCCCGTCAGGGCCCGTGGAGTGTCGGGCACGCTCGGTCGGGAGTTTCATGGTGGTGTCACCTCCTGCGCCGTACGCAGGTCCCCGGGGGCGCCGCAGTGCGGTGTCCGGGGCGGGGCGACGGCGCGGTCAGGCGGAGAATTGGGTGCGGGGGCACGGACCGGTGGATCGCGCCCCATCATTCGATACTGCGCTTCCCGGCGTAGGTCGGCCAAGTTCACGGCGTGCACACGCGGGCACCGTGTCCCGGACGCCGGGCCGTCATCCGCCGCTTCCACCCTCGGACGGGAGGTCGTCATGTTCCCGACATGGAGGAGTGCTTCGTGAACGGACCCCTGCCCTTCCGGCCCTTCCGGTGCGTCCGGTCCGTCCGGCCGGCCACCGCCGTACTGGGCCTGGTCCTCGTGGTGTCCGCCGCCCTCCCGGCCGCCGCGGCGAACCCGGACCCGGTCGGACCCACCGCCCCCGCCCTGCCGGCCGTCACCCCCGCGGCAGAGACACCCACGCTGTACGACGACGAGGCGGGCGGCAACGCCGACGCGGACGACCCCGCGATCTGGCGCAACACCGCCGACCCCGGCCGCAGCCTGGTGATAGCGACGGCCAAGGAGGGCGGACTGCGGGTGTACGACCTCGACGCCCGGCCGGTGCAGTCGATCGCCGCGCCCGGCCCCGCCCGCCCGGGCGACGCGCCCGGCCGCTTCAACAACGTGGATCTCGTGCACGGGCTGCGACTGCCGTCCGGACGCGCCGACCTCGCCGTGACCACCGACCGGGGCCACGACCGGCTGCGCATCCACCGCATCGACCGGGCACGCCCCGGCGGCCCGCTCACCGACGTCACCGACCCCGCCGCGCCGCCGGTCTTCTCCCGGAACCAGGACGAGATCAACGGCCAGCGGACCGCCTACGGCCTCGCCACCTGGACCGACCCGGCCGGCGGCCGCTCCTACGCCCTGGTCAGCCGGCGTGCGAGCACCGAGGTCGCGCTGCTTGAGCTGCGCCCGACCGCCTCGGGGACGGTCACCTACCGCACGGTGCGCACCCTGGAGCTGCCGTCCTCCTTCCGGCTGCCCGACGGCACCTCATGGACGCCGTGCGGTGAGCCCGGGGACGCGCCGCAGGTCGAGGGCATGGTCGTCGACCCGGCGAACGGGATGCTCTACGCGGGCCAGGAGGACGTCGGCATCTGGCGCGTCCGGGCCGATCTCACCGGCACGCCCCGGCTCGTCGACAAGGTCAGGGAGTTCGGCGTCCCCGCCGACTACGACGAGAGGACCGAGGAGTGCGTCGCGGGCGCGGACCCCGGCTTCGGCGGCGAGCACCTGTCCGCCGACGTCGAGGGGCTGACCCTGCTCACCGAGCCCGACGGCGACGGATACGTCCTGGCGTCGAGCCAGGGAGACGACACCTTCGCCCTGTACGACCGCGAGGTGCGCGACCGCAACGAGTACGAGGGCGGCTTCCGCGTCACCGCGGCCTCGTCCGCCCTCGACGGCTCCGAGGAGTGCGACGGCGCGGCCGTGCTGAACGCGCCGCTCGGCGCCAGGTACCCGCAGGGCCTGCTCGTCGTGCAGGACGGGCACGACACCCCGGGCGACGGAGACCGCGAGGCCACCGGCTTCAAGTTCGTGGACCTCGGCACCGTCATGGAGCGCGTCGACCGCTGACGCGACGGCCGCCGAAGCCGCACGAACCGCACGGCGCCCCGGCGAGGACCGCCGGGGCGCCCTCGCGGCCCGGCCTACCGGGCGACGAACTGCGTGAGGACCGCCTGCACCTCGTAGACGTCGACGCCCTTGGTGAACGTCTTCTGGATCGGCTCGGTGCTCCCCGATATCCAGATCTTGAGTTCCGCGTCCAGGTCGAACATGCCGGCCGTCTCCACCGCGAAGTGCGTGATGCTGCGGTAGGGGACGGAGTGGTACTCCACCTTCTTGCCGGTGATGCCCTGCTTGTCGACCAGCAGCAGCCGGCGGTCGGTGAACAGGATGGTGTCGCGGATCAGCAGGAACGCGGCGTGCACCTGCTCCCCCTGCCCGAGCAGCCGTGCGTAGTCCTGCTGCGCCTTGGCCGGATCGACCGTGTGCGCGTTCCCGAACAGCGCCATGGGAGGCCCCCCATTCGTCGAAGTCGTCGCGTCATCCCGGTGGCACGACCTTCGCACCGTACAGCGGAGGTTCGGGACGGATCCGGGCCGGTCCGGGGCAGTGGGGTCAGCCCGCGACGTCGGGCGTACGGGTCACGGTCCGGCCAGACGACGCGGCGGACCGGGCGAACCCCACGGCGTCCACGACGGCAGCGCCTCCCGTGTCGTTGTTGAAGTAGACGTACACGTCGTCCTCGTCCCGCCAGCAGTCGGTCAGACGCCGCACCCAGGCCGTCGTCGCCCGGCGGCCGTAGCGCGGCGGGGGCTGGGCGAGCCCGCCGTGGAGACGCAGATAGCCCCAGTCCGCCGTGCGCCACAGCGGGGTGACGGGGCGGGACCCCCGGTCCGCCCAGCACAGCGTGCTGCCGTGCCGCTCCAGCACCTTCCGGAGTCCCCGCTCGGCCTCCCACCACGAGGGGTGGCGCAGCTCTACGGCGACCCGGACGCGTCGGGGGAAGCAGCGCAGACAGGCGTCCAGCGCCGCGGTGTCCTCACGGAAGTTCGGCGGCAGTTGCAGCAGGACCGGCCCCAGCCGGTCGCCCAACGCCTCGGCCCGGTCCACCAGCCGCGCCACCGGCTCCCCGGGGTCGTGCAGCCGCTTCAGATGCGTCAGATAGCGGCTCGCCTTGACCGCCATGACGAAGTCCCCGGGCGTGCGTTCCCGCCAGGAGGCGAAGACGTCCCGGGCGGGGAGGCGGTAGAAGGCGTTGTTGTTCTCCACCGTGGCGAACCGCCGGGCGTACTCCTCCAGCCACAACCGCTGCGGCACCCCGGGCGGGTAGAGGCCGCCGCGCCAGTCCTTGTACTGCCACCCCGAGGTTCCGACGAGCATGGGCATGGAGCCATCCGTGCCCGGCCCGCTGCCGGACGTACCGCCCGCGCGAGGCGGACACCCGTACGCGGACCCGGCGGCTCGGGGGCGGACCGGAACGCCAGGACCCCACGCGAGGAGGTCCCCCGATGCGTGTCCGCACGGGGGTCGGTCGCACGTCGACTGATGTTCGCCCGGACGTCACCCATCCCGGGGCGGGATCGACGACGATCCCAGGGGGGAGGAAAGGGGCGGGCGCAGAGCCATGGGACGCGTGAAACGTACGAACCGATGGGTGCGCCCGGCCGTGACCGCGGCCGCACTGGCAGTGGCCGGCTGCGCGGGGGAGGGCCCCATGGAGCACGGGGCCGAGACCGGCCCACCGCCCGCCGCCGTGGACATCGACTGCGTCGGCTCCGGCAAGGTCCAGGGATCAGGCTCGACCGCCCAGCAGAACGCCATGAAGCACTGGATCGACCAGTACCAGCGTGCCTGTCCCGGTGTGCGAATCGCGTACAACCCCGTGGGCTCCGGCGCAGGAGTGGCGCAGTTCCTGCGGGGAGCCACCGCCTTCGGCGGCACGGACAGCGCGCTGGGGGCGCAGGACGTCGAGATCTCCCGGACGTTCTGCGCGGGCGGCCGGGCCATCGACCTGCCCATGGCGGGCGGGCCCGTGGCGCTCGGTTACCACCTTCCGGGCGTCGACGGCCTGGTGCTCGACGCCCCCACCCTGGCCGCGATCTTCGACTCCCGCATCACCGCCTGGAACCATCCCGACATCCGTCGTCTCAACCCCGGCGCACGTCTCCCCGCCCTCGCGATCACCGCCGTGCACCGCTCGGACGACTCGGGCACGACGCAGAACCTGAACGCCTATCTGTCGGGTGCCGCGGGGGACGAATGGCCGTACGAGGCGAAGAAGGTCTGGCAGGCCGAGGGCGGCCACTCGGCTGCCGGTTCGAACGGGGTCGCGGCGGCGGTGGCCGGTACCCAGGGCGCCATCGGCTACTTCGAGCTGTCCTTCGCCGCCACCCAGAAGATCGACACGGTACGCATCGACACGGGCGCGGCCGCGCCCGTCGCGCCCAGCGCGGAGAGCGCGTCCCGGGGCATCGCCCAGGCCGAGGTCGTCGGCCGGGGCGACGACATGAAGCTGGAGTTCGACCACGGGACCTCCGCCGACGGCGCGTACCCGATCGTGCTCGTGACGTACGAGGTCGTCTGCGACACGGGGAACGACCCGGCGAGCCTCCCCGCGCTGAAGTCCTTCCTCGCGTACACCGCCGGCGAGGAGGGGCAGAAGCTGCTGCCGGCGATCCACTACGCGCCCCTGCCGGACAGCGTGGCCACCCGGGTACGGAAGATCATCGCCACGCTCGCCTGACGCCTGACGCCTGACGCCTGACGCCGTATGCCTTCGTGTACCGGGGGCCCCACCGCCACCGTGCCGGGGCTCAGCCGAAGCGGCCGGAGATGTAGTCCTCCGTGCGCTGGTCGGACGGATTGCTGAAGAGCGTGCCCGTCTCGTCGAACTCGATCAGCCGGCCGTGGCGCACGCCGTTCCGGTCGATCTCCGAGCTGAAGAACGCGGTCCGCTCCGACACCCGGGCGGCCTGCTGCATGTTGTGCGTGACGACGATGATGGTGAACTCCTGGGCCAGGTGCTCCATGAGGTCCTCGATCTTCGCCGTGGCGATCGGGTCCAGTGAGGAGCACGGCTCGTCCATGAGGATCACCTCCGGCTCGACCGCGATGGTCCGGGCGATGCACAGCCGCTGCTGCTGTCCGCCGGAGAGCGCGAGTGCGGAGGTCTTGAGCTTGTCCTTGACCTCGTCCCACAGGGCCGCGTGGGTCAGGGTCTCCTCCACCAGGTCGTCCAGGCTCCCCTTGAAGCCGCCGACCCGGGGTCCGTAGGCGATGTTGTCGTAGATGGACTTGGGGAACGGGTTGGGCTTCTGGAAGACCATGCCGATGCGGCGGCGCACCTCGATGGGGTCGACCTCGCGGCTGTAGAGGTCCTCGTTGTGGTAGCGGACCTTGCCGACCACACGGGCGTCCGGCAGCAGGTCGTTCAGCCGGTTGAAGCAGCGCAGGACGGTCGACTTGCCACAGCCCGAAGGGCCGATCATCGCCGTGATCTGGCGGGCTCCGATGGTCATGTTGACGTCGCGCACGGCCTCGTGGTCGCCGTAGAACACGGACAGTCCGCCCACCTCGAAGACCGTCTCGGACGGCTGCGGGGTGACGCTGCGGGCCGGCTGGGGCGGCCTGGTGCCGCCGGGTCCGTGGCCGGGAGGGGTGGTCATGGTGCTTCCTCACACGGGGTCTTCGGTGGCACGGCAGTCACCATCGGCGGGTGAAGTGGTTGCGCAGCCAGATCGCCAGCGAGTTCATCACCAGCAGGATCACCAGCAGGACGACGATCGCGGCGGAGGCGAGCGCGGTGAACTCGGCGCGGGACTGACTGATCCAGTTGAAGATCTGGATCGGCAGCACCGTGAACTGGCTGTGCACACCGGTCGGGTTGAACGTGATGAACGTCAGTCCGCCGAGCAGCAGCAGCGGCGCGGCCTCCCCGATGGCGCGGGACAGCGCGAGGATCGAGCCGGTCGCCATGCCGGGCACGGCGGCGGGCAGCACCTGGCGCCAGATGGTCTGCCACTGGGTGGCGCCCAGCGAGAGGGAGGCCTGGCGGATGGACTGGGGCACCGCCCGGATCGCCTCCCGGGACGAGATGATCACGATGGGCAGCACCAGCAGGGACAGGGTGAGTGCGGCGGTGAGCACGGTCTGGCCGAAGCCCAGCCCGCGGGAGATCACGCCCAGGCCCAGGATGCCGTAGACGATGGAGGGGACGGCCGCCAGGTTCTGGATGTTGATCTCGACGGCCCGGTTCCACCACCGGCCGCGGTCCGCGTACTCCTCCAGGTAGATCGCGGTGAGTACGCCGGTCGGCAGGCAGTACAGGGCCGTGAAGGAGATGACCCAGATCGTGCCCGTGATCGCCGACTGGGCGCCGGCGTTCGACGGGTCGATGATGTCCGGGAAGTTGGTCCACAGCTTCGAGTCCAGCCGGGGCCAGCCCTCGACGACCACGTACGTGAGCAGGCCGGCCAGGAAGACCACTCCGATCGCCAGCGAGGCCCACAGACTGAGCCGGAAGAACTGCTCGCGCAGCGGCGTGCCCCGCCCACTGAGGCGGGGGACCTCGGGCGGGTCGGAGGTGACCGCGGTGGGGATCATTCGTACACCTCGCGGTAGCGGCGCACCAGCCGGATGCTGATCAGGTTCATCACCAGCGTGATGGCGAAGAGCAGCAGGCCCACGGCGAAGATCGTCTGGTAGCCGGTGGACCCGGTGGGCAGGTCGCCGATGCCGGCGGCGGCGATGAACGCGGTCATCGTCTGCATGCCCTCGAGCGGGTTGAAGGTGAGGTTCGGGCGTCCGCCGGCCGCGATGGCCACGATCATCGTCTCCCCGATGGCGCGGGAGACCCCGAGGACGACGGCGGCGACGATCCCGGAGAGGGCCGCCGGGAACACGACCCTGGTGGAGACCTGCATCCGCGACGAGCCCAGGGCGTAGGCGCCGTCACGCAGCGAGCGGGGCACGGCCGCCATGGAGTCCTCGGCCAGCGACGCGATCGTCGGGATGATCATGATGCCCATGACGAACCCCGCCGAGAGCGCGTTGAAGACCTCCGGTGGGTCGTCCCCGGGCCAGAACCGCTGCAGGGACGGGGTGATCGCCTTGAGTGCGAAGAAGCCGTAGACCACGGTCGGGATGCCGGCGAGGACTTCCAGCACCGGCTTGAAGATCCCGCGGACGCGGTGACTCGCGTACTCGCTCAGATAGACGGCCGCGCCGAGACCGAGCGGGACGGCCACGAACAGCGCGATGACCGTGACCACCAGGGTGGCCGTCACCAGCGGCAGGACACCGAAGTGCGGCGGTTCGAACAGGGGCGACCAGTCGGTGCCGGTGATGAACTCCCCGAGGTCCACCTTGCCGAAGAACTCCACCACCGGCGGGATCAGGGCGACGACGATGCCGACCGTGGTCAGCACCGAGACCAGTGCGGCGGCCACGAGCAGGACCTTGATCGACCGCTCGGTCCAGCGCGGCTGCGACCGCCTCAGGAAGCCGGGGCTTCCCGGAGCGGCCCGTCGGCGCACTGCCCGCGGGGTCATGGCGCGTGCCGTTCGCGCAGCCTCGTCAGGTCCTGCCGCAGCTCGTCCTCCTGGCTGGGGCTGAGCGGGACGAACTGGGCGGCCCTGGCGATGTCGGCGCTGTTCTCGACGTAGAACTCGACGAACGCCTCGACCTCCTTCCGGTCGAGGGCGGCGGCGCTCGGATAGATGAGCAGGGGGCGGGACAGCGGCCGGTAGGTGCCGTTCTGGACGGTGGTCTGAGACGGCGCGACACAGCCGTTCCCCCCGTCGATCTCGAGGACCTTCAGTTTGTCCTTGTTCTCCTCGTAGTAGGACAGGCCGAAGTAGCCCATGCCGCCCCTGGACCCGGAGACGCCCTGCACGGTGACGTTGTCGTCCTCGCTGGGGGAGTAGTCGGTGCGGGACCGGCCCTCCTCGCCGTTGACGGCCCGGGTGAAGTAGTCGAAGGTGCCGGAGTCGGTACCGGGGCCGAACAGTTCCAGTTCGACGTCCGGGAAGTCCGGGTCGACCTGGTTCCAGTTGTCGATCCGGGAGCCGGGCTCCCAGATCCTCCTCAGCTGTTCGACGGTGAGGCAGTCGGCGAAGTCGTTGTCCTTGTTGACCACGACGGACATGCCGTCGTTGGCGATCCGCAACTCCTCGTACTTCACGCCCTTCCCCGCGCACCGGGCATGCTCCTCGGCGGTGATCCGCCGCGAGGCGTCGGCGATCTCCGTCTCGCCGTTGCAGAACTTCTCGAAGCCGCCCCCGGTGCCGGACGTGCCGACCGTGATCCGTACACCCGGGTTGCGCTGCTGGAAGAGCTGGGCCGCCGCCGTGGAGAGCGGAGCCACCGTGCTGGAGCCGTCCACCCGGATCGTGCCGGAGAGGCCGTCGCCACCACCGTCCCCGGAGCCTGCGTCGGCACCGCCGCAGGCGCCCGCGGCCATCACGGCGGCGGCGGCCAGGGCCAGGCGCGCCGTGGCCCGGCGAGGGGAACGGGGGATGTTCACGTCGGCTCTCGATCCTCGTCTGCGCACTCGCCGGTCGTCGGTGCCGGAGCACGCCCGTCGGCCGCCATAAGCGACAAAGTACCCCATAAGGTTACGAACGACCGGTGGTGGGCGCGACCGACGAGGGGCAGCGCGGCCGGGGGCGGCGGGCCGGCGGGGAGCGCTTCGGCGGCGGGGGCACGGACCGGCGGCCGAGGGTGACCGCCGGTGGAGGCGACCGGTCGGTGCAGGGTGCCGGTGGTGGGGGTGGCCGGTTGTGGAGGCGGCCGGAGAAGGGGGCGACCGGTTGCGGAGGCGGCCGGAGGAGGGGCGGCCACGGCCGGCCGTGTGACCGCGGCCCTTGCTACGGGCCGCGGGCCGCGGTCACCCGACCGGAGTCCGGCTGGGGGAGGCGGAGGTCCGGACGCAGAGGGCGGCCGGATGAGCAGAGGTCCGGCAGGGGTTGCCGCGCCGGGGGGCCGGGTCCGGCAGGGGGAGCCACGGCCGGACTCCATGGCGGTCCGGCCCGGCCGGGCGGAGTGACGAGGGGGCGTGCTCCCGGTGCCCGCGGCCGGGCCCGACCGCCCTGCCGAGCGCCCGGGACGTGCGCTCCACGCAATCCGCACCGGCTGCGGATCGTCGCCGCGCTCGCCGGGGGCGGCCGCAACTACGTCAAAGAGAACTGACACATCTCAGGGTCGTAGGGGGGAGATCTCAGGGACGCCTCGGGGTCGGGCACGCGCGAGGCCCCTCACCGGTCGGTGAGGGGTCTCGCGGGCGCGGCACGCGGGCCACCGCTGCGCCGGGAGCCGGTTCGCCGTGCCGTCCGTCTGCAGAACCGGTCGGCCGTGCGCGCGTGCACAGGGCCGGCCCGTCGGGCGGTGGGCGCTCGGGGTCGGCCCGTCGGGCGGTGGGCGCTCGGGGTCGGCCCGTCGGGCGGTGGGCGCTCAGGGCTGGTCCGCCGTGCGGTCCAGCGGGGGGCGGTCCAGATGGGGGAGCAGATGGCCCATGCGCTCCCGCTTGGCCCGCAGATAGAAGATGTTCTCCTCGCAGGGCTGCGTGAGCAGCGGCACCTGCTCGCTGACCTCGATGCCGTGCCGCAGCAACGCCTCCCGCTTGAGCGGGTTGTTCGACATCAGCCGCACCGACCGGACGCCGAGGTCGTGCAGCATGTCCGCCGCCACTCCGTAGTCGCGGGAGTCGACGGGGAGGCCGAGGGCGAGATTGGCCTCGACCGTGTCCATGCCCTCCGCCTGGAGCTGCATCGCCTGGAGTTTGGCGAGCAGACCGATACCGCGCCCCTCGTGCCCCTGGAGGTACACGAGGACTCCGCGGCCCTCGTTGACGATGGCCCTCAGTGCTGCGGCCAGTTGGTCCCCGCACTCGCAGTGGCGTGAACCGAAGGCGTCACCGGTCAGGCACTCCGAATGCAGCCGGGCGAGAACGTCCTCTCCCGTGATGTCGCCGTATACCAAGGCGATTTGTTCGTCACCGCGAATACGATCCAGGTAGCCGATGGCGCGGAAAACACCGTATTTGGTGGACAGTTGGACAGTTGCCATGCGCTCGGTGTTCTTGGCGCGAGCGTCCATGCGGAGAGTGCCATCGCTGTCTGTCATGGCCGGATCCTATCGGGTAGCCTCTGGCGGGAGTTGTCTTCGGTGTGGAGATCTCGACTGACCGGGCCAATGCACCGGTTCCGATCGGCCGCATCTCATGGAACGCAGAAATTGCGCGTAAGGAAAGGGGCGGGAAGATGACCGACCCGCAGGTACGGCCGCCGGAACTCGGCCTGTTGCCGTGGGACACGACCCGGGACGCGGATGCCGGACGGGCGGACGTCGCGGTCCTGCCGATCGGCAGCTTCGAGCAGCACGGCCCGTATCTCCCCCTGGTCACCGACACGTTGATCGCCTGTGCCGTCGCGCGGGAGGTCGCAGCCGCGTACCCGGTGCACCGGCTGCCGCCGCTGACGTTCTCCTGTTCGCACGAGCACTCGGCCTGGCCGGGCACCGTCAGCATTTCCGCCACGACGCTCGTCGCCGTGGTGCGGGACATCGCCGAATCGCTCCGGCGCTCCGGCGTCCGGAATCTCGTACTCGTCAATGGGCACGGCGGAAACTACGTGCTGCGCAACGTGGTTCAGGAGTCCGTGGGCACCGGCACCCGCATGGCGCTTTTCCCGGGTTCGGCCGACTGGAGTGCGGCACGCGAACGCGCGGGTGTGGAGACCCCGTCCCACAGCGATATGCACGCGGGTGAAGTGGAGACTTCGATTCTGCTGCATGACCATCCCGAACTCGTACGCCCCGGCCATATGACCTCCGATTTCCTCGTCGACGACCGGGAGCATTTGCTCACCCTGGGTCTGCGCCCTTACACGGAGACCGGTGTGGTGGGCCGGCCTTCCCTGGCATCGGCGGAGAAGGGCAAGGAATTGCTGGCCGCCCTCGCCGATTCCTTCGGCGCGTATTTCTCGTTGCTGGGGGCGGAACGTTCCGCCACCCCGTCCGGGGAGGGAGCCCGGTGAACGGACTTCCCCCCGGGCGCCCGGTCGTGCTCGACGCGCCCAGCGCCTGGAAGCGCCTGCTCGACGTACGGACCGAAGTCGACGCCGAGGCCGCCGGACTGCGCCGCGACGCGCACGGGCGGTACCGGTGGACGGACGACGCCTCCGCCGGGGCGGAGCTCCTCGCCGAGCGCTATCTGCCGCTCTGCCTGGCCGGCCCCCGCTTCACCTTCGCCCAGCTCGGCCAGAGCCTCGACGGGTTCATCGCGACCCGCAAGGGCGACGCCGACTACGTCACCGGCCCCGAGGACCGCGAACACCTGCACCGGCTGCGCGCGCTGGCCGACGCGGTGGTCGTCGGCGCCGGGACCGCCGTCGCGGACGACCCCCGGCTGACGGTTCGCGCCTGCCCCGGCCCGCACCCGGTGCGCGTCGTCCTCGACCCGCACGGCCGGGTGCCGCTGACCCGGCAGGTGTTCACCGACGGCGCGGCCCCCACTCTGTGGGTGGTCGGTGCCGGCAGCGAGCAGGGGCGGGCCGCAGCGGACGGCACGGCGGGCACCGGAGCGGACGTACTGGTCCTGCCCGACACCGCCGCGTTCGCCCCCCGCCGCCTGGTGCACGAGCTCGCGCGCCGGGGACTCGGCCGGGTGCTCGTCGAGGGCGGCGGCGTGACCGTGTCCCGCTTCCTGCACGAGGGCGCCCTGGACCGGCTGTACGTCACCGTGGCGCCGGTGCTGATCGGCGACGGCGTGCCGGGCCTCGCCTTCCCCGGCCCCGACGTGATGCGGGACGCGCTCCGACCTCCCGTGCGCCGCGCCTTCCTCGGCGAGGACACCCTCTTCGAACTCGACCTGCGCGCGCCGCGGTCCGGCGAACCACTGGACGGCGAGGACGGCGGCACCGGGGAGGGCGGCGGCGAACGCCAGTAGCCCGTAGGCCACGGCAGTGCTCAGCCCCTGGGCACTGCCCAGGCCCGCGGCTCCGAAGGCCCAGGCGGTGACACCCTCCCTGGGCCCCCAGCCGCCCACGTTCAGCGGCAGCGCCATCGCGAGCAGCGCCAGCACCATCAGGGGCAGCAACTCCACGGCGGCGGCCGTCGATCCGGCGGCCCGGGCGGCGAGGAGGAACATCGTGAGATGCCCGGCCAGCACCGCGACGGAAGAGACCAGCACCCCGGGACCGTGACGCCGGCCGAGCAACGCCACCCGCGCCTCGGCCAGCGAGCCGCGGACCGTGCGGCCCCACCGTGAGCCGGTCCGCCCGCCCGGCCGCCGCACGGCGCCCACGGCCACCAGCGTGGCCGCCACTGCGACGACCACGGCCGCGGCGGGCGTCAGCACGAACTCCCGGAGGGCCCCGCCGGCCCGCTCCAGCGGCCGCGACGGATGCACCACCAGCAGCACGGCACCGACGGCCACCAGCACCGCCTGCCCCGCCACGCGTTCGAGGACGACCGCGCGAACCCCCCGGCCCACGGCGCCTTCACGCCGCCCGTGCCGCACCGCGCGGTGCACGTCACCGGCCACCCCGCCGGGCAGCGCGGCGTTCAGGAACAGGGAGCGGTAGTAGTCGGCCACGGCCGGGCCGAGCGCCAGACGGATGTCCAGCGCCCGTGCCACCAGGCACCAGCGCCACGCGCTCAGCACCGTCGTGAACAGGCCGATGCCCAGGGCGGCCAGGAGGGTGGACCCGTCGACACCACGCAGCCCGTCCACGAACGCGCCGGTGCCCTGCCACCACAGCGTCGCCGCGACCAGCGCCGCCCCGGCGAGCAGGCCGAGACGCCCCCGGACCGCCCTGCGTGCCGCCCCGGCGAGCAGCCGGAGACGCCCCCGGACCGCCCTGATCACGAGGCGCCGCCCGTCCGTCCGGGCAGCGCCAGCACATCGCTGTGGTGGACCACCACGCTCAACTCGCCCGTCTCACAAGCCTCCAGACGGCGCCGCAGATACGCGTCGGCGCGCGAGGCGAGGTCCGGCCGCTCCTCCCGCGCCGCGCCGACCCACCCCCGCAGCCACTCCGCCGCCAGCTGCATCGACAACGGCCCGTCCGGCGTGCGGCCGGCACCGCCGACGGAGGCCGGGCCCGCCGATGTGTCCGGGAGGTCCACCGACCCGGCGCCGAGCCGCCACGGGCTGGTCTGCACCCGCACGGTCATGCCCCGGCGGGCGAAGGCGACGGAGGCCGCCGCGACCGCGTCGGGCCCGAGCAGCCGGCGGCCGTGTTCCTCACGCCGCTGGTGGGCGTTGAAGGCATCGGTGATCTCGGCGTCCATCGGGTCCGCGGGGGAGAGGTCCACCCGCCCCACCACCGACAGCGCCAGCAGCGCCGGGCAGCCGGCCCCGGCGCAGGCCGCGACCAGCCCGTCCAGCTCCTCCCGGGTGAACAGGTCCAGCAGCGCGGACGCCGTGACCAGCGAGGTGCCCTTGAGGCGTTCCGCCGTCAGCCGGGAGACGTCACCGCGTTCCGTCGCGACCGTGACGGGGCTGCCGTCCGCTGCCGTACGGGGCAGCCGGGTCGCGGCCAGTTCGAGCAGCCGCGGGTCGTGGTCGTGCAGGATCCAGTGCTGGCGTCCGCTCAGCCGGGGCGCCAGCCAGCGCCCCATCGAACCGGTGCCGCACCCGAGGTCCCGGATCACCAGCGGGGCGACGCGGCCGTGCCGGTCCGCGGGAGCCGTGCCGGAACCGGGCAGCCGGAGCCGCAGCGGCTCCAGGAGTTCGGGCGCGCGGGCCGCCGCGTCGGCGGCCTCCCGCAGCGCCAGCCACTCCGGTGCGTAACGCGTGACATCTGTCGTACTCACACGGCCTCCAGGGGATTCTGCCGGAGTTGTTCCAGCGCCTTGGCCAGGCTCCGGGAGGTCGCCTCCCAGCCGGCCAGTGCGGTGCGCCGCCGTCGCGCGGCCGTCTTCGAGCGGTGCCGCTCGCCGGGCTCGGAGAGCCAGCGGCGCAGTGCCTCGGCGAGCGCCGCCGGATCCCCCGGCGGCACGAGCGCGCCGGGCACGCTGCCGTCGGGTGCCTGCCCGACCGCCTCCGGGAGTCCGCCCGCGGCCGTCGCCAGGACGGGGACACCGCGTGCGAGAGCCTCGGTGACGACCATCCCGTACGTCTCGGTGTGCGAGGCGAGCACCAGCAGGTCGGCGGCCGCGTAGCTCGCGTTCAGGTCGGGACCGGAGCGGGGCCCGGCGAGGCGCACCCGGCCCTCCAGACCGTGCTCGGCGATCAGCTCCCGGAGCCGGGCGACGTAGCCGGGGTCATGGCCGGTTCCGCCCACCAGCTCGCAGGTCCACGGCAGTCCGGCGACGGATGCCAGGGCCTCGACCAGGAGGTGCTGCCCCTTGCGCGGGGTCACGGAGGCCACGCACAGCAGCCGGGGGCCCACGGCGTCCGGCGCGGCACCCCGTCCTGGGAGGACGGGTGCCCCGGTCGCGGTGCCGGGCGCGAGCGGTGCGACATCCGCGCCGGGGGCGGCGGCGTGGACCCGGTCCGGGTGGAGGCCGTGGTGCTCCACCAGCCGTCCAGCCGCCCACTCGCCGGGCGCCACGACGACCGCCGCGGACCGCAGCGTCATGCGCTCCGCGGCGTCCAGTTCCGCGGCGACCGCCGGGGCGAGCCCGGTCTCGTCGCCCAGCGGCAGATGCACCAGCACCGCCAGCCGCAGCCGTTCCGCCTCGGGCACGACGAGGTCCGGGACCCCGCACGCGACGAGTCCGTCGAGGAGGACCAGGCTGCCGTCGGGCGACTCGCGCAGCACCCGGGCCAGTTCGGACCGCGGCCCGGCGCCGGGCCGCGGCCACTCGCCCGCGACGGCGTGCTCGTGGACCTGCCAGCCGATCCTGGGCAGTTCCCGGCACACCCGGCGGTCGTAGACGTTGCCGCCGCTCGGCGCGGCCGGGTCGTCCACGCCCCCCGGCATGACGAACCGGACCGCGCGCTCGGGCGCGGCCGCGGTACCGCACTCCTCGGGACGCGTGCTCACGGAGCCCGCTCTCACAGATCCCGCTCGTAGCTCGCCCACGCGATGTGCGACTCGTGCAGCGTGACGGAGACGCCGGACAGTCCGCGCGCCCCCTCGCCGAGCGCCCCGGAGTGGACCCGGTCCGCGAGCCGGTCGGCGATGACCTTGGCCAGGAACTCCGTTGACGTGTTGGTCCCGGCGAACTCGGGCACCTCGTCGAGATTGCGGTAGTTGAACTCGCCGACCACCTTGCCCAGTTCGGCGGTCGCGAGGCCGATGTCGACGACGAGGCCGTCGGCGTCCAGCTCGGCACGGCGGAAGGTGGCGTCCACGAGGTACGTCGCTCCGTGCAGACGTTGCGCGGGCCCGAAGACCTCGCCGTGGAAGCTGTGAGCGATCATGAGGTGCTCACGGACGGTGACGCTGAACAACGGCTGTGACCTCCCGGTCGTACGGCTCGGCCGCCGGCGGGCGGCCGTGTCCATCAGTACGGCCGGAGAGTACTGCGTGTTCAAAGGTGCAGGTCGTTCGGATTTCCGCGGGGATCGGGCACGTCACGGCGGTGTCTCACCGGCGGCGGACGTGCCGGGCCGGGGAGGGCCGGCGCGGCGGGGAGCCGAAACGGGGCCGCGGAGGCGGCGACCCGGCGCCGGCTACGAAGCGTCGTACACCACCCGGTGGCACAGGCCCGGGAGTTCACCCGAGGCGATCCGCGGCATCACCGACGGCAGTTCCTCGAAGGCGCACTCGCCGGTGATCAGTGCGTCGAACACCGGGTCGGCGAGCAGGTCCAGCGAGAGCGCGAGACGGTCGGCGTAGCTGCGGCGCGAACGCCGGGCCTCCGCCACCCGCCCCACCTGGCTGCCGCGCAGGACCAGCCGGCCGGAGTGGAACGCCTCGCCCAGCGGCACGCTGATCCGCCGGTCGCCGTACCAGCTCAGCTCCAGCACCGTGCCCTCCGGCGCGAGGAGTTCCAGCGAGCGGGTCAGGCCGGCCTCGGTGGCGCTGGCGTGGACGGCGAGGTCGCAGCCGCCGAGCGCTTCCTCCGGGAGGGCGAAGTCGACGCCCAGCGCCTCGGCCAGGGCCGCCCGCTCCGGGTTCGCGTCGACCAACTGCACCCGTACGCCCGGGAACCCGGCCAGGAGCGCGGCGACCGAGCCGCCGATCATCCCGGCGCCGACGACCGCGATCCGGTCGCCCACCAGGGGCGCGGCGTCCCACAGGGCGTTCACCGCGGTCTCCACCGTCCCCGCCAGCACCGCCCGTCCGGCGGGCACCGTGTCCGGAACCGGGGTGACCGCACTCGCCGGAACGACGTAGTGGCTCTGGTGCGGGTGGAGGCAGAACACCGTCCGGCCGAGGAGGTGCGGCGGGCCCTCCTCGACGACGCCGACGCTGAGATAGCCGTACTTGACCGGTCCGGGGAACTCGCCCTCCTGGAACGGCGCCCGCATCGCCGTGTACTGGCTCTCCGGCACGCCGCCCCGGAAGACGAGGCTCTCAGTGCCGCGGCTCACCCCGGAGCAGAGGCTGCGCACGACCACGTCGCCCTCGTCGGGCTCCTTCAGACGAACATCCCGAATCTCGCCCTGACCTGGGGAATTGAGCCAGAAGGCGCGTGCGACGCGCTCCATTCACGACCTCCCGCTGAACACTCCCGCGACGGTTTACGTTCTGAAAATCATGAGACCGCGCACACCGTACGCGGCACTCGTCGACTCTGTCACACGTCCGGAGGGTGGTACCGCGGTGGCCCTGATCGGCACCTACGAGACTCGGCTGCTGCGCCCGGAGACGGTGGCAGGGGCCGGCGCGCAGACGGTCCTGCTGGTCCTGCTGGACGCGGCGACCGGACTCGGCGCGGCCGGCTGGCTGACGGGCGCGGTGTTCACGGTCGCGACGTGGGCGCTGCTCACCCGCGCCCTGCACCGGTCGTGGCCACCGAGGCCGTTCGGTCCCGCGAACGCCGTCACACTGGTCCGTACGACGCTCGTCGGCGGGGTGACCGCGCTGGTCGCCGAGTCCTTCGCGAGCGGACCCCGCATCACCGCCCTGGTCGCGCTGACCACGGTGGCGCTGGTACTCGACGCGGTCGACGGCCAGGTCGCCCGGCGCACCGGGACGGAGTCCGCGCTGGGCGCGCGCTTCGACATGGAGGCCGACGCGTTCCTCATCCTGGTGCTCAGCGTCCACGTGGCCGCCTCGCTGGGCGCCTGGGTACTGCTGATCGGCGCGATGCGGTACGTGTTCGTCGCCGCCGCGCGGATACTGCCGTGGCTGAACGGCCCGCTGCCGCCGAGCATGGCCCGCAAGACGGTGGCCGCGCTCCAGGGCATCGTCCTGCTCCTCGCCGCGACCCGCCTACTGCCTTTCCTGGCCGCCTGGTTGCTCGTCCTCGGCGCACTGGCGTCCCTCGTCTGGTCCTTCGGTCGTGACATCAGGGGCCTCTGGTGTGTCAGGGCCCGCGACGGCGTTCCCGTCGCGCGTACGTCCCGGCCCCGCACGGCGGCGGTACGGGAGCCGGCGGGCGAGCGGGTCTGAGACCCGCCGGTCGGGCCACGGGCGGCGGGCACGGGGGGCCCGCCACCGTCCCGGCCGGTGCGGCGGGTGCCCCGGCCGGGACGGGCCGGGGCCATTCGCATGGGGCCGGACGAGCGTTGCTCGGGGGGCTGGGTGGGCTGGGTGGGCTGGGTGGGCCGGGGAGTCCGGAGGACTGCGACGGAACCTCCCGCGGGCGCGTCCGGTGGGGCCGCTCGGCCGGGGACACATGTGCGTGGTCGCGTGGTCGCCTGGTCTGCGCGGCCGTTCGGCGGGGAGGCCGGGGAACGGGCCCGGGGTGTGAGCGGGCCTCCGGCGGTCCGGGCCGTCGGCCAGGCCGCGGCCCGACGGCTCGTGCGCGGTCGGCGGACGCGGGGGAGACCGAGCCGGAGACTCCCGGAGAAGGAGCGGGCGTATTCGGGGGGCGGTGCGACGCCCTCGGGGAGGGCGCCGAAGGTGCCCGCCCGAGCGGGGCGTCCTCCCTGCCTACGTCTTCCCGGCCCACGTGCTCCCGGCCTACGTCTTCCCGGCCTACGTCTTCCCGGCCTACGTCCTCCCGCCCCACGTCTTCCCGGCCCACGTCTTCCATGCCCACGTGCTCCCGGCCCACGTGCTCCCGGGCAGGCGGCGTACGGGCTTCCGGCCGGGTGGGCACCGCAGTCCGGTGGATGCCGTGGCCCGCGGGGAGGGCCCCGCCCGTATGCGCGTCCGCTCAGCGCCCCTTCGACGGCGCCGCCCCCGGCCGGTCCCCGTAGGCGGAGAGGAACCGGTCGCGGAAGGCGTCCATACGCCAGACCGGGGCGTCCGGGCCGGGCTTGAGGCCCGGCTGCCAGCCCCAGTCGGAGATCCGGTCCAGGACATCCGGGTCGCGGGCGAGGATCGTGACGGGCACGTCCCGGCCGAGCTTGTCATCCGTGACCGTGGACACGGGCTGGTGGTCGCCGAGGAACACCAGCACGGTGTTCTCGTCGCCGTACTTCTCCACGTACGTGATGAGGCTCGTCAGCGAGTACTCGATCGCGCGTCGGTACTCCGTACGGACCTGCGCGGGGTCCTTCCAGACCTCCTCGGGGTCCTTGCCCTCCTCCTTGACGGCGTCGTAGACGGATCCGTCACCGATCTCGTCCCAGCCGAGTGTTCGCGGTATCGGCGCCCACGGGTTGTGACTCGACGCGAGCATGATCTCCGCCATCATCGGCCCCCGGCCCGGCTTTCCGTGCTCCAGGCGCTCGAACGCGGAGAGGCTGTACTGGTCGGGCACCGGCGTCCAGCTGAACTTCGGGCCCTTGTAGCCCATGCTGCGCGAGTCGTAGACGTGGTCGAGGCCGTAGAACTTCCCTTCCGGCCAGGACCGTGTGACGCCGGGCATGATGCCGACCGTCCGCCAGGCCCCCGTCTTGCGGAACGCACTGGTGAGAGTCATACGGTCGCTGGAGGTGAGGTTGCGGTACCGCTGCTGGTTCTTGATCCACAGGCCCGAGTTGAAGGTGGAGTGGGCCAGCCAGCTCCCGCCGCCGTACGTCGGGGAGGTGAGGAACGCGCTCCTGGAGGACCAGCCGGCCGCCCGCAGCCGGCGGTCCGTGTCCGCGAGGAAGGCCGAGACCCGCGGCCCCATCTCCGGGTCCTGGACCGCGCTGCGCCCGTAGCTCTCGATGAAGGCGAAGAGGACGTCCTTGCCGCGCAGTCCGGTGAGCAGCCGGTCGGCGGGTACGCCGGCGAAGGCGTCGCCGGCGGACTCACCGGCGAACTCCTCCTTGTCCCGCAGCCCGGCACGCAACTGCTGCACCCGGTCCTGGAGGAACTCGGCCGAACCGCCCGCCGCGACGGGCACCGCCGTGTTGCGCACACCCAGCGCGGCGCACACGATCCACACGGTCCCGAGCACGAGCGTGCCTCCGGCCGCCGCGGCGCCGTGACGCGCCAGGACCCGGTTCAGCCGTACGGCGGCCCACGTCAGGAGCACCATCAGCAGCAGTACGAGGACGAGTGCCCCGACCACGACGCCGATCGCGCCCGCCGGGCCCATGGAGTCGCGGAGGAAGGACTGGCCGTCGTCGAGGAGGATCCAGTCGAGCACGAGGTCGAACGGCCGTTTGTAGACGGCGTCGAAGCCGATGTCGAGCAGCTTGAGCACGACCATCAGGCCGAGCGCCGAGCCGGCGAACGCCGGTACGAGGCGCCTCACCCGGCCGCTCCGGCCCGGTCCGAGGAGCAGCAGCACGGCGACGCCGAAGATCCCCTCCACCGGTATGCGGAGGAACATGGGCGCGGTGAGATGCCCGAGCTTGGTCGGCAGGAGGAGCGCGGCGAGGACGACCAGGGCGGCCATGGCGGTGGCGCCGTGGTGGACCGCGCGTGCCGCGAACGGGCGAAGGCCACGACGGTCCCCGGTGCCGGGTCCCACCGGGCGGTCCGTCTCGCCGTCGGCGCGGGCGTCGGTGCCGGTTTCGGTGCCGGTTTCGGTGCCGGTGCCGGAGGGGTTGTCGGTGCCGGATGTGGTGCGGGCGCCTGCTCCGGCGTCGGAGGCGGTAAGGCGGGTGTTCGCGTCCACGTCGGCGCCGGCGGAAGCGTCCCCGTCGTCCGTCCCGGGGACGTCCTGACCGTCGCCGGCGCGGTGGGCGCCTCCCTCCGCCTCGGTGCCGCCGTCCGGGCGGTGGGCCGAGGGGCGGTTCCGGGAGCCGTCGGGCACGGGCCGTTCCCCGGCGTTCGTTCCGGCATCCGTCCCGGTTTCCACGGCCGGAGCCGTGGCCTGGGCCGGCAGCCGGTTTGAGCGTGTCCAGAGCGCCACCCGTAGGTTCCTTCCGCGCAGGGCCGGTGATCGGCATGACGACGGGGGCCGCCACGCCGGCGTCCACTTGTACGGCCCGCCGCCGGATTCGGTTCAAGCGCCGGTGCCGGCGGGCCACGGCATCACGCCCCGCCCCCGCCTCGGCCGGCCCGCGGCTTCGGGTGCACGACCGCGGGCGGCCGTGCACGGGCCCGGCAGGCAGGAGGACAGCACGGAAGGCACGGGCAAGGGCACAGTACGGCCGTACGCGGCCCCACCACGTACCGGCACGGTCATGCCCTGTGACTGCCCCGTCCCGCGGGTGCCCGTCCCAGGGTTTGCACCACCACCCCAACACAGCCCTCCGGCCGGTCGGCGGGGGTGGTCCGGACACCTGCCGGATGGTCGGCCCCGGACGCCGTGGCGGACTCTGGAGCACATGAGGCCCGAGGTACAGCAGGCCGTGATGTCCGAGGCAGCCCCGGCGGCTGCCGCGGTTCCTGCGGACGCCTCCCGTCCGCCGGAACCGCCGACGGCCCGGCTCGCCGGGAGGCGTCCTCGCGCGGCCGGGCCGTGTCCGACCCGGCGGTCCTCGGCATGACCGCGTTCCGGTCGGGTCTCCGACCGGGCCGCTCGCGCACCTGCTGCACGCGGCCACCCACCCGTCCGCTGATCAGTTGACCGGCGGCAGGAGTCCGGCGCACTCGCCGGACCGGAAGGAGGTCGGTCGTCATGACGGTCCGCCTGACGCTTCTCTGCGCGGCTGCGGGGGACGGCACCCGAGGCACTGTCTTCGGCGACGGGCCCCCGAGCGAGCGCGTCCTGCGGGACGCGGGGGCGGCCAGGGCGGCCCTCCCCTCGTACCTGCCCTCCCTCCGGGCGCCTTCGGCGCGCTGCGCGACCGTGGCCGCCGCCCTCGGACTGGAACCCGAGGTCGAGTCCGTGCTCCGCGACATCGACTACGGCGCCTGGCGGGGCCGTACGGTCCAGGAGGTCGCGGCGGCCGACCCCGACGGCTACACCGCCTGGCTGAGGGACCCGGACGCCACGCCCCACGGCGGCGAGTCCGTACGCCGGCTGTGCCGCCGTACCGCCGACTGGCTGGACGGCCTCCCGCCGGACACCGGCCGCGCCCTGGTGATCGCCGAACCTGCCACCGTCAGGGCCCTGCTCGTCCACGCCCTGTCCTCACCGGCGCGTGCCTTCTGGCGCCTCGACGCACCAGCGCTGTGCACGATCTCGTTCCCGGCGCGCGACGGCCGCTGGGCCGTCCGGCCCGGCCGCCTCCCCGTCCACTGCCACCCCGGCCCGGGGGGCTGGGGCGTCTCCGGCGTGGCGGACGTCGCCGCCGTCGTCCAGCACGTCGGCGCCGCACGGGCTACGGAGGTGAGGAGCGCCGCACGACGCAGGATCGCCTCCGGGGCGCGTGCGGGCGCGGAACGGAACGATGTGAACGCGACCGGCTGAGCGGACGGCCGAAGGGGACGCGGGGTGGTCCCGGATCGGAAGCGGAATGTCTGTCACTTCCCTCCCCGGGGCCGGAACTTGACACTACCGTGTCACCACGCATCGTTCACTGAATCTGCACAAGGGGGGGCCTTGAGCAATCCTTACACCATCTCTCCGCAGCCCGGACCGCAGCCCTCGGGAAGGCATCGGCCGCTGTGGAGGATGAAGCGCACCTATGCCGGCGGCCTGCTCCTCATGGCGATCGGCTTCGGTTGCGGTGGAGCCGCGGACGGGTCCGGGGAAGGGCGTCCGGCCTCCGCGGCGGCAGAGGCCGGCCCCGGCCCGACGGTCACCGCCACCGTGACGGCCACGGCGACGGTCACCGCGACCCCCGAGGCGCCCTCGGCGACGGTCACCGAGCCCGGGCCCACGGTCACCGTCACCAGGACCAGGACCGTGGAGGTGCGCGGGTCGGGCGGCGACGGCGGCAGTGCGAGCGGCGGCGGAGGAGGTTCCGCGGACGTCCACTACGAGAACTGCGCGGCGGCCCGCGCCGCCGGTGCCGCACCCGTCCGCCGCGGCGAGCCCGGTTACGGCAGCCACCTCGACCGCGACAACGACGGCATCGGCTGCGACTGGGGCTGAGCGCCCGAGAACCGCCGGGCTGTCCCGAGGTCGCCGGGCCGCCCGGCCCCGGGGCGGGCCGGGACCTGACACACCCGATCGCGGTCCCGGGCTCGTGAGCCGGGACCTCTGACACAACCCGACCACGGTCCCGGCGCCGTAAGCCGGCCGGACGCACCCCGACCATGGTCCCGAGCCCGAGGCCGAGCCCGAGGCCGAGCCCGAGCCCGAGGCCGAGCCCTAGCCCGAGCCCGAGGCCGAGCCCGAGCCCGAGCCCGAGGCCGAGCCCGAGCCCGAGGTCGAGCCCGAGGCCGAGCCCGAGGCCGAGCCCGTGGTCGGGAACATCCCGATGCGTGCCCTATCGCGCGGCACTCACCAGCGGCCGTGACGCCCGGCGGACCTCGGGTGTCCCCTCCGGATACAGGTCGCGGTGGATCGCCCTGGCCACCCGCTCGATCGTCTCCATCCCGTAGTCGCAGCCCACTTCGGGTGACGCACCCTCGGGGACGCGGTTGTTCTCGGTCAGGACCACGAGACCGTAGTCGTAGGAGCTTCCGGTGACGGCGCTCATGCTGTGGACCTTCCAGTCCCCGCGGTCCCAGCGGCTCTTGACCCCGACCTCGGAACGCTGCAGCCATCCGTTCTTGACCTGGACGACGGCGTCCGACGGAGCACCCGCCGGCGTGCCCCAGCGCTGGTCGTCCTGCACCTCCCGCATCAGCCGCAGAACGTAGGCGCGTTCCCGGGAGTTCAGCACGGACTCGTCCTCCCCCGTGAGCAGTTGCAGCAGTTTCACCTGTTCGCGAGCGGTGATCTGGGTCAGCCCCATGAAGCCGGCGTCGTTCAGGTCGGTGTCCTCCAACCCGGCCTTGTCCAGGAAGTCCTGGATCTTCGCCTCGCCCAGCAGGTCCCACAGCGCGTACGTCGCGTCGTTGTCCGAGTTCACGATCATCTCCCTGGCCAGGGACCTCTCCTCCCTGGACAGGTCGGTCCCCCTGGCCAGCAGCAACGCGCCCAGGACGATCGGCTTGACCGTGCTGGCCGAGTCGTAGTGCACATCGGCGCGGTATGTGCACGAGGTCCGGGACGTGCGGTCGTAGAGCGCGATCGAGACCCGACTGGACCGCCGCTCCAGCGAGTTCACCATGTGCCGGACGAGCGTCGCCGCCAGCTTGGGCTTTCCCGAGGTGCATTCGACGGCCCGACCCTTGAACCGCTGGGTCGCGTGCTCCGTCCTGGGGGCGTGCTGGGGGGCGCCCTTCGGGACGATCGGGATCACGGGGTTGACGGCGATCGCAAGGGCAACAAGCCCGAACGCGGCCATCGATGTGGCCTTGCGGCGTGCCAACTCGCCTCCTCTCCGCACCGCTCCACGGGTGTGGACACCGCACTGCGCCCTCACCGGCCGGGCCTCTCCGGGCGCCGCCGGTACTGGTGGGAAGATCCGATTGATCACTGCTTGTGCGCCGACGCTACAAGCCCGCGCCGCGCCCTGCTCGCGGGACCGGCCAATAGGCGTACGACCCCTCTCCGGAGGCCGGAGCAGGGGGCGGCGGGGCCCCATCGTGGGGTGGGGCGGGGTGCCGCTGGGTCGGCAGCAGCCGGCCGCCCGTTCGGGCGCCTGCCGGCCCCTCTCCCGGCGCGCTGTCGTGACCGCCTCGCCGGCCCGCCCTGCCCCTGTGAGGCCACCCCGACGGGCGATCCGCGGCAATCCGACTTACGGTCGAGCAGGAGGACGCTGCACCGAGATGCGGAGCCCTGCCGCGCCTCCGCCCCGGCCGATCCTCGTCACGACACCGTCAGGAGACGACCTGCCATGGCCACAGCATCCGAAACCCCGGTACTGGACACCCTCGCCGCGATGACGGTCGACTCGATCGAGCGGTGCGGACTGGCCCCGGACATGTTCATGCTGACCCGTATCGCCGCTCTCGCCGCCTCGGACGCTCCGCCGATCTCCTATGTCGCCCATATCGACCCCGCCCTCCAGACCGGCCTGACCGCCGACCAGTTGCAGGACGTCCTGGTCGCCATCGCCCCCATCGTCGGCACGGCGCGCGTCATGACGGCAGCCGGCAACATCGCCGAGGCGCTCAGCATCGAGATCGCCGTCGCCGAAGCCGCGGCCCAGGCCGGAGCGTAGGAACCGCTCCGGCCAGGGCCGGAGCTCAGGAACCGCACCCAGTCCGACGCCACCAGGCGCGCCCGGCACCAATGGTCCGGCGCGCCTGGCTCCACGGGCCGGCCGCGCCGCGGACCTCGCATCGGGGCTCGTTCGCGGGGCCTCCTCAGCGCCGCAGCAGGGTGATCGCGCCCGCCGTGTCCTCACCGGCGTGCGCGGCCCGTCGGCGACCAGACGGCGCTCGCAGCAGCCCCACGTCGCCCCCTGCCCGGGCAACCACTTGCCGGCGTCCAGGACGCCCCGCGGTCGAACCGCAACCGTCGCGGTCCCGCTCGCGCCGGGCCCGCGCCCGGCGTTCGAGGAAGCGCCGGCGAGTGCGCCTGCACGGACGCGCCGGACGATGTGCCGGTAGCCCGCCTGCCCGTCTCGCTCGCCCATGTGACACGGACCGGGCCCGCCTCGGTCGCGTAGCCGCAGCCGAGAGCGGCACGCAGCAGCTCATGGACGGCCGGGCCGAAGCCGCCCGCCGCGGACGTGACGCAGGGCACTGCGGCGTATGGATGCCGTCAAGGCGGCCGTCGGCGGCGTAAGGGCGTCGTCAACGGGGTCGGTTTCGCGCCAGGGGTGAGTTTCGCTCATGGTGTCCGTTCCTCTCCGACCCTTTCCTAGGAGCATGCGATGGCCGACATGGCCTTCGTCGTCACCACGGTCGCGGTGTTCGCGCTGGTGGTCTTCATCGCCAGGGGGGTGGCGCAGCTGTGACCGCCGAGAACGTCGTCGGCCTCGTCGTGGCCGTCGCCCTGCTGGGCTATCTCGTCCTCGCCCTCGTCAAGCCGGAGAGGTTCTGAGTACGGATATGAGCCCCGCTCTTGCCGACGTGCTCCAGGTGACCGCGCTGATCGGCGCGCTCGCCCTTGTGCACCGCCCCCTCGGCGACCACATGGCCGCCGTCTTCTCCTCCGGCAAGCACCTGCGAGTGGAGAAGTGGATCTACCGCGCCGTCGGAGCGAACCCCGACACGGAGATGCGCTGGCCCGCCTACCTGCGCGGCGTCCTGGCGTTCTCCGCGGTGAGCGTGCTGTTCCTCTACCTGGTCCTGCGGATGCAGGACGATCTGCCGGGGTCGCTGGGCTTCGCGGCGATCACGCCGGACCAGGCGTTCAACACGGCCGCCTCGTTCGTGTCCAACACGAACTGGCAGTCGTACTCCGGCGAGTCGTCCATGGGCCATGCCGCCCAGACCGCCGGACTCGCCGTGCAGAACTTCGTCTCGGCCGCAGTCGGAATCGCCGTGGCCGTGGCCCTGGTCCGCGGCTTCGCCCGGTCCCGCACCGGTGAGCTGGGAAACTTCTGGGCCGACCTGGTCCGCGGTGTCGTCCGCGTCCTCGTCCCGATCTCGGTGATCGCCGCGATCCTGCTGGTCGCCGCCGGCGCCGTCCAGAACTTCGCCGGCATCCACGAGATCACCACCCTCACCGGGCGGACGCAGTCCATCAGCCCCGGCGCGGTCGCCTCCCAGGAGGCCATCAAGAACCTGGGCACGAACGGCGGCGGTTACTTCAACGCGAACTCGTCCCACCCCTTCGAGAACCCCAACGGCTTCTCGAACCTGCTGACGATCTTCCTGCTCCTGGTCATCCCGTTCTCGCTGCCGCGCACCTTCGGCAAGATGGTCGGCAGCGTGAGGCAGGGCTACGCGATCGTCGGCGCGATGGCCACGTTCTGGCTGGTCGGCGTGGTCCTGGTGACCTGGGTCGAGTACGCCCACCCGGGCTCCGCCTCGCAGCTCGCGGGCGGTGCGATGGAGGGCAAGGAGCAGCGGTTCGGCGAGGGGGCTTCCTCCCTGTTCGCGGTCTCCACGACCATGACGTCGACCGGGTCGGTCAACTCGTTCCACGACTCCTTCAGCGGTCTGTCCGGCGGTGTGCTGCTGCTCGGCATGATGCTGGGCGAGATCGCGCCCGGCGGTGTCGGCTCCGGCCTCTACGGCATGCTGATGATGGCGGTCGTGGCGGTGTTCATCGCCGGTCTGATGGTCGGCCGCACGCCGGAGTACCTGGGCAAGAAGATCGGCACCCGCGAGATGAAGTACGCGGCCTGCTGCATCCTGATCACCCCGGCGCTCGTCCTGATCGGCACGGCGACAGCGATGGCCACCGGCAACGGCGAGTCGTCGATGACCAACACGGGCGCGCACGGCTTCTCCGAGGTCCTCTACGCCTACACCTCCGCATCGAACAACAACGGCTCGGCCTTCGCCGGTTTCGGCGCGAACACCGGGTTCCACAACACGGCGCTCGGCCTGTGCATGCTGCTCGGCCGGTTCCTGCCGATGGTGTTCGTGCTCGCGCTGGCCGGTTCGCTCGCCGAGCAGAAGCCCGTCCCCGAGACCGCGGGCACCCTGCGGACCGAGAAGCCGCTGTTCACCGGGCTTCTGGTCGGCACCATCCTGATCATCACGGGTCTGACGTTCTTCCCGGCCCTCGCGCTGGGCCCGCTCGCCGAAGGGCTCGCGGCATGACCATCGACGTAGAGAAGCACGAGGACGCCATGTCCACCACGACCACGCTCCCGGCGCCGCACTCGGACGTGCCCACCGGGCACAAGCCCGGTGGCGGACGGGTCGGCGGGGGTCTGTTCGACCCGAAGCAACTCCTGAGGTCATTCCCGGACGCCCTGCGCAAGCTCGACCCTCGCGTGATGGTCAAGTCGCCGGTCATGTTCGTGGTGCTGGTCGGTTCGGTGGTCACCACCATGCTCGCGGTCGGGAACCCGGGCGACTGGTTCGGCTGGGCGATCGCCGTCTGGCTGTGGCTGACCACGATCTTCGCCAACCTGGCCGAGGCGGTGGCCGAGGGCCGCGGCAAGGCGCAGGCCGACACCCTGCGCAAGGCCAGGACCGGCACCGTCGCCCGCCGGGTCATCGGTGAGGACGAGGAGCGGGTTCCGGGTACGGAGCTGCGGATCGGTGACCTGGTGGTCTGCGAGGCGGGCGACATCATCCCCGGCGACGGTGACGTCGTCGAGGGCGTCGCGTCCGTTGACGAGTCCGCCATCACCGGCGAGTCGGCCCCGGTCATCCGCGAGTCCGGTGGTGACCGGTCCGCGGTCACCGGCGGCACGAAGGTCCTCTCCGACCGGATCGTCATCAAGATCACGACGAAGCCGGGCGAGACCTTCATCGACCGGATGATCAACCTCGTCGAGGGCGCCGCCCGGCAGAAGACCCCCAACGAGATCGCCCTCAACATCCTCCTGGCCTCGCTGACGATCGTCTTCCTGCTCGCCGTGGTGACGCTGAAGCCCTTCGCTGTCTACGCCGGGGCCGACGGGCAGACGTCGATGATCGTGCTGACCGCCCTGCTCGTCTGCCTCATCCCGACCACCATCGGCGCGCTGCTCTCCGCGATCGGCATCGCCGGCATGGACCGCCTGGTCCAGCGCAACGTCCTCGCGATGTCCGGCCGGGCCGTCGAGGCCGCCGGTGACGTGTCCACCCTGCTGCTCGACAAGACCGGCACCATCACGCTCGGCAACCGCCGGGCCGCCGAGTTCGTCCCCGTACGCGGGACGACGGAGGCCGAGGTCGCCGACGCCGCCCAGCTCTCCTCACTCGCCGACGAGACGCCCGAGGGCCGCTCCGTCGTCGTCCTCGCCAAGGAGAAGTACGGGCTGCGCGAACGACACCAGGGCGAACTGGCCGACGCGGACTGGATCGAGTTCACCGCACAGACGCGGATGTCCGGCGTGGACCTCGACGGCCGGAGGATCCGCAAGGGCGCGACCGGTTCGGTCATCGCCTGGGTCGAGAGGCAGGGCGGCACCGTGGCGAGCGACGTCCGCGACCTGACCGACCGCATCTCCCAGGCCGGTGGCACCCCGCTGCTCGTCGCCGCCGAGGACGCCCGGGGCGCCCGCGTCCTCGGAGTCGTCCACCTCAAGGACGTCGTCAAGGACGGCATGCGCGAGCGGTTCGACGAGCTGCGCCGCATGGGCATCAAGACGATCATGATCACGGGCGACAACCCGCTGACCGCCAAGGCCATCGCCGAGGAGGCGGGTGTCGACGACTTCCTCGCCGAGGCCACCCCCGAGGACAAGATGGCCCTCATCAAGCGGGAGCAGGCCGGCGGCAAGCTGGTCGCCATGACCGGCGACGGCACGAACGACGCCCCGGCGCTGGCCCAGGCGGACGTCGGCGTGGCCATGAACACGGGCACGTCGGCGGCGAAGGAGGCCGGCAACATGGTCGACCTCGACTCCAACCCGACCAAGCTCATCGAGATCGTCGAGATCGGCAAGCAACTGCTCATCACCCGCGGCGCGCTGACCACCTTCTCCATCGCCAATGACGTCGCGAAGTACTTCGCGATCATCCCCGCGATGTTCGCGGTCGCCCACCCGAGCCTGGACAAGCTCAACATCATGGGCCTGGCCTCGCCGGAGTCCGCGATCCTCTCCGCGGTCGTCTTCAACGCTCTGATCATCATCGCGCTGGTCCCGCTCGCCCTGAAGGGCGTCCGCTACCGGCCGTCCAGCGCCGACAGGATGCTCCGACGCAACCTCGCCCTCTACGGCCTGGGCGGCCTGGTCGTCCCGTTCGTCGGCATCAAGCTCATCGACCTGCTCCTCTCCCTCGTCCCCGGGCTTCGATAACCCAGAAAGCGTACTGATCGGCTATGAACAACTCCGTGGCGAACACGGGACGCCTGGCCTGGGCCGCGGCGCGCATGCTGCTCGTCCTCACGGTCGTGACCGGCGTCCTCTACCCCCTCGCGGTCACGGGCATCGCCCAGGCCCTCTTCCGCGACGAGGCCAACGGCTCGATCGTGCAGGCCGACGGCAGGGAGGTCGGCTCCGAGCTCATCGGCCAGACCTGGGACCTGCCGAAGAGGGCGGCATCCGACGCAGCGACGGGGGACGCCGAGGACGAGGTCGCGCGGCCGGACCCGAAGTGGTTCCAGCCGCGCCCGTCCAACAGCGGTTACGACCCGCTGTCCACCGGCTCCGGCCAGCTCGGCGCGTCCGATCCGACGCTGACCAGGCTGGTCGGCGACACCAGGAGGGCCGTGGCCGCCTTCAACGGCGTACCGGAGTCCGAGGTCCCCAAGGACGCGGTCACCGGCTCGGCTTCCGCGATCGACCCGCACATCTCCCCGAAGTACGCGGAGATCCAGATCAAGCGGGTGGCCCAGGCCAACGGCCTGACCGAGCAGCAGGTCAGCGGGCTGGTCGACGATCACACCGAGGGCCGCACGGCCGGCTTCCTCGGCGAGCCGCACGTCAACGTCCTCAGGCTCAATCTCGCGCTGAAGGACCTGGCCGCGCACTGACGGTCCCATCGCAAGACGACTGGGAACCGCGGGCCGGGACTTGTCCCGCCCCGCGGTTCCCGTACCCGCCCGGCCTGCCTCGATCGGCCGGCAGTGGGCCCCGCCGCACCGGCCCGTATGGGGGCCAGCCCCGCGACAACACGGCTCTGCAGGCCCGTTGCGCACCCGCACCAGCCGGTGTTCCGGTCGCGGCCCGATGGTGGTGCCGCCCTGCCGGCCGGTGTGTGCGTCCTCAAGTGCCACTGACGGTGGGCGACCGCTTGTCACGGCACGGACCTGACACGCGGGCGTGCCGTTGGCACCGAGGGCAGGCGGACGCCTTCGCTCAATGTCGCCCACGGCGTGCGGCTGCCAGCAGAGCACGCTGATAGCGCACTGCCTTGCGGGTCAGCAGGAACAGGCCGAGTGCCGCGGCGAGCAGGCCGACCATCTGCGGCAGCGGGATGACGGCGATGCGGGCGGTCCTCGTGACCGACGTTCCGTCCCCCGTCGCCAGCGTCACCGACGCGGTGCAGAAGCAGAACAGCGGCGGGTCGACCCACTGGGAGGTCACGGTCCGCCGGGAGTTTCCCAGGATCGTGAACTCGGGGAAAGCCAGGCTGTCGTTGCCCACCTTCGCCACGACGCGCCGGGGACCGGTGTAGCTGCGATGCACGTTACCGGCGTTGCGGATGGGGAGGGTCAGCCGGATAGGCCCCCAGAACGCGAAGCGGGGTGCCCGGATCTCATTCGCGATGATCCTGTGGGTGGCTCTGCCCGGCACGCTGATCAAGAACTGGCTGGCCAGTGCACCCGCCACCTGGACGTTTCCCCGTGCCGGCTTTGGCTGCGTCTTGAACAGGACCCCGACGTACCGCTCGCCCGGTTCTGGCCGGTCGGGGACCCTGACATCGACCCGGACCCTCTTGCTCTCCCGGGGCCCAAGACGGAAGGCCGATGGACTGACGGTGACCCAGGAGGCGGCAGAGAGCGGTCCCGGGGGGCGGAAGTCGATCCGCCCGTCGGCGGCCTGGCCGAACTCGGCCTGCTCCGTGTCGATGCGCTGGGGGGACGAGGTGCCGTTCACCACGTGGACGACGCGGTGATGACTCCGGGTGGTGGAGGGGAGCACGGTGCGAGCCGGCCATACGGTGAGGGACATGGGCTCGTCGGCCCGTGGCGCTGCCCGGCCGGGCTCGGAGGCGGCAGCCAGCAGGGGAATCAGGGTGATGGCCAACGCGGTGGCCACGAGACGCTGGGTTCGACGCGTCGCTCGCCTGAGTGTGACGACCGAGACCATCTACTTGGTGGCTGCGGTGTAGATGAGGGTGGTGCGATAGGAGTCCGAGCGCACGTTCGGGATGTGCACGCGGAAGTCGGTGGAGAAGTCGTCTCCGTCGGGGGCCGAGGGACCGTCCACGTTCCGTGTGACCTGGTGCGACGTTGTCATGGGCACCCACAGCGTCTCGCCGCTCGGACGGAATTCGAGTCTGGAGATCGGGATCACGTCGGGATTCTCCGGGTCCTGTGGCTGCAGCGCGGCCTGCGTCGAGCGCCCACCGACCGTGTAGCCGCCGGCGTTGTTCGTGGTCACCGTGAAGGAAATGGCGTTCGGCTCCGTGACCGTGGTGTTCGGCGGACCGCTGAGGGTGAACGCCTCGGTGTGCACGGTCAGCGAGATCGCGGAGGCAACATTCACGTTGGCCTGCACGGTGTCGCTCGCTTCGTCCGCATGCGCTGCCCGGTTGTCACCCGCAGCGGCGGTCAGACCACCGGCAGCAAGGAGGACGGCAGCCACCAGGGGCCTGGCACTGAGGCGGTACCACCGCTGCTTCATCGCTCAACCACCTGTATTTCGGGCTCACTCGTCGTTCTCGCAATTAGAAGGCATTCCTTCCCCTGAGGACCGATGAAGGAGACGCGGGCCTCAGCGCGTTTCACCCACCTGGCGCCTTGCCCGGCGCCTCGAGCGAATTCCCGTTGCCGACGGGTGCGACGGCCGAGGGTCCGAGCACAGCGCGGCGCCGATCAGGAACTCGTCATCGAGGAGGAGGCACTGCCGACTGCGGCATCACCGCGTGGTGGCCGTGTAGGTCAGGATGACGCGGTAGGTGTCGGACCGCACGAACGGGATGCTCACGCGGTAGTCCGTGCTGATGTCGTCTCCCCGCGGAGCGGAACGTGTGGACTGGGCATGTACGGTGACGGCGGAGCTGCTGCTCAGCGGCTGGAACGGCTCCGTCCCCGTCTTCCTCACGGCGAGTCGGTCAACCGGGATCCGGTCGGGGTTGCCACCGCGGACCGGCCTCATGGCCGCGTTCTCGGCACGCACGCTGACGCTGTAACCGTCCCGATCGGGTGTGCGTACCCTCAGGGTCACGGCTCCCTCGCGGAACACCACCTGATTGGGCGAACCGTCGAGTTGGAAGCCAGGCGTGAGATCGGACATGGTGATCGGTTGCTGCCGCAACACCGCTGACGCGGCGGCATACGGTGCCTGTGAGGACTCTGCGGTTGCGGCACCGCCGGACACCGCCAGCGTGAGGCCTCCGGTGGTGAGCACCACACCGAACGCCTTCTCCACCGCGTCAGGCCAGCTCAGGGGACTCAGTGCAGCCTCCTACCCTCACGCTCCCGGCCGCTCCGTCCGGTCGGCGACGACACAGAAGTCAAACGTCCCCACGGGCAGAAGGACACGACGGTGCCGCCTGTCGCGTCCACCATGGCGTGCACACGCACCGAAGGCATGGGGCCTCCGGCGACGATGCCGTGAGAGGCCGAGATGCTTCCATGCGCCGCTCACACGGGCCGGAGGAGGCGACCACCACTCACGCGGGCGGGCCGGAGGACGCGATTCGGGACGCCCGAGGCTCACGGTCCGCCGGCGCGCGGGTTCGGTATGCCGAGGCGGTGTCGACGCCCCAGCCCACTTCCGCGTCGGACTCGTCGCGGTTCGGTTTCGGGGTGCGTGCCGGGAATCAGTGGGGCTTCCCCCCCCGCGTTCGTCCCACCACCACCACGCCCGCGCTTCGTCCAGGAGACCTCTCCATGTCAGAGCCAGAGATCGACGCCGTCGTGTTCGATGTGCTCGGAACACACGTCGACGAACCCGCGGGCATCCGCGCCGGCATTCGGGAACTCGTTCCGTCGCTCCATGAATCCAAATCGACCGGCTCTTGACGCTGTGGCAGCAGCACATCGACCGCGAGCAACGTGACTGTGAGCAGAGGGCAGCTGCGGCCACCGTGGTTGCTGTACTCCGATGCTGTAAGGCGGGGGCACTTAGCTCCGCCTCAGGATCGGATGCGGCCTGCCCCGTCTTTGTCAGGCCGATCATGTGGGGCGTGGACGTCGACCAACTCGCTCTGGGCCTCGATGGATCGTCCCTCGATGTTCGGGCCTGTTCGAAGCGGCAGCTTGTGACAGGATCGCGGGATGCTGCGACTCACCGACTTCATCATCGACTGCCCGGACACGTTGAAGCTGGCGGCTTTCTACTCCGAGGTGACGGGCCGTCCGATCAAGGAAGGCAGCTCCGAGGACTGGGCCGGCATCCAGTTCGGCGAGATCGAGCTGGCGTTCATCCGGGTGGACGACTATCGCGCTCCGCAGTGGCCCGACAGCGAGCACCCCAAGCAGTTCCACCTTGACTTCGAAGTGGACGAGTTCGAGTCCGAGCAGCGCCGCGTCCTCGACCTCGGCGCGACGCTCAGGCAGGACTTCATCGGCCCTGACGGCTACGGCTGGCAGGTCTACACCGACCCGATCGGCCACCCCTTCTGCCTGTGCCGCAACAGGGGCGTCATCTGGACCGACCAGGGACCGATCTGGCCCAAGCGCGACTAATTGGCCGTCCGCTTCCGCACCCACCACTCCTCCCAGATCTCTCCCGTCCGCCGCCGACCTGCGCACACGACAGCGGCCCACCTCTGGCCCGCGCGTTCAAGGTCGGCCGCTGTCGTCGTCTGTCACCGTTGGCACCCTCGGACGGCCGCACGAAGGCCCCGACCTGCCGGCGCCTTCGAAACCGGCACCGCCATCACGGAGCAGGCGGTCGCCTCCTGTGTCGCCAAGTAGGTGACCAAGGCCGCGAGATGACCGGCACGGTGGACCGCCGCATCGGCAACCGTGAGGTCCTGGTCCTCCTCGAGGTCCCCGACTACTACCCGCGCCGCCTCGTCGAAGCGTGCTGCGACCTCGCCGCCGCGTATCCGAAAGGCGGCTGAGGGCCTGGGTCTGGTAAGCGAAGAAAAGCCCGGACGGACTCCTGTTCGTGGGGGAGAAGGGCAAGCCGTTCCGTCGGTCGACCTCGGTTGGAAGGGGCGCACGGCTCGTACCAAGGCGGGTCTTCCCGACGACTTCCGCCTCCACGATCTTCGTCACACCGGACACACCCTGACGACCCGCTCCGGTGCGACGCTCAAGGACACGATGGTGCGGGCCGGGCAGTCGACCGAGCGGGCCGCGCTGATCTATCAGCATTCCAACCTGGAGCGGCAGAGAGAAGTAGCCGCGCTATCGACGCCTGTGTGCGCGCCGAGCGGCAGAAGGCTGCCGACCTGCCCGACGAGCAGCCATCGGGCACGGAACGGGCACGCGACACCTGACCCGGTCTAGTACTCCAGCTGTAGATTGCTCTTGAGCTGCTGGCACCTACGCCTTCCGTGGCTTGCGCCGCTTGTGCCATCTGCCCTGCGGTCGGATTCGGTCCCGGGCCAGCATCGCCGCGTCGAATTGGGCCTTGCTGGTCACTGCTCGTGGTTCGGGTAGGAGCATGGTCGCCGTCGATCGCCACGGGACGGCCGAGGCCCAACCGACCAGGGGCATGGTCTGGTCGTAGTGCGGGGCGAACTGTGCGACGGCGATGGCGGGCATCTGGTAGTTCAGACTTCGGACGTGTTCGAGGAACGTCTGGGGCAGTGAGACATGGTGGGTTTCCAGGTAATGCGGGAAGTCCTGGCGCCACAGCCACGAACCATCGGTCAACAGGGACGAGCATCCCGCAGAGTGTCGATGGCCGCTGCCGGTGATGACGTCGTGGCCCCCTTCCATGACGTCCATAAGAACGTGCCCGGCGTCCAGGTAGGTCACCAGGTCCGCCTCGTCTGGCTCGCCGACGGGCTGGACGGCGTCGCGAATCGCTCCGTTCGGCTGGCCCGGTCGGGCGACGAGTTCGTCGTAGAAGCCCAGCAATCCCAGCACCGCGTCTCCTTCGACGAGCCGTTCCACCCTGCTGGCACTGGCAGGTGCGGTCACCGTTGATCATCAAGTGCGTGAAGGCAAACGATTCACGCTGTGACTACAGGTCACAGCGTAGAAGCCTCCTGCTGGCAGAAGCGTTCGAGGGTCTGATGGGCCGCATCGCGGGCAGGTTCGCCCGGGTCGAACCCCGACGGCGAATACGGCACCTGGTCCTGGGACTGCTCGCCGACCTGCCTCGGAAGAACTGCTGGACCATCGCCGCATGGGCTGGCGAGGCCGCTCCCGACGCCATGCAGCACCTGCTCAGCCGCGCCGAGTGGGACGCCGACGCCGTACGCGACGACCTGCGCGACTACGTGGTCGAGCACCTGCAGGACGACCAGGCGGTGCTCGTGGTCGATGAGACCGGCGATGTGAAGAAGGGCAGCCACACCGTCGGCGTGCAGCACCGGCACCGCGGGCAGAACCGCAAACGCCCAAGTCGCCGTCTATCTCGCCTACGCAAGCCGGCGAGGACATGCAGCAGTGGACCTCGAGCTCTACGCCCCACGCTCGTGGACCAAGCAGCCCGACCGCTGCCGGGCCGCCGGACTCGACCAGGACACCGTCTTCGCCACAAAGCCCGAGCTGGCCACCCGCATGATCACCCGCTTCCTGGACTCCGGCCACCGGGCCCCCTGGGTGGCCGGGGACGAGGTCTACGGCGGCAACCCGCACTTCGCGCCGCCCTGGAGGGCCTGGCCACCGGATACGCGCTCGCGGTGGCCCGCACCCACGAGGTCGCCGCCGGGGCGGGGAAGTTCTGCGCGGACACCCTGGCCAAAAAGCTCCCCAAGCGGGCCTGGCAGTTGTCCGCGCCGACGAGCACCGCCTCCGCCCAGGTCCCAAGGATCTGACCTCGCTGACCTGCAAGGAAATCCAGCACCTCTTCATCGCCCTCATCGCCCGGCCCATCCATGAGGCCGGGCACTGGCTCGGATGGTCCCACTGGCGGAGCCGTCACCAAGCCCGTTCCCGCGCCAGCCACTACGGCCGCCAAGCCGCGGGCAAGGCATGATTGTCATCTACAGCTGGAGTGCTAGACAACAACAAAGCCCCGGGCCGATGGCCTGGGGCTTCTCTTTGGAGCGGGTGACGGGAATCGAACCCGCGCTCTGAGCTTGGGAATCACCGACTGGATCGGCACCATCGGGCCGCTGAGCAGGACGGAGTCCTTGGATGACCACTGCGGCGAAGCGTTCTGTCGTCCCGCGGTTGACCGTGGCTGACCGCTCGTTCTGGCACGCATCTGGCACGCGAGCTGCCGCTGACACCTGCTTTGTAGGTTCGATCCAAGTGAGGCCCGGTGGCGTCAGCGCGCGGTCGGGTCGGACGTGCCGAACCGTGCATGGTGCCCATGCCCGGTGCTGTTGATGTCACCCGTGGATGTCAGCCAGGGCTACCGCTTCTTCCGGATCTTGCGCTTCTTCTCCTTGGCTTCCTTCTCCTTGCGCTGCGCCGTACCGTACGCGGACCAAGGCCCCTGGTGAACCGGGCACCGGGATGTTCCGGTCACTACGGTTCGCTGGCACCGTCTACCCGCCTTGGTCGGGGCGCCACACTTCGCCACGCTGCCTCCCCCTCCGGTCTCGCCACGCAGTACGTGAAGCTCTAGGAACCGTGGCTCAGCTCCTGTCGGCAGGGAAGGCGCGCGTCGAAACTATCGAGTGTGCGCGGGCGCACGTCGATGCGTTTGGCTAGTGCGGAGAGTCATGGCCGACTATCCTTGCGACCCTGGCGAGGGTTACGCAGGGGGGTAGCGCAGATTACATGCCGACAGTCACGCTTGCCGATCAAATGCTGTTGCATATTTCCACCAGCAAGAGTGCGACGATCTCCGCTCTTCCAACTAGCGGAAGTAAGTATCCTTTCCCCACGACTCAGCTGCTGCAACAGGTCGTCTCAGATCGCCTGCTTCTAGCGGGTGGGCACCTCCGAGCCGGTGATGCCCTTCTCTTTACGTCGCAATACAGATCTGCCATCAGCCGGTTCTACTACGCAATGTATCAGGCCGCTCGTGCTATAACTTTCGCAGAAACCAAGGGCGATGATCACGAGCGCCACAATGTCTTGCCGCGAAGACTTCCGGCAAACATCGATAGCCCGACCGCGCGTGAGGCTGAACTCGTAGATGCCCGCCTGCTGCGGAACCAGGCTGACTACGACGTCTACCCAATCAAAGAATCGGATTGGGAGGGCGACGCCCGGGCGCTTTCTGCAACGGCAGCGAACTTCGTCCAGATGTGTGAAGCTTTCGCTCTATCGAACGGATATATCTGATGTCGGCAAGCGATTATGTATCGCGTATCGCTCGGGTGCTCAACGATGCGGATATCTCCATTGTGCGCGTCGAGGAAAGGGCATTCCCGGGTGAACGGTGGTTCCTCGTTTGGGTGGTCGAAGACTCGATAGCCGCAGCTCAGAGTCTGGCTGGAACTATTGAGCAGGAACTAAATTCCGTCCACGAAACGGAAAACGAGTCACTTGTCGTCACCTTTAGGCCGCATCGTACCGAGGTCGAAAAGCCCCGGACTCCCACGTCGAACAGTACCCTGGCTTCTTCTAAGGTTGATCAACTGATCCAGCTATTGGAAGCTAGGTCGCGCACGTCTGACGCACTTCCCAGTCTCAAGTACATGGAAGACCCGCGAGCAAGCCTCGCCGCTATTGGAGCGTCACGCCACCATCTCGTATACGGCCGTCGTGGCGTAGGGAAGACAGCACTCCTTCTGGAGGCAAAGCGTCTCGCCGAGAGGGATGGGCATGTCACAGCCTGGGTTAATGCTCATACCCTACGGCTGATGAGTGCCTCTACCGCTTTCCTTACGATCGCCGAAAGTGTGCTGACCTCGTTGTCTCAGTACGCAGGTACTTCTCAGGGTGAGTCTTTCGCTCGCCTGAAGGAGCTCAGCGAAATAGTGGCGTCTCTCCGAGCCACCGGCGGGGATGCGGTACTCGGTGAAACAATTGCCGATTTGAACAAGGCATTGCGAACAGTTCTGCGGGCAGGTATCGTCCGCCTCTACCTCTATCTCGACGACTTCTATCTTTTCCCTATTTCGTCGCAGCCTCACTTGCTTGACTACCTGGCCAGTATGCTGCGCGACTGTGATGGATGGCTGAAGGTTACTAGCATCGAACGCCTGACACGGCCTTTCGAGCCATCATCTCGAATCGGCGTTGAGATTCCACACGATGCGTCGAAGATTGATCTCGACGTAACCTTGGAGGATCCCGGAGCCACGCAGAAGTTTCTGGAGTCCGTGCTCAAGAACTACACTGAAACTGTGGGAATTGCTAAGCCGTCGAGCATCACCCGCAGTGCGGCGCTTGGCAGGCTTATTCTCGGTTCAGGTGGAGTCCCTAGGGACTATCTAAACCTGTTCGCCTCTTCCATTGTGGCGGCTAGATCTCGCACTAACGCTCGTGAGGTTGGGCAAGAAGATGTCGCGGATGCCGCCGGCAAGGCAGCGCGAGGGAAGTTGAGGGATCTGGAGCAGGATGTTTCTGCGGACAGCGCTTCTCCCCTTACTTCGGCCCTCGATTATCTCTCCTCGTATGTCCGGGGTGAGGGGTACACCTACTTCCGGGTCGATGTCGCTCAGAAGTCACATCGTGCATATGAAACTCTCGCCCGCCTTGTTGATCTCCGGTTCGCGCACCTGATTCAGGCTACGCTCTCTGATCAGCACCGTCAGGGAGTGAAGTATGAGGCGTATATTCTCGATCTGAGTCAGTACTCAGACGTGCGCTTGAAGCGAGGATTGCATGTACTTGATCTTGAGGACGGTCAGTGGACATTCAGGCTGAGCGGCAAGGCGAATACGCTCAAGAAACTGAAAAGCACTCTTTTTAGGGACGAGTTGCGGCGATCGCCTGTGCTTGATCTAGAAGCGCTTGGACGACATGCTGGCTTGAACACAAAGTGAGGTCGGCGGAACGGCTTTGGGCTGGAGCTGCCATGGGGCGAGAGATTGGGGCCCGTACGCTGGTCAGCGAATCGGGCAGTCTCTGGACCTGCCCGCAATAGCCCGATGTGGGCCCCGATCTTCGAGGCTCGCCCCATGGTGGCTGCCTAAAGCCGTGGAGCCGACCGGTCCCAGCCACAGCGGGCTACCGTCCACGGCATCAGGTGTGCTCGCTCCAGCCGCGCGGCCGGCGGAGCCGGGGCCCGGAGCGGGGCGGAGACAGACATCCGATGCGGTTGATCAGTCAAGCGGTGTTGGGGAAGGCGGTCTCCTCGTCGTAGGGGGTGCGGTGGGTGAGGCAGTGGTGCAGGCATCCGAGTAGGCGGTTGAAGAGGTTGCGCTGGGCTGCGACGTGTCGGTCCTCGGCTGCGCGGCGGCGGTCGTAGTGGGCGCGTGCTCCGGGGGATGCGGTGAGGGCGGCGAAGGCCCAGATGTAGCCGGCCGAGGCGAGACGCTGGTTCTTGATGTGCCTGGCCAGGACGGTGGTCTTGCGTCCGGAGGACCGGGTGATGGGGGCGGAGCCGGCGTAGGCCTTCAGTGCACGTGGAGTGGTGAAGCGGGTGTGGTCGTCGCCGAGTTCGGCCAGGATTCGGGCTCCGGTCAGAGCGCCAAGGCCTGGGAAGCTGGCGATGATCTCGGCGTCCTCGTGGGTGGCGAATGCCGTGGTGGTGGCTGTTTCCAGGTCGTCGGCGCTGGCGCAGGCCGCGTCGAATTGCTGCAGCAGAGCCAGCGTCTTGGTGCCCATGGCCTGCTCGATCAGGGGTGGTTGGTGCATCTGTGGTTCGCGGAGCAGGGCATGGAGACGTTCGACTTCTCCGGTGATCTCGCGTTGGCGTCCGGCCTTCTTCAGGATCGCTCGCAGTTGCGGGCGGGTGAGCTGGGCGGCCTGGGTGGGGGTGGGGGCTGCGGCGAGCAGGGTGCGGGTGACGGGTGAGGCGAGGCCTTCGCGGAAGTGGCGGAAGACGGGTAGGAAGCCGGGGAAGTACTCGCGCAGGTGGGAGCGCAGCCGGTTACCGGTTTGGACGCGGTCCCAGACGGCGTCCTGGTGGGCTCGGGCCAGGACGGTGATGGCCTGGGCGAGGTGGCTGTCCGCGGGCAGGGGGCGGTGTTCGGCGGGGTCGGTGCGCAAGATGTGGGCCAGGACCTTGGCGTCGAGGTGGTCGGACTTCTTGCGGCTGAGGGCGTAGCGGTCGCGGTAGCGGGCCGCTGTGAGCGGGTTGATCACGTAGATGGCTCTGCCGGTGGCGCGTAAGCAGGCGACCAGGAGTCCGTGGGAGGTTTCGATGGCGACCGGGATCGGGTTCTCTGGGCTGTCGCCGTGCTGGGCCAGCAGCTGCAGGAGCTGGCCCAGGCCCTCCGGGGTGTCGTCGATGCGGAGCTTGTCCAGGAGGGTGCCGGCCTCGTCGAGCAGTGCGATGTCGTGGTGGTCGGTGGCCCAGTCGATGCCGCAGAACACGCTGGTCATAGGGGTGTCCTCGGGTGGGTGGCAGTGGTGTGAGGTCGTCGCCGTGGCGGGGTTGCGCGTCTCCCTAATGGCAGGGCTCGGGGCCCGTCATCCGATTAGCCGTTCGCAATCCCAGCGGTCGTCAGGGGTCTCGGTCAGCTGCGGAACTGGGGCGTTCGCCGAGCGGTGAGAGGTGTTCCCTGGCGGGGGCTTGGACCACGAGAGTCCACGATGCCGCTGATTGTGTGCGAGCGGGGGTGGTGGGGCCGGTCCGCGCGGGACGAAGGCATGAGCGCGGACCGGCC
>NZ_JBFAMM010000009.1:0-34801 GCF_040656535.1 Streptomyces sp. NPDC049887 | reverse complement strand
TGGTGTGGGGGGGGGGGGGGGGGGGGGGGGGGGCGGGCGGGGTGTATCTCGTTTGCACCTCCCCGCCCCCCCACCACCCCCGGCGCTGCTTCACCGGGCGGGCAGGCATGTGAGGCCGGCTCTGTCTTGAGAGGTCAGGCCTCAGGAGCGGCTACGGATCACCACATGCCGACCCGCCCAAAGACCCCGGACGGAAAACCACCCAGCGTCTTACCGCGCCATTAGGAGCGCGGCCCGAGCCGCCGGGCCGCGCGACGCCGCGCTGTGCGCGGCGGATGCGCCTTGATCGAGTAGAGAAACTCTTACCGCGCCGCGCCTCAGAGAGCGATCGGGCTGTATGTGAGGGCTCGATCGACGATGTTCGCCGCGCTCGGCTCCGGGTCGGTGTCCCAGTAGATGTAGTCGCTGATGTGAGGGCATACCAGTCCGCGCTGCAGGGCGTTCAGGATCTCGGAGTGCTCAGCCTCGTCGGCTGTATCGGCGTCCAGAAGACGCTGCACGAGCGGGATCGCTTCGGCGCGGCTCATCTTGTGCTGGGGCTCGATCATCACTGCGCCGTGAGGAGTTGGCGTCCGTCGTGGCTGCGGACATGCGGGCTGCCCTCGCCGTCCAGGGCGTCGAGCAGGCGTACCGCGTAGACCGCGGGCATCCGCTCGGCGACTTCCTCCGGCGTGAGCCATTCGACTGCCGTCGACTCGTCGGAGGTGCGCTCGGTGCCCCCGGAAGGCGTGCAGCGGAAGACCAGGGCGACGATGCCCCGTGTCATGTTCTTGTAGACGCCGGTCAGTTCCCTGACCTCGACGTGGATGCCTGTCTCCTCGAAGACTTCACGGCGTGCGCCGGCCTCCGGTGTCTCCTCCAACTCCAGGATCCCGCCCGGGAGCTCCCAGGCCCCGGTGTCGGCCCGCCGGATCGCGAGGAGTTGGCCATCGTCGCGGACCACGGCGCCCGCGACGGAGACAGAGTGCTTCACCGGCCCTTCGGACCTTGTCTGATCAGGCATCGAAGTCGTATTCGAGCACGTACGACGCGGAGTCGAGTGTCATCTCATTGACCTCTACGGCCCGACCCTCCTCGGCGAACGCGGTGCGGACGATGAGGATCACGGGCGTCCCCATGGACAGCGACAGTCGCTCCGCTTCTCCGGCGGACGGCATCCGGCAACGGATCTCCTCGCGGAAGTGCACCGGCTTGTAGCCGAGTTCAGCGAGGCGGGCGTACGTACCACCGGGGCCTGTGTCCTCCTGGGTGATGGCGGACCCCTCGACGACCTCTGACGGAAGGTAGGACGTCGCGATCAGGACGGGTTTGCCATCGAGTACGAATCGGCGGCTGCGTACGCACACGAGTGAGCCCGATGGGACGTCGAGAGCTCCGGCAACTCGCTCTGTCGCAGCTTCCTCGCGGACGTCGACCTGGTCGACGGTTAGGGATCGGTCCTCGATGTCGGCCGACCAGATGGATCGTCCGGAGCCCCACTGCTCTTGAGCCAAGCGCTGGATACCGCGTCGGCGCAGCGGCTTGAACGCGCGGACGAAGACGCCGGCACCCTTGCGAGCCTCGGCGATTCCTTCGTTCTGCAGCACGCTCAAGGCCTGGCGGGCGGTCATGCGGGCCACCTCGTACTCGACCATGAGGTCGTTCTCGCCAGGTAGCCGGTCACCGGGGGCGTATTCGCCGGCCTGGATCGCAGCCTTCAGTGCATCCGCGATCCGCTGGTACTTCGGCTGGCGGCCGCTTCCCTGGTTGGCCATGTTTCTCCACTCCTCCTCTTCTCTAGACACCCTACGGGTCATCGGCCGTGCTCGCGCATAGGGCTGCTCGCGTTCCCCAGTCGCCCCATCCGACACATCTCTAGAGATCTGTTGACGCCGGCGCTCTCTTTCGCTTCACTAGAGACATCTCTAGAGAGGTACCCATCGGGGGTGCCTCACGGCTCTAGGAGTCTTTGACGTGCGTGTGATCCCCGTGGACATGAGCGGCGTGACCGCGATGGTGGCCCAGCCCCCGCAGCCGAAGATGAAGGACAGGAAGAACGGCGTGATCGCCGTGGACGCCGAGACCGGTGGCTCCCTGATGACGGTGGACGTGCTGTTCGTCGCGAACGGCAACGCCGACCTGGTCACGGTGACCGTGGCTGAGGCAGATCTCTCCGGTGAACTCGTCACGGGCACGCCGGTGGCGCTGTCCGGGCTGGTGGCACGGCCGTGGGAGAACGAGTTCGACGGCAAGAAGAAGCACGGAATCACCTTCCGCGCCGCTGCCGTGACTGCGCTGGCGGGCTGACTCATGAGCGCCCGAGAGTTCCTGATCTACCTGGCCCTGCTGCTGGTGGCCGTCGGACTGCTCGTCCTGCGGCGCCGGCGCCCCGCCTGGTACTGGTACGCGGTCGGCGCCCCCGCCAAGCTGGTCCGGATCGTGGTCACATACCGCTCCGTTATGGAGGCGTGCGGGCTCACCGAGCCCCCGTCCCGGTTCCGCCTCGCCGTCGCCGCGACGACGAACCGCACGGCCGCCCGCAGGGTGCCCCGCCTGGCTCGTATCCGGTTCACCGCGAGTGGCCTGATCTTACAGATCCGGATGCAGCCCGGGCAGGAGGTCCACGACTTCGAGACGGCCACCGAGCGGCTGCGCCACTCCTGGCGGGCCTACGCGGTGCACGTCTCGGCACTCACCCCGGGGTGGCTTCAGGTCAAGGTCGTCGGGTACGACGTGCTCCGCAAGGTCGTGATGCCGAAGACGGCTCGTCCGGAGCTGCTGAGCATCCCGGTGGCCGTGCGCTCCGATGGTGCGGTCCACACACGGGACTTCCGCACGGTGCCCCATGAGTTGGTGATGGGCGCAACGCTGTCGGGGAAGTCGGTCTACCTGCGGGGCCTGTTGGCCGGCCTCGCGCCGCAGCCCGTCGCGCTCGTCGGTATCGACTGCAAGTGGGGCGTCGAACTCGCCCCCTTCGCCCCGCGGTTGTCCGCCCTCGCCTGCACGCCGGAAGAGGCCGCCGAGCTGCTTGACGCCCTGGTGGCGGAGATGACCGAGCGATACGAGCTGATCCGGAGCGTGCAGCGGCTCGGACCCGGCCCGGTGGAGTCCATCACCTCGGACATCTGGGGACTGCCGGAGGACATGCGGCCAGTCCCGGTGGTCGTCTTCGTCGACGAGGTGGCGGAGCTGTTCCTCACGGCCTGCTCCGCCGACGAGAAGCGCCGAGACCAGATGGTCACCCAGCTCGTTCGCCTCGCCCAGCTCGGCCGCGCCGCCGGCCTCTACCTGGAGGTCTGCGGACAGCGCTTCGGCGCCGAACTCGGCAAGGGCGCAACGGCACTTCGCGCCCAGCTCACAGGCCGGATCTCGCACCGGGTGAACGACGAGACCACCGCCAAGATGGCGCTCGGGGACATCAGCCCGCTCGCCGTCCTGGCCGCCACCGCCATAGCGCCGGAACAGCGCGGCGTGGCCGTCGCGGGCGACTCCTCGGGCGGCTGGTCCCTCGTCCGCAGTCCGTTCACCGAACTCGCCGACGCGGTGGCCACATGCACCGAGCACGCGGACCTGACACCCGACCTGCCCGGCCTGGCCGGCTTCCGTCCCGCGGTCCCCGCCCTGGCCTTCGACCTGGTCGCCGACAAGGACTGACGCCATGCGCCCATCGCTCCGACTCGACGCCGTCCTCGTGCAAGCCGTGATCGCCGGGGCCCTGTCCTTCTCCCACCTGCACGACCTGGCAGAGGCCGCCGGACAGCACGGCTGGAAGGCATGGGCCTACCCGGTCTCCGTGGACCTCCTGCTCGTCGCCGCCTGGCGTCGGCTCCGGACGCTGAGGGACGCGGGCGCGTCGCGAGGGGCTGCCTGGACCTGGTTCGCCGTCGCCCTCGCGGCCTCCCTCGGGGCGAACGTCGCGACGGCCGGGCTGCTCGACCTGAACGACGTGCCGGACTGGCTGCGCATCCTCGTCGCCGGTTGGCCGGCGCTCGCGTTCCTCGGCGGCACGCTCCTCGTGCACAGCCCGGAAGCCACACGGCCCGCGCCCGAGCCCGTCGCCCAGGAGGACATGGCACCCGAGGTCGTACGGGCGGAGGTTCCCGAGCCCGAGCCCGCTTCGGCTCCGGAGCTCCCGGCCGCCGGCCCCGCGGTACCGCCCGCCCTGATCGCCCACGCCCGGAAGCTCGCCGACTCACACCGCTCGGCGACCGGACGCGACATCGACGCCGACACCCTGCGCTCCCGGCTAGGCGTCCCCGCCCCGATGGCCGACGCCATCGCCGCCCGACTCGCCTGAGAGGAGGTGAACCCCATGCCGCGCAACCGCTTCTGGGACGTCGACCGCATCGGCCCCGTCCAGATCGGAACCCACCGCGACCGGCAGGGCCGCGAGGCTCACGCCGCCGCCTGCACCGCACCCGGCTGCGACTGGTCGGCCGACTACCTCAACCGCGCCGCCGCCGAGCTGGCCGCCCGTACCCACCGCTGCAACCCCCGCTGACCACACAGGAGATCACGTCATGGACGTACCGCTCTGGCTCGCGCTGATCGTCGTCGGCGCCCTCGGCATCAAGCTCGTCCGCCCGCCCTGGTGGCTCGTCGCCGTGCTCCTCCTCGGCGGCTACCTCCTCGCCGACAGCCTCCTCGCCCCGGTCATCGACCCGCTCGCCAAGTAACCACCCGGAAAGGACCCGGCCCGTGTTCAAGCCCAAATACCCGCCCTCCGACACCTACGACGCGCTCACCAACCGCATCGCCCCCGCGCCCGTCCCGGCCGAACGTCCCGCCGCACCGGCGGCCTCGAACCGACCCGGCCTCGTCGACCAGGCCCGCGCCAACCCGGCCGCCACGGTCACCGGCGTCGTCGCCGTCGGCGCGGTCCTCGTCTCCATGCTCCTGGCCGTGGCCATCACCGGCCTCGCGCTCTCCATCAGCGGCGTCGTCCTCCTGGTCCTGGTCCGCATGCTCCGCCAGGAATTCCGCTGCTGACCGGCCTCCGGGCGGTGCCACAAGCCGCCAAGCATCGCCACCGCCCGGACGGCCCACGCACCTCTTCCAACCGCAACGAAGGGACAACCGTGGACACCCAAGCGCTCGCCTTATCCCTGCCGCTGGTCGGCTGGGCCGCACACTCCGGCTACCTCACCCACCGACTTGCCACCGCCCGCCGCGACCCGCTCACCGGCCTGCGCACCCGCGCCGGATGGACCGTCCGGGCCGAACGCATCCTCCGCCGCCACCGCAACGCCGTCGTCCTGCTCCTGGACGTCGACGACTTCAAGCACCTCAACGACACCCACGGCCACGCCGCCGGAGACGCGGCACTGACCGCCATCGCCGCTCGCCTCACCGCCTGGTGCGGCCGACACGGGATCGCGGGTCGCTTCGGCGGAGACGAGTTCGTCGCCGTCGTCCGTTCCGCCGGCACCGAGGACATCGACCGTCTCGTCGACCTCCTCCACGAACCGCTCGCCCACGCCGGAGTACGCATCCCGCTCTACGTGTCCACCGGGGCATCCCGCGTCGCGGACCTGCCCCTGCGAAGCCTCTCCGACGCGCTCTCCGCCGCCGACGCCGCCATGTACGAGATCAAGGGCAAGGCCGGCCGCCGCGGGACCCGCACCCTCGCGCGCTGAACCACAGCCACGCACTGACCGGCCTCCGGGCGGCGCACAAGCCGCCAAGCATCGCCGCCGCCCGGACGGTCCGGCCCCTTCCAACCGCAATCGAAAGGACCACCATCATGTCCCAGCCCAACCCTGCCCGGACACGCGTCTGCCGGGACTGCGACGGCTTCGCCGCTGTCGCTATCGACACCGGCACCCGCGATGGCCACGGCAACCGCAACACCCTCCGCGTCGACTGCCCGGCCTGCAAGGGCGCCGGCACCGCCCGTCTCGTGCGCGAGCAGGAGGTGACCGCCTGATGCCCCGCCGCTGGAGCCTCGGCGTCGACCGTCTCCACTACGACGGCATCGACGGCGAGTACGACCGAATGAAGAAGACCGAGAAGGCCCACAGCGTCCATGACGCCGACAGGGGGCGTCCGACACGCTCCACCGGCGCCGTGTCCGGCCCGACCAGCAGTGACGCGAGCACGCCGCAGAAGCGACGTTGGGGCAGGCGATAGCTGTGACCCACACCGCGACCATCGCGGGCCTGGACCTGGCCACCCTCGGCGACCTGCTGCGGGTGGCCGGGTCCACCGGCTTCGACCGCTGGCGCGACCAGATCCGCCGCACCGGCGGCTGCGCCAACCCCATCCACCTGTCCGGCTGGACCCTCACCAAGGACAAGACCACCGGCGACACCCTGCACCGCTACTCCACCGACACCGAGCCTGACGGTCGGCTTCGCGTCGCCTGCGGCAACCGCCGCGCGTCCCGCTGCCCGGCCTGCGCCTGGATGTACGCCGCCGACACCTACCACCTGATCCGCGCCGGGCTCACGGGCGACCAGGACAAGGACGTCCCCACCACCGTCCGCGACCATCCCCGGGTCTTTGCCACGCTCACCGCACCGTCGTTCGGCCGCGTCCACAACCGCCCCGACTCCGGCCGCTGCCGCTGCGGCCTCCAGCACCCGGCGGACGACGACGCACTCGGCACGCCACTCGACCCGGCCACCTACGACTACGCCGCGGCGGTCCTCTTCAACAACCACGCCGGGGAGCTCTGGCAGCGCTTCACCAACCGGCTGCGCCGCGAGATCGCCGCCCGCGCCGGCATCACGCAGCGCGAACTCAAGGAATGCGCCCGGGTCTCCTACGGCAAGGTCGCCGAGTTCCAGAAGCGCGGCGCCGTCCACTTCCACGCCGTCGTACGCCTCGACGGACCGGACGGCCCCGACTCCCCGCCGCCGTCCTGGGCCACCGTGCAGCTGCTCACCGACGCCATCCACGCCGCCGCCGCGCACTCCTACACGACCATCACCGTCCCGGCCGCCGACGGCCACCCCGCCCGCACACTGCGCTGGGGCACCCAGCTCGACATCCGGCCCATCCGCGCCTTCGAGGCCGGCACCGCCATCACCGAACAGGCCGTCGCCTCCTACGTCGCCAAGTACGCCACCAAGGCCGCCGAGACGACCGGCACCGTGGACCGCCGCATCGGCAATCGTGAGGTCCTGGTCCTCCTCGAGGTCCCCGACCACCCGCGCCGCCTCATCGAAGCGTGCTTCGACCTCGACGCCGCGTACCCCGACCGGCGGCTGAGGGCCTGGGCCCACATGCTCGGCTTCCGCGGCCACTTCTCCAGCAAGTCCCGCCGCTACTCGACCACCCTCGGCGCCCTCCGCCAGATCCGCGCCGACTACCGCGCCGCCCAGCAACGCGACGAACTCGGCCTGCCCGACCCGGACCAGGACCCCACCGTCCTCGTCCTCGCCGACTGGCGATTCGCCGGACAGGGCCACACCCCGGGCGAATCCGTACTCGCCGCCTCCATCGCCAGAGACATCCAGCTCAACCGCCAAACCGCTCGTGAAGCACTCGCCTTGGAAGGAGACCGGTCGTGAGTGACCTCCTGCTGACCGTCGAGCAAGCCGCCGAACGCCTCGGCACCACCGTCCGCTTCCCGCGGCGGCTCATCGCCGAACGCCGGATCGCCTTCGTCAAGATCGGGCGTCACGTGCGGATCGCGGAGAGCGCGCTGAACGCCTACATCGACGGCAATACCGTCCAGCCCATCCGCCGGCGGCGCGTTCGGTACGGGAGGGCTGCCTGATGGCCAACAGGAAGGGCAAGCGGCGGGCATTCGGGGCGGTGCGGAAGCTGCCTTCGGGGCGGTATCAGGCTCGGTATCCGGGCCCGGACGGTGTCATGCGGCCGGCGCCCGACACCTTCGCGACCGTGCGCGATGCTGACGACTGGCTCGCCGAGAAGCGGACCGAGATCCGCCGAGGTGACTGGCAGGACCCGGACGCCGGAGCGGTCGACTTCGCGGAGTACGCGCTCCTGTGGGTCAAGGAACGGCGGCTGTCCCCGACCACCGACGAGCTGTACCGGCGGCTCCTCCGGCTGCACGTCCTGCCCGCCTTCGAGGGCCTGGACCTCGACGAGATCACGGCTCCGCGTGTGCGCTCCTGGCGCTCGGAACGGCTCGACTCGACCGGGGCGGCGACCACCGTCGCCAAGAGCTATCGCCTGCTGAAGGCCATCCTGGAGACGGCCGTGGAGGACGAGCTGATCCGGCGCAACCCGTGCCGTATCCGGGGTGCGGGAAAGGAGACCGCGGCCGAACGGCCCGTCGCCACCGTCGACCAGGTGGACGCGCTCGCCGACGCCCTCGGTCCTCGCTGGCGGCTGATGGTCTACCTCGGCGCGTATGGTCCGCTCCGCCCGGAGGAGCAGGCCGAGCTACGCCGCAAGGACGTGGACCTGGACGGCCTGACGATCCGTGTTCGGCAGGCCGCGCCGGAGTTGACCACCGGGAAGCGGGCCGAGGGGCCGACCAAGTCGGATGCGGGAAGGCGGCTCGTCGTCCTGCCGGCCTTTCTGCGTACCGATCTTCGACGGCATCTCGACTGGTACGCCGAGAAGGGACCGGACGGGCTTCTGTTCGTGGGGGAGAAGGGCAAGCCGTTCCGGCGGTCCACGTTCGGGCGGAAGTGGCGTACCGCTCGTACGAAGGTGGGTCTCCCCGACGGCTTCCGCTTCTACGACCTTCGGCACACCGGGCACACGCTGACGACGCGCTCCGGTGCGACGCTCAAGGACACGATGGTGCGGGCCGGCCAGTCGACCGAGCGGGCCGCGCTGATCTATCAGCACTCGGATGCCGAGCGTCAGCGGGAGGTCGCGGCCGGCCTCGACCGGCTCGTTCGGCAGCGCCGTGGCGCCGTGGATTCCACGCCATCTGGCACGGATGTGGCACGGGACGCTTAGACAGGTCCAGACAACAGACAAGGCCCGGGTCTAGGACCTGGGCCTTCGTCGTGGAGCGGGTGACGGGAATCGAACCCGCGCTCTGAGCTTGGGAAGCTCATGTTCTACCATTAAACTACACCCGCGAAGCGGCTTGGTTGATCAACGCCGCAGCGTTGCACACTGTACCCCATCGAGGGCCCCGGTGTATTGCGCCGAGGGGCTTTCCGTGTATTTCCGGCCGTTGGGCCGCCGGTCGCGCCCACCGGTTGTCCGTCGGTGCCCTCCCCGCGCCCCCGCGCCCCCCACGGCCGCCGACGAACGTGGACCGCCGGTCGCCGGTCGAAGTGTCCGCCAGTGAGGTCCGCGGCCCTCCGTGCGGTGCCCGATGTGGCTGCGACGTGGAGGCGTTGGGGCGTACCTTTGGCGGCGGAGTGCCGCGTGGGCTGCTGTCCTGTTGATCCCCTAATGTGGCTGTCTCATCCAGCTTGTCGGGGAAGGGACTTGATGCAGCCGATGGACTCGAAGCACTCGATGGATCAAGGCGGTTCACTCTCGCGCACCGTAGTCCGCTGTGCCGAAGGGCACGTCTTCACCACTTCGTCGTTCCCGATGCAGCAGCTCGGTGCCGGCCGGATCGGGCCCGGGCGGCTCATCCGCTGTCCCCGATGCGCACGGTTGCGGCAGGCCGTCCCCGTCGTGCTGCAGAGCCGCTGACGGGCGCGAGGCGGGCCCGTGCGGCCTGCCTCGCGCGAGGCGGCTCAGCCCGCGCATCGGCGGAACGCCGGGGGTGCTGCAGCGGTGGCAGGCCGGGATGGCCCGGCTGGGCGGGACGCCGACTCGGCCGACGCGAGAGGGAGTGAGGCGCGCGGGCTCCGCCCGATTGGGGCGGGCCCGCGCGCTCTGCGTATCCTCGGGGCGTGCTTCTCTCAGACAAGGACATTCGGGCCGAGATCGACGCGGGACGGGTGCGCATCGACCCGTTCGACGATTCGATGGTGCAGCCCTCGAGCATCGACGTGCGGCTCGACCGCTACTTCCGGGTGTTCGAGAACCACCGCTACCCGCACATCGACCCCGCCGTCGAGCAGGCGGACCTGACACGGCTGGTGGAGCCGGAGGGCGACGAGGCGTTCATCCTGCACCCCGGCGAGTTCGTGCTGGCGTCGACGTACGAGGTCATCACCCTGCCCGACGACATCGCCTCCCGGCTGGAGGGCAAGAGCTCGCTCGGCCGGCTCGGTCTGGTCACGCATTCCACGGCCGGCTTCATCGACCCCGGGTTCTCCGGGCACGTCACGCTGGAACTGTCCAACCTGGCCACCCTGCCGATCAAGCTCTGGCCGGGCATGAAGATCGGGCAGCTGTGCATGTTCCGGCTGAGCACGCCGGCGGAGCACTCGTACGGTTCCGAGAAGTACGGGTCCCGCTACCAGGGGCAGCGGGGGCCGACGGCCTCGCGGTCGTTCATGAACTTCCATCGGACGCAGGTGTGAGGGCCGGTACGCAATGAGTGAGGCACGCGAGAACCTGACGTACGAGAAGTTCGGGGTCGCGGTCCGTGAACTCGCGCAGACGATCGCGGACGACGGCTTCGAGCCGGACCTCGTCCTGTCGATCGCGCGCGGCGGGGTCTTCGTCGCCGGCGGGCTGGCGTACGCGTTGGACTGCAAGAACATCCACCTGGTCAACGTGGAGTTCTACACCGGCGTCGGCACGACGCTCGAGATGCCGGTCATGCTCGCGCCCGTCCCGAACGCGATCGACTTCTCCGACAAGAGGGTCCTGATCGCCGACGACGTCGCGGACACCGGCAAGACGCTGAAACTCGTCCACGACTTCTGCGTGGACCATGTGGCCGAGGTGCGGTCGGCAGTCATCTACGAGAAGCCGCAGTCGTTGGTGAAGTGCGAGTACGTCTGGAAGCGCACGGATGACTGGATCAACTTCCCGTGGAGCGTCGAGAAGCCGCTCGTGCGGCGCAGCGGCCAGGTCCTGGACGCCTGACCGCCTTCGCGCACCCGCCCCCGAGCGCATCCCGAGTGCGCCGACGAGGTCCCTTTGGCACACCGAGGCCCCTGCCGCGTACGGCAGGGGCCTCGGTCGTGGTCCGTCCGTGTCCCGGTGGTCGGTCAGATCGTGCCGAGCTTGATGATCGCGAGCAGCGCGATCAGCTGGAGTGCCGAGGCTCCCAGCGCCTTCGGCCACGGCAGGTCGTGCGACTTGCTCACCATCGAGGTGAACAGCGCGGCAGCCGCCAGCCAGGTCGCCCAGCCCACCACCTGCACCAGCGAGTTCTCGCCGCCGAGGAAGAGGGCGACGAGAAGCCTCGGGGCGTCCGTGAGGGACATGATCAGCATCGAGAGGCCCACCGTCGGCTGCCACGCTCCGTCGCCGCCGAGTTGGCGGGCCAGGGTGTGGGTGACCGCGCCGAGGATCAGACCGCCGAGCACGAAGCCCACACCCGTGATGATCACGGACGTCAGGGCGCTCGCGAACGGCGCGTTGATCGCCTCGTCGCGCGTCTGGTCGAATCCGAAGATCGCGAGCAGGCCGTAGAGGAACGTGACGCTCAGCGCCGGGCCCCAGACCGGGTAGTCCCGCATCTGCAGGAAGGTCGGGCCGGGGCGCAGCACGATCCCGCTCAGCAGTTCCTTCCAGTGCAGGCGCGGGCCGGAGGGGACGGGTGCGGCGCCTGCGTGGTACGTCGAGCCGTCGCCGTACGGGTCCTCGCCGACGCTGAAGGCCCGGGTGTGGCCGGGGTTGTCGGCGTACGGGTCGGCGCCGTGTCCGCCGCCCCGGTGACCGCCCTGCTGCTGGTGCTGCTGCTGGTAGGGGTCGCCGAAGTACTCGGGCTCGCCGTACGGCTGCCCGTGCCCGTGCGAGTAGCCCTGTCCGCCCTGCCCTCCGTGTCCGCCGCCTCTGCGGGGCCACTGCTGCTGCGGGGGGTACGAGGGCGCCGCCTGGCCTCCTCCGGGGCCGTACTGCTGTCCGTAGGGCGACGGGGGCGCCTGCTGCGGTTGTTGTTGCGGGGTGCGGTTGTTGTCCCGGCCGCGTCCGATCCTGAATCCAGCCACGCATTCGAACGTACCCGGTCCGGCTGTGTCCGGTGTCCGGGGCCGGGTATCCGGGGGACCTTTGCGGCCGAGCTGTGACATCCCCTAGGGGGATCCCGGGTGCTTGCGAAGGTCCGCACGGGGGAGGCCAGGGACCCGGCGGCCCCCCGCGACCGCCCACGTCACTCTCCCGGAGGGCGGTGCTCCGGCTCCCGAGCGTCGGTGACCTCCGTCCCGGGCCGTGTGCGGCCTTCGGGCGCCGCGACTGCCCGGGCCTCCGGCTCCGGGTCCGCGCCGGCCGTGTTCCGGCTCGGCCGCGCCTCCTTCGCCGCCCCTCAATCCAGGAACACCGAGGTGCTGAACGTGACCAGGGGCCGGTCCCGGTCCCCCGCGCCCGGGTGGACGGCGATCACGTCCGAGCTCTCTCCCCGGTGCGTACGGGTGACGAGCTCCGCGTGTCCGTCCCCGTCGAAGTCCGCGCGGCGGAGCAGCTCGGTGACGGGAGAGGTCTCGCCGGCCGGGAGCGCGGGCGCGGGCGGCAGCGGCACGGCCTTGAACGTGTACGGACCGCCGGGCCGGCCGGGGCCGCCGGGGCCGCCGAGCAGGAGCGTGCCTTCCGCCTTCGCGCCGGGGGCCAGGGGGCCGGTGGCGTGGACGAGGTCGTCGTAGCCGTCGCCGTTCGTGTCCGGCCGCGGTGTGGGGGCGGCGAGCACGGGACCCGCGCCCGGGGCTGCGGCCGCGGCTGCACTCGGCGCACCGGTGCGCCCGAAGGGGCCGCGCAGGAAGCTCACCCGGCCCTCGCTCGCGGTCACTGCGAGGTCCTGGGCGCCGTCGCCGTCGAAGTCGCCGCAGACGGGGTGGTCGGGCCATTCGTTCCCGTACCGGGCCCGCTCGGGGATCCGCAGGACGACCGCCCTGCCGGTGAGCCCGGACGGGCCGCCGAAGAGCAGCTGCAGGGGTACGGGCGGGCGTCCGGTGCCGTCGTACGGGGGGTCCGTGGCGACGACCAGGTCGCTGAAGCCGTCCCCGTCCAGGTCGCACGCGGCGGCGGCGTCGAAGGCGGCGGGCAGGGTGCCGGCGACGGGGGCGCCGTTTGCGCGCGGCGACAGCAGTTGGCGCACGGCCGGGGAGACGGGCCCCTTCGCGGTGGAGGTGGCTGCGGTACCGCCGCCGGTGCCGTAGACGATGCCGATGCCCGCGTCGTCGTCGCGGCCCGCGCCGGGCGCCTTGACCAGGTCGTCGAGGACGAGGTCGCGGTGGCCGTCCCCGTTGAAGTCCTCCGGTACGCGGCTCCCGTCGCCGTGCGGGACCGGGAGGGCCGGGGGCGCCGCCTTGCCCGCGAGGGCCCGCGGCGTGGCCGGGCGGGGTTCGGCCGGGCGTTCCGGCCCGGGCCGGGAGGGTGCGACGAGGCGGCAGCCTGCCAGGGGCGCCAGCAACAGCAGCGCGACCGCGCCCGTCAGCGCGGCGTTGCGCAGTGGACGTACCACGACGGCACCACTCCCGTTCGTCCATCCGCTGTGCCGGAACCCGGGTACCTCGACCCGGGTTGCATCATCATGCCCCTGTCAGGTGCATGGGCCAATGGTCGCGGGGTCGGCAGTTCCACCGGGCCGGCAGCGGCCCGGTGCCACGGCGCCGGGAACCGCAGAAGCGGCCGGTCCTGCCCCCGAGGCAGATCCGGCCGCTCGCTGCTCGTCCTTGCGGACGACTACTTCACGGGTTCCGGTTCCGGGTCCGGCGAGTCGGCCGGTGCCGTGTCGTCCGCGCCGCCGTCGCCGTCGTCGCCCGGGTCGGCCGGGGCCTTCACCGAGTCGAGCAGCAGCTGGGCCACGTCGACGACCTGGAGGGACTCCTTGGCCTTGCCCTCGCCCTTCTTGCCGTTGACCGAGTCGGACAGCATGACCAGGCAGAACGGGCAGGCGGTGGAGACGATGTCCGGGTTGAGGGACAGGGCCTCGTCGACGCGTTCGGTGTTGATGCGCTTGCCGATCCGCTCCTCCATCCACATGCGGGCGCCGCCGGCGCCGCAGCAGAAGCCGCGCTCCTTGTGGCGGTGCATCTCCTGCTGGCGCAGGCCGGGCACCTTGTCCATGATCTCGCGCGGGGGCGTGTAGACCTTGTTGTGGCGGCCCAGGTAGCAGGGGTCGTGGTACGTGATCAGGCCCTCGACCGGGGTCACCGGGATCAGCTTGCCCTCGTCGATGAGGTGCTGGAGCAGCTGGGTGTGGTGGATGACCTCGAACTCGCCGCCGAGCTGCGGGTACTCGTTGGCGATGGTGTTGAAGCAGTGCGGGCAGGTGGCGACGATCTTCTTGGCGGCCTTCGGCTTCCTGGTGGACTCGTCCACCTCCCCGTCCTCGCCGAGGGACTCCCCGAAAGCCATGTTCAGCATGGCCACGTTCTCCTGGCCGAGCTGCTGGAACAGGGGCTCGTTGCCGAGGCGGCGGGCGGAGTCACCGGTGCACTTCTCGTCCCCGCCCATGATCGCGAACTTGACGCCGGCCATGTGCAGCAGCTCGGCGAAGGCCTTGGTGGTCTTCTTGGCCCGGTCCTCCAGGGCGCCGGCGCAACCGACCCAGTACAGGTACTCGACCTCGGTGAGGTCCTCGACGTCCTTGCCGACGATCGGGACCTCGAAGTCGACCTCCTTGGTCCACTCGACGCGCTGCTTCTTTGCCAGGCCCCAGGGGTTGCCCTTCTTCTCCAGGTTCTTGAGCATCGTGCCCGCCTCGGACGGGAAGGAGGACTCGATCATCACCTGGTAGCGGCGCATGTCGACGATGTGGTCGATGTGCTCGATGTCGACCGGGCACTGCTCGACGCACGCGCCGCAGGTGGTGCAGGACCACAGCACGTCCGGGTCGATGACGCCGTTCTCCTCGGCGGTGCCGATCAGCGGCCGCTCGGCCTCGGCCAGCGCGGCGGCCGGGACGTCCTTCAGCTGCTCCTCGGACGCCTTCTCCTCGCCCTCCATGCTCTTGCCGCCGCCGGCCAGCAGGTAGGGGGCCTTGGCGTGCGCGTGGTCGCGCAGCGACATGATCAGCAGCTTCGGGGACAGCGGCTTGCCGGTGTTCCAGGCGGGGCACTGCGACTGGCAGCGGCCGCACTCGGTGCAGGTGGAGAAGTCGAGGATGCCCTTCCAGGAGAACTGCTCGACCTGGGAGACGCCGAAGACGTCGTCCTCGCCCGGGTCCTCGAAGTCGATCTCCTTGCCGCCCGAGGTCATCGGCTGCAGGGCGCCCAGCGCGGTCTCGCCGGTGGCGTTGCGCTTGAACCAGATGTTGGGGAAGCCCAGGAAGCGGTGCCAGGCCACACCCATGTTGGTGTTCAGCGACACCGTGATCATCCAGATCAGCGACACACCGATCTTGATCATGGCGGTGAAGTAGACCAGCGTCTGCAGGGTGGGGACGCTCAGCCCGTCGAAGGCCAGGACCAGCGGGTACGAGACGAAGTACGCGGCCTCGTAGTGGTCCACGTGGTGGATCGCGCCCTCCAGTCCGCGGAGGGCGAGGATCGCGAGGCCGATGGTCAGGATGACGTACTCGACGAAGTACGCCTGCCAGGCCTTGGAGCCGGCGAAGCGCGACTTGCGGCCCGCGCGGGACGGCAGGTTCAGCAGCCGGATCGCGATGAGCACGAGGATGCCGACGACGGTCATCAGGCCGATGAACTCGATGTACATCTCGAAGGGCAGGAACCCGCCCAGGACCGGCAGGGTCCAGTCGGCCTGGAACAGCTGGCCGTACGCCTGTGCGAGCGTCGGCGGCAGTGTCAGGAAGCCGATCGCGACGAACCAGTGGGCGAAGCCGACGATCCCCCAGCGGTTCATCCGGGTGTGGCCGAGGAACTCCTTGACCAGGGTGACCGTGCGGGCCTTGGGGTTGTCGGTGCGGCTGCCCGCAGGCACGGGCTGACCGAGCTTCACGAACCGGTAGATCTGCGCGACGGCTCGGGCGATGAGCGCAACGCCGACCACGGTCAGGACCAGCGACACGATGATCGCGGCGAGTTGCATTTGGGGGCTCCTCGGGCCTGCGAGGTGGGGAATCGGCACTTACTAAGCGGTAACTTATCCAGTCCGTGCCGAGCGTACCCACTTATTCCGTCGCACTGTAGCCAGGTGGGCGGTGATCTGCGTCGCTCAGGGCACCCTGAGTGCGAGGCGGGAGCAGGGCCGGAAGCGTGCGCGCCAGAACGGCCAGATCCAGCCCGATCCAATGGTGCTCCACATAGTGCTGGTCGAGCAGCTCCGGTTCGTCCCAGGGCAGCGTGGAGCGCCTGTGCAACTGCGCGGGGCCGGTGAGGCCGGGGCGGACGCTCTGCCGCCACGGGGCGGCGGCGCGGGGATCCCCGGGGGCCAGGGCCGCCGGGCCGACCAGGGACATCTCGCCGGTGACGACATGGGGCAGTCTGGAGAGCAGATCCAGCCGCCAGCGGCGGGTGCGCAGTGAGCGGACGGTGAAGGGGTATCCGTGGCGCCCCGTCTTCAGCTCCCGTGCGACGATCCCGCCGGGTGGGCGGCGCAGGGCGAGGGAGCAGGCCGCGGTGGCCAGCAGCGGCGCGGCGAGGATCAGCAGCAGTGTGCCGAGGGCCAGATCGAGAAGGCGCTTGGGGTCCGGGGGTCGCACGGTCGGCGCCCATGGGCCCGGGTTCGTGGGGCCCGCTGCTCCGGCCGGTCCCTCCGGTCCGGCCGATCGCACCGACTGCACGGGGCGCAAGGCACTCACCTGACCGTTCTGTCTTTTCTTAGTCGATACCTGGTGGTTTCTGTCCAGTCGGACGCGTCTATGAACCTTTCGCGTACTTTGCAGAACGATGGCACGGTGGTCGTGGGGGTGTGTGCAGGCCGCGCCGGGCGGGCAGGCGAAGAGCGGTGGCACCATAATTGAGTCCCCTCGACTCAGGTCTGTTGACGCCGTGGAGGCCGTGGTGCATCCTTGAGCCAGTTCCACTCAAGTCCACTGGAGGAATCGAAATGGCACGTGCGGTCGGCATCGACCTGGGCACGACTAACTCCGTCGTCAGCGTTCTGGAGGGCGGTGAGCCCACCGTCATCACCAACGCCGAGGGCGCCAGGACCACGCCGTCCGTCGTCGCCTTCGCCAAGAACGGTGAGGTGCTCGTCGGCGAGGTCGCCAAGCGTCAGGCAGTGACCAACGTGGACCGGACGATCCGCTCGGTGAAGCGCCACATGGGCACCGACTGGGCGATCGAGCTGGACGGGAAGAACTTCAACCCGCAGCAGATCTCCGCGTTCATCCTGCAGAAGCTGAAGCGGGACGCCGAGTCGTACCTGGGCGAGAAGGTCACGGACGCCGTCATCACCGTCCCCGCGTACTTCAACGACTCCGAGCGCCAGGCCACCAAGGAGGCCGGTGAGATCGCGGGTCTGAACGTCCTGCGCATCGTCAACGAGCCGACCGCCGCCGCGCTGGCGTACGGCCTCGACAAGGACGACCAGACGATCCTCGTCTTCGACCTCGGTGGCGGCACCTTCGACGTCTCGCTGCTGGAGATCGGCGACGGCGTCGTCGAGGTGAAGGCCACCAACGGCGACAACCACCTCGGTGGTGACGACTGGGACCAGCGCGTCGTCGACTACCTGGTGAAGCAGTTCGCGGGCGGTCACGGCGTCGACCTGTCCAAGGACAAGATGGCTCTCCAGCGTCTCCGCGAGGCCGCGGAGAAGGCGAAGATCGAGCTGTCGTCCTCCACCGAGACGACGATCAACCTGCCCTACATCACGGCGTCCGCCGAGGGCCCGCTGCACCTGGACGAGAAGCTCACGCGCGCCCAGTTCCAGCAGCTGACCGCGGACCTGCTGGAGCGCTGCAAGACGCCGTTCCACAACGTGATCAAGGACGCGGGCATCCAGCTGTCCGAGATCGACCACGTGGTCCTCGTCGGCGGCTCGACCCGCATGCCGGCCGTCGCCGAGCTCGTCAAGGAGCTGACCGGCGGCAAGGAGGCCAACAAGGGCGTGAACCCGGACGAGGTCGTGGCGATCGGCGCCACCCTCCAGGCCGGTGTCCTCAAGGGCGAGGTCAAGGACGTCCTGCTCCTCGACGTGACCCCGCTGTCCCTCGGTATCGAGACCAAGGGCGGCATCATGACCAAGCTCATCGAGCGCAACACGACGATTCCGACGAAGCGCTCGGAGATCTTCACGACGGCCGAGGACAACCAGCCGTCCGTGCAGATCCAGGTCTACCAGGGCGAGCGCGAGATCGCGGCGTACAACAAGAAGCTCGGCATGTTCGAGCTGACCGGCCTCCCGCCGGCCCCGCGCGGCGTCCCGCAGATCGAGGTCTCCTTCGACATCGACGCCAACGGCATCATGCATGTGACCGCCAAGGACCTGGGCACGGGCAAGGAGCAGAAGATGACCGTCACCGGCGGCTCCTCGCTGCCGAAGGACGAGGTCGACCGGATGCGCCAGGAGGCCGAGCAGTACGCGGAGGAGGACCACCGCCGTCGCGAGGCCGCCGAGACCCGGAACCAGGCCGAGCAGCTCGTCTACCAGACCGAGAAGTTCCTCAAGGACAACGAGGAAAAGGTCCCCGGTGAGGTCAGGACCGAGGTCGAGACGGCGGTGAACGAGCTCAAGGAGAAGCTGAAGGGCGAGGACACCGCGGAGATCCGCACCGCCACCGAGAAGGTCGCGGCGGTCTCCCAGAAGCTCGGCCAGGCCATGTACGCCGACGCCCAGGGCCAGCAGGCCGCGGGCGGCGCGGACGCCGGGGCCTCCCAGGCGAAGGCCGACGACGACGTCGTCGACGCCGAGATCGTGGACGACGAGAAGGACCAGAAGGACCAGAAGGGTGGCGCTGCCTGATGACGGAGGAGACCCCGGGTTTCGAGGAGAAGCCCGACGTCCCCTCCGGCGCCACTCCCGATGACGCGGCGCAGGCCGCCGCCCCCTCCGCGGACGAGGGGGCGGCCCAGGCCGGGGACGCAGCACAGACGGCCCGCACGGCTGCCGACGCGGGCCTGACGGCCCAGCTGGACCAGGTCCGGACCGCGCTCAACGAGCGCACGCTGGACCTGCAGCGGCTGCAGGCCGAGTACCAGAACTACCGCCGTCGGGTGGAGCGGGACCGGATCACGGTCAAGGAGATCGCGGTCGCGCAGCTCCTGACCGAGCTCCTGCCCGTGCTCGACGACATCGGCCGGGCCCGTGAGCACGGCGAACTGGTCGGCGGCTTCAAGTCGGTGGCGGAATCGCTGGAGACCGTCGCCGCCAAGATGGGGCTGCAGCAGTTCGGCAAGGAGGGCGAGCCCTTCGACCCGACGGTCCACGAGGCCCTGATGCACAGCTACGCGCCGGACGTCACCGAGACGACCTGTGTGGCGATCCTGCAGCCGGGCTACCGGATCGGCGAGCGGACCATTCGGCCGGCGCGGGTCGCGGTGGCCGAGCCGCAGCCGGGGGCCCAGCCCAAGGAGCAGGCGGCCGAGCAGGCGACCGACGAGGAGAGCGGTGGCCCGGACGAGGGCTGACGCAGGCGGCAGGCACCGGAAGGAGGGACGTCGATGAGCACGAAGGACTTCGTCGAGAAGGACTACTACAAGGTCCTCGGCGTCCCCAAGGACGCCACCGACGCGGAGATCAAGAAGGCGTACCGGAAGCTCGCGCGCGAGAACCACCCGGACGCCAACAAGGGCGACGCGAAGGCCGAGGAGCGCTTCAAGGAGATCTCCGAGGCCAACGACGTGCTCGGCGACCCCAAGCGGCGCAAGGAGTACGACGAGGCGCGGGCGCTCTTCGGCAACGGTGGTTTCCGGGCCGGTCCCGGAGCCGGAGGAACGTTCAACTTCGACCTGGGCGACCTCTTCGGGGGCGCCCAGACCGGGGGCGCCGGAGCCGGCGGCTTCGGTGGCGGACTCGGGGACGTCTTCGGCGGCCTGTTCAACCGCGGAGCCGGTACGGGCCCCCGCACCCAGCCGCGCCGCGGCCAGGACATCGAGTCCGAGGTGACGCTCAGCTTCACCGAGGCGGTGGACGGGGCCACGGTCCCGCTGCGGATGTCCAGCCAGCAGCCCTGCAAGGCCTGTTCGGGTACCGGCGACAAGAACGGCACGCCCCGGGTGTGCCCGACCTGCGTCGGCACCGGACAGGTCTCGCGCGGCGGCAGCGGGTCCTTCTCGCTGACCGACCCGTGCGTGGACTGCAAGGGTCGCGGGCTGATCGCAGAGAACCCCTGCGAGGTCTGCCACGGCAGCGGCCGCGCCAAGTCGTCCCGGACGATGCAGGTCCGCATCCCCGCCGGGGTGAGCGACGGCCAGCGGATCCGGCTGCGGGGCAAGGGCGCACCGGGCGAGCGCGGCGGCCCGGCGGGCGATCTGTACGTGGTGGTCCACGTCGGGGAGCACCCGGTCTTCGGGCGCAGGGGCGACAATCTCACCGTCACGGTGCCGGTCTCCTTCACCGAGGCCGCGCTCGGCGGCGAGGTGAAGGTCCCGACCCTCGGCGGGCCTCCGGTCACCCTGAAACTGCCCGCGGGTACGCCGAACGGCCGTACGATGCGGGCCCGCGGCAAGGGCGCCGTCCGCAAGGACGGCACCCGGGGCGATCTGCTGGTCACGGTGGAGGTCTCGGTGCCCACGGAACTCGGTGACGAGGCGCGTGAGGCACTGGAGGCGTACCGCAGGGCGACTGAGGGTCACGACCCGCGGGCAGAACTGTTCCAGGCTGCGAAGGGAGCATGACGCGATGGACGGCCGACGTCGACAGCCCGGATTCGGTGGCAGGGCCTACGAACTGACCGAGGAGACGCCGGTGTACGTCATCTCGGTGGCGGCTCAGCTGTCCGGACTGCACCCGCAGACCCTTCGGCAGTACGACCGCCTCGGTCTGGTCTCCCCTGACCGCACGGCGGGGCGCGGCAGGCGCTATTCGGCCCGGGACATCGAACTGCTCCGCCAGGTCCAGTCCCTGTCCCAGGACGAGGGCATCAACCTGGCCGGAATCAAACGCATCATCGAGCTGGAGAACCAGGTGGCGGCGCTGCAGGCCAAGGTCGCGGAGCTGTCCGCGGCGGTCGAGGGCGCGGCGCTGGCCATGCAGCAGCGCGAGGCCCAGGTGCACGCGTCGTACCGGCGCGACCTGGTGCCCTACCAGGACGTACAGCAGACGGGCGCATTGGTGGTGTGGCGGCCGAAGCGGGACGGTTGAGCGTTCCCGCCGGGCCGTGGCGCGCGGGAGTCGGAGGAGGGGCCGGGAGGTGTGGACTTCCCGGCCCCTCCTCACGTCCGTCCCGGGCCGCGGACCCGGCGGAAGGCCGGATCCGGCCACTTCGCCCGCGGTGCGGTGGGGACGGACGGCGGGGTCGCCGTCGGCCCGGTCCGTGATCAGTGATCGTGCTCCAGGATCCCCGACTGGGCGATGAGGTAGCCGAGTTGGGCCCGCGAGCCGCTGCCGAGGGCGGAGGCGAGCTTGGCGATGTGGGCGCGGCAGGTGCGGACGTTCATCCCGAGACGGCGGGCGATGGCCTCGTCCACATGGCCCTCGACGAGGAGTTTCGCGATGGAGCGCTGGACGCCGCTGACGCCGTCCGGTTCGGGGGCGTAAGCGACGACCTGGTCGTCCCAGGCGACGCCGTGGAGCCAGAACTGCTCGAATACCCCGACGAGGTACTGCACGAGACCCTCGTGGCGCAGTTCCAGGGCGACCCTGCGGTCGCTGCGGGCCGGGATGAAGGCCACCTTGCGGTCGACGATGATGAGCCGGTCGATGATCTCCTCGAGGGTGCGGAACTCCGCGCCGTAGGGGGCGACCCGCTCCACGTAGGCCATGGTGGCCGGGTGGTGACGTGCCGTGTGCTGGTACAGCGTGCGCATCGAGACGCCCCGGTCGACGAGCATCCCCACGCGCCGCAGCCCCTCCTGGAGGGTCGCCGGTCGCCGGCCGCTGCCCGGCTGCACCGTCAGCAGTTCCTCCCGGCACTCCGCGACGACCCGGTCCAGCGTCGCGTTGATGAGGTGGAGTCCCTCGAGAACGGTGATCGCACGTGTCGTGGACGGATCGTGTGCGTTCAGCGTCATGAATGGCTCGAACGACTCCGCCAGTGAGATGGTGAGTCGTCGCCGCTCCTGGATCTCCCGCTCTATGGGGTGCATCAGTTGGTGCAGGGCGATGGACGGCGGAACCGGACGGAGCCACTCGGTGTCGTCGGGGTCGGGTCGCAACAGGCCCAGATCCATCAGGCACGGGACGTCGGTCACCTCCGACCGGGCTATGCGGCCACTGCGCAGAGCGGACGCATACAGGTTTTTCCCGGCCTCGCACAGCTCGTCGTGACTGTGCTTATCTCCCCCATCGCCCTGTTTCGTCTCCATATGCACCCCCCTCAGGGTCCTGAATTACAGGAACATGATGCCTGGCCGCGCTGGTGAAGGCGTTCGGAGTGAGCCATCGTTCTAGACGCGGGGGGAGGTAGTGATTAATAGAGGTGGAGATCGGCCATGACCAGGATGGTTCGTGCACTGTGCGCTATAGCCGTTGCGGCTGCTCTCGGCGGTCTCGCGGCGAGCGGTGAGCCGACGTGGGAGTCGGCGCCTACGACGGTGACCGCGTCTCCGGGCGAACCCACTTGGGAGAGCGCGCCGGCGGACGCGGACGCATGAGCATTCCCCCGGACGATCGCGTCTTCCGGCGGGAGATGGCGACCGCTTACCGATCCGGGTGGCACTTCATCGATCTCGTCACGGCAATCCCCCACCGTGGCGACTCGCTGATGGTCACTCTCTTCGGGGAACCGATCGTCGTCGCCCGCGAGGACGACGAGGACGTCCGCGCCTACCGGTGCCTTCGCCGGCCCCGCGGGGCCCCACGCCCCGTCCGCTGTGCCATCCGGTACGGCATGATCTTCGTCAATCTCGACCAGCGCGACCACCAGTTGGTCGAGCGTGAGACCACCACCGCCACCCCCCGCAGTGCCTGAGCGATTCCCCCGTCGTTCAAGATCGCTCAGGCGCTTCCCCCACACAGCGGCGCCATCGTGGACCTGAAACACGATGGCGCCGCTGTGCTGTGCGCGAATGGCGGCGGCGCCGCCGCACCGTGCGCCGGGCGCGCCTGCGCTAGGCCCGGCCCATCGCGCGGGTCAGCGCGATCTCGATGACCACGCGGTCCGGATTCGGTGACGGCGTGCGGCCGTAGCGCTCCGCGTAGCGGGCGACCGCGTCGGCGACGGCCTCCGGGTCCGTGCGTACCGTGGCGCGGCCCTCGAGGGTCGCCCAGCGGCCCTTGTCCACCTGGCAGACCGCGACCGCGGCCCCCTCGGGTCCGGCGGCCAGCACGTTGGCGACCTTGCGGCTGTTCTTGTTGGTGATCACCCGGGCGACGCCCCTGCCCCCGCCCTCCGGGTCGTACGTGACACCCACCGCCACGACGTGCGGAGTGCCGTCGGGGCGGGGAGTGGTGAGCGTGCACATGTGGTACTCGCGCCAGAAGCCGAGAAAGGACTCATGGGGGTGGCTGGGGTCGATGGCCATGCCCCGGAACCTACCCGGGGGAGTGCGCGTCGACGAATCGGGGGAGCAGGGACGCGGAGATACTTGAGCGGAATCGACTCAACTTTGTGTACCGTGGATGAGTCAGGGCGATACGCAGTCGAGGCGAGGAGGAGAAGCCGCACGTGGACGCCGAGCTGACCAACAGGAGCCGGGACGCGCTGAGCGCCGCGACCACCCGGGCCGTGTCCGAGGGACACGCCGACCTGACCCCCGCGCATCTGCTGCTGGCGCTGCTCGCGGGCCAGGACAACGAGAACATCACCGACCTGCTGGCGGCCGCCGACGCCGACCAGGCCGCGGTACGGTCGGGAGCGGAGCGGGCCCTCGCGGACCTGCCCAGCGTGACGGGGTCGACCGTCGCGCCGCCGCAGCCCAACCGCGAGCTGCTCGCCGTCATCGCCGACGCCGACCGGAGGGCCAAGGAGCTCGGGGACGACTACCTCTCCACCGAGCACCTCCTGATCGGCGTCGCCGCCAAGGGCGGCCGGGCCGCCGAGGTGCTCTCCGGGGAGGGCGCCACCGCGAGGAAGCTGCAGGAAGCGTTCGAGAAGGCACGAGGAGGGCGCCGGGTGACCACACCCGACCCCGAGGGTCAGTACAAGGCCCTGGAGAAGTTCGGCACCGACTTCACGGCCGCGGCCAGGGAGGGCAAGCTCGATCCCGTCATCGGCCGCGACCAGGAGATCCGCCGGGTCGTCCAGGTGCTCTCCCGCCGCACCAAGAACAACCCCGTGCTGATCGGTGAGCCCGGCGTCGGCAAGACCGCCGTCGTCGAGGGACTCGCCCAGCGCATCGTGAAGGGCGACGTGCCGGAGTCCCTCCGCGACAAACGGCTGGTCGCCCTCGACCTCGGCGCCATGGTCGCCGGCGCCAAGTACCGCGGCGAGTTCGAGGAGCGGCTCAAGACCGTCCTCTCCGAGATCAAGGAGAGCGAGGGCCGGATCATCACCTTCATCGACGAACTGCACACCGTCGTGGGCGCGGGCGCCGGCGGCGACTCCGCCATGGACGCCGGCAACATGCTGAAGCCGATGCTCGCCCGCGGCGAGCTGCGCATGGTCGGCGCCACGACGCTCGACGAGTACCGCGAGCGGATCGAGAAGGACCCGGCGCTGGAGCGCCGCTTCCAGCAGGTGCTGGTCGCCGAACCCACGGTCGAGGACACCGTCGCCATCCTCCGCGGCCTCAAGGGCCGCTACGAGGCCCACCACAAGGTGCAGATCGCGGACAGCGCCCTGGTGGCCGCCGCAACGCTCTCCGACCGCTACATCACCTCCCGCTTCCTGCCCGACAAGGCCATCGACCTCGTCGACGAGTCCGCCTCCCGGCTGCGGATGGAGATCGACTCCTCCCCGGTCGAGATCGACGAGCTGCAGCGCTCCGTCGACCGGCTGCGTATGGAGGAACTCGCGCTCTCCAAGGAGACCGACGAGGCGAGCGTCCAGCGGCTGGAGAAGCTCCGTCGCGACCTCGCCGACAAGGAGGAGGAGCTGCGCGGGCTGACGGCGCGCTGGGAGAAGGAGAAGCAGTCACTCAACCGCGTCGGCGAGCTGAAGGAGAAGCTCGACGAACTCCGCGGCCAGGCCGAGCGGGCCCAGCGCGACGGCGACTTCGACACCGCGTCCAAGCTGCTGTACGGGGAGATCCCGGAGCTGGAGCGGGAGCTGGAGGCCGCCAGCGAGGCCGAGGCCAGGCAGGAGGCCGCCAAGGACACCATGGTCAAGGAGGAGGTCGGCCCGGACGACATCGCCGACGTCGTCGCCTCCTGGACGGGCATCCCGGCCGGACGGCTGCTGGAGGGCGAGACCCGGAAGCTGCTGCGCATGGAGGCGGAGCTGGGCAAGCGGCTGATCGGCCAGGCCGAGGCCGTGCAGGCCGTGTCCGACGCCGTGCGCCGCTCCCGGGCCGGTATCGCCGATCCCGACCGTCCCACGGGCTCGTTCCTCTTCCTCGGCCCGACCGGCGTCGGCAAGACCGAGCTGGCCAAGGCACTCGCGGACTTCCTCTTCGACGACGAGCGGGCCATGGTCCGCATCGACATGTCGGAGTACGGCGAGAAGCACAGCGTGGCCCGGCTCGTCGGTGCCCCGCCCGGGTACGTGGGCTACGAGGAGGGCGGCCAGCTCACCGAGGCGGTCCGCCGACGCCCGTACAGCGTGGTGCTGCTCGACGAGGTGGAGAAGGCCCACCCCGAGGTCTTCGACGTCCTGTTGCAGGTCCTCGACGACGGCCGGCTGACCGACGGGCAGGGCCGGACGGTGGACTTCCGCAACACCATCCTGATCCTGACGTCCAACCTCGGCAGCCAGTACCTGGTGGATCCCCTCACCGGCGCGGAGGAGAAGAAGCAGCAGGTCCTGGAGGTCGTACGGGCCTCGTTCAAGCCGGAGTTCCTGAACCGGCTGGACGATCTCGTCGTTTTCTCGGCCCTGGACAAGGAGGAGCTGGCGCACATCGCCGAGCTCCAGATCGCACGGCTCGCCAAGCGGCTCGCCGAACGCCGGCTCACCCTGGACGTCACCCCCGAGGCCCTGGAGTGGCTGGCCGAGGAGGGCAACGACCCGGCCTACGGTGCCCGACCGCTGCGCCGGCTGGTCCAGACGGCGATCGGCGACCGGCTCGCCAAGGAGATCCTCGCCGGTGAGGTGAAGGACGGCGACACGGTCCGTGTCGACCGCGCCGACGGCGGCCTGATCGTGGGTCCGGCGCAGTGAGCCACGCCCGGGTGGGGGTTGCCAGCCCCCGCCCGGGATGGGGGAGGATGGCCGTATCCGTACGAAGGGAAACACCCGGTGAGCATCGACCCGTCCTCGATTCCGAACTTCGGGGGCCAGCCCCAGCCTCAGGCCGCGTCAGGACCGGCGGGCCCGGTCGTCCCCGACCAGGACCTGGTCAAGCAGCTCCTCGACCAGATGGAGCTGAAGTACGTCGTCGACGACGAGGGTGACCTCGCGGCGCCGTGGGAGGAGTTCCGCACGTACTTCATGTTCCGCGGCGAGAACGAGCAGCAGGTCTTCTCGGTGCGGACGTTCTACGACCGCCCCCACGCGCTCGAGGACAAGGCCCAGGTCCTCGACGCCGTCGACGACTGGAACCGCCGCACGCTGTGGCCGAAGGTCTACACGCACACCCACGAGGAGGAGGGGCAGCCCACGACCGTCCGCCTCATCGGCGAGGCCCAGATGCTGATCGGCACGGGCGTCAGCCTCGAGCACTTCGTCTCGTCGACGGTCAGCTGGGTGCGCGCGGCGATCGAGTTCGACAAGTGGCTGGTGGAGCAGCTCGGCCTCACCCCGGCCGGGGAGCCGGCGGACGAGAAGCCCGCCGACGACGCCTGAGCGGACCGGCGGTCCGAGCGCCCCTACGAGAAGGGCACCGCGGCGGTGCGACGCACCCCGCGGGGTTCACAGCGCCGTCGGGGCCACGGTGAGGTACGTCCCGTAGCAGAAGGAGAGCCCGGCCAGGGCGGCGATCACCGTGATCGCCGCCCTGGGCCGGGCTCTCGTCAGTGCGGCGGCCAGCGGCAGCAGCAGCGGGAACGCCGGCAGCAGAAAGCGCGGCTTGGACTCGAAGAAGCCGGAACCGCCGACCGTGATCAGCACCAGTACCCCCGTGTACACCAGCAGCGGCAGCGGCGGCCGGTCCAGCACGAAGAGGACGAAGAGCAGGACCCCGGTCCCCGCGATCACCAGCGCCATGGGGAAACCGAAGAACGTCGGTGCGGTCACCATGCTGCGGATGACCTTCAGCGACCCGAGGCCCAGGTCGAAGCGCGAGGTCCAGCCGCTCTGCACGGCGAAGTAGCCGCCGAGCACATCGCCCTTGCGCACCCCGACCCACAGCACGTAGCCCAGCCAGCCCGCGGGCGCCAGTGCGGCGGCGGCCCAGACGGGCGCCCGGCCGCCCCTCGTGCCCCGCCGTCTCCACAGCTCGCAGCAGGCCACCGCGCAGACGGCCGCGGCGACCGCGATGCCGTTGGGCCGGGTCAGCCCGGCGAGCCCGGCCAGCGATCCGGCCCACAACCAGCGGCCGGTCACCAGCGCGTACAGCGACCAGGCGGCGAACGCCGTGAGCAGCGGCTCGGTGTAGGCCATGGTCAGGACGACCGCGTGCGGCAGCAGCCCCCACAGCAGCACGACGAGGGTCGCGAGCCCGCGGCCGTGGAGCCGCTCGACGACCGCGTAGATGCCCCATGCCGCGGCGCCCGCCGCGGCCCACGACAGCGCCAGTCCCGCGGTGCCTCCCGTGACCGGCAGCACGGACGTGACGGCCCGGATCAGCCCCGGGTAGAGCGGGAAGAAAGCGAGATCGGACTGGACGGCTCCGTCCGGCCAGTACACCGTGCGGCCGTAGCCGTTCGCGGCGATGCCGACGTACCACTTGGAGTCCCACGAGGTGGCGAGCAGCGCCCGGGGCGACCGGCCGACGTGCCAGGCCCACAGGGACACCACGACCATGCCGGTCAGCCGCGCGGCCGCGAACAGTCCCAGGGCCGGGGCCGCCCGGTGCAGCGCCGCGCGCGGGCGGGAGAGGGACCGGTCGTCGGCGGACGCTGCCTTGTCGAAGGTCTCGGCGAACAGGGGGCACCTCCGTGCGCGCGCGTGTGCGGTCACCCCGACCTTCGGCGGTGCGCGCGCGGTGCGCGACCGCTGGCAGCCGCCCGGGTGGATCGCGGGACGACCACCACGTACTGCCCTGAGGCAGCGGGCCCGCTTGTCCTCGGCCGAGTTGCCGGCGGTTCGGCGACGGCGCGGGACGGCAACGACTGCTGCAGACAGGTGGACGAGATCTCATGCGGATGCGGTCGGAACCCGAGGCCGGGTAGGAGTTCGAGGCGGCGCGCGGGCTGCTGGTCGACCGCCTGGTTCGGCGGGCCGGGGAGCAGGGGCTGCCGGTGGACGGGTACATGGCCGTGACGGCGCTGGACTACGGGCACCTGGCGGCTCGGCCGGCGGACCGGGCACTGCGTACCCCTGCCGCTCGGCTCGGCCGCGCCCGCAAGCGCGGGCGCCCGGCTGCCGGGGGAGGCCGCGGGCGGAGCCGCTGAGCACGGCAGCGGCTCCCGGCCCCGCAGGGGCAGGGCGAGCCCGCACCGGCAGGTAGCCGGGACGGGGATCGATCCGTGGGCCGTCCGTCCCTGGCGGCACACCATCGTTGGGGCGTGGCCGAGGAGTGGGGCGAGGACGGCCGCGGGCCGTGCGCGGCGCGCTCCGGGCGAGGGGGGTGTCGGGAAGCGAGTGGGCACGCTACGAGCGGGCCCGGCGGCGTGAGTTCAGTGCGCGAGCCCCTTCAGCCGGGAGACGGCCTCCTCCAGCACGTCGGTGCTCTTGCAGAAGGCGAACCGCACGAACGGAGCCCCGGCCTCCCGGTGGTCGTAGAAGACCGCGTTGGGGATCGCCACGACCCCGCAGCGCTCCGGCAGTGCGCGGCAGAACGCGAAGCCGTCCGACTCCCCGAGCGGCCGGATGTCGGTGGTGACGAAGTACGTCCCGGCGGGCCGGTACACCTCGAAGCCGGCCGCCGCGAGCCCCGAGCTCAGCAGGTCCCGCTTGGCCCTCAGGTCCTCCCGCAGCCCGTCGAAGTACGCGGCCGGGAGCGCGAGCGCCTCGGCGACCGCGTACTGGAACGGGCCGGACGAGACGTACGTGAGGAACTGCTTGGCCGAGCGGACGGCCGTGACCAGTGGCGCGGCGGCGGTCACCCAGCCGACCTTCCAGCCGGTGAACGAGAAGGTCTTGCCCGCCGAGCCGATGGTCACGGTGCGCCCGCGCATCCCTGGGAAGGACGCGATCGGTGTGTGCTCGCCGTCGAAGACCAGGTGCTCGTACACCTCGTCGGTGACGACCAGCAGATCGCGTTCGACCGCCAGCTCCGCGACGGCCGCGAGTTCGTCACGGGTGAGGACGGTGCCGGTCGGGTTGTGGGGGGTGTTCAGCAGGATGACGCGGGTCCGGTCGGTGACGGTGTCGCGGAGTTCGTCCAGGTCCAGCGAGTAGGCCCCGTCCCTGGGCCGGAGGGTGACGGGTACGCGGGTGCCGCCCGCCATGGCGATGCAGGCGGCGTACGAGTCGTAGTACGGCTCCAGGGCGATCACCTCGTCGCCGGGCTCGACGAGGGCGAGCAGCGAGGCCGCGATCGCCTCGGTGGCGCCGGCGGTGACCAGCACCTCGGTGTCGGGGTCGTACCCGAGGCCGTACCGGTCCCGCTGGTGGGCGGCGATCGCGGTGCGCAGCTCGGGGACGCCGGGGCCCGGCGGGTACTGGTTGCCGCGGCCGTCGCGCAGTGCGCGCACCGCCGCCTCCCGCACCTCCTCGGGGCCGTCGGTGTCCGGGAAGCCCTGGCCGAGGTTGATGGAGCCGGTGCGCACGGCCAGCGCGGACATCTCGGCGAAGATCGTCGTTCCGAACTCGGCGAGGCGGCGGTTGAGCAGCGGCCGGGGGCCCGGTGCACGTCCTGGAGCTGTCATGCCGGCCATCCTGCGCGCAACCTCTGGACTAGCTCAAGTCCGCTTTGGGCCGTGCGGGCCGGGGGCATCCCCCAGGCACGCCGGAAGCAGCCTCGCTTCGGGGGACGAAGGAAGGTGAGGTCAATGATCGGAGTCGTGATCGTCGTCGGGCTGATCGTCGTCATAGGGCTCGTGGTGGCGGCGTCGAACGGCAGGGGCGGGGGACGCTCCCGCCGCGGTGGTGGCAACAGCTGGTGGGCCGGCGGAGCCGACGGCTCCTCCTGCGGCGGGGGCTCGTCCTGTGGCGGAGGGTCCTCGTGCGGTGGCGGTGGCGGTGGCGGTGGCGGTGGGGGTGGCGGTGGCTGCGGAGGCGGCAACTGACCACCACCCGTACGACGGCGGGGCGGCTGACACGGGGCAGCCCGGCCCGCCGGACCGGGGGCGCCCGGTCGGAGCGAACTGCCGCCGGGCGCCTTCCTGTTGACGGGCGATGCACTTATCCGCCGTTGTTGTGCACTTCCTCCATGGGTTTCTGTTGAACAGTTGAACCGTAAGGCCCCCCAGGGGATGGAATGCACGTCAAGTTGGGTAAAAGCACTGTGGACGCCGCGCACTTCATGGTTCCCTCGCTGTTGAGAACATCCAGCCCTCGGACCGTCTGTGGACCCGAGTCGGCAGATCCCCCACCATCCCTGTGCTGCCTCCGGGGCGCCCCGGTCCACCCGTCACGCGTGTTTTGCGGAGCCGACCCATGCTCACGACCCTGAAGACCTCCTACACCGACACCCGCGCGGCCGATCTGGCCTGGGCACTAGGTCGGGAGCCGCTGCCCGCGCTGGCCGAGCTCGATCTGGAACTGGCGGGAACCAAGCTGCAGTTGAGACTTCTGGGCGCTTCGCACCAGGTGCTGCTCGAAGGGGAGCACGGCACCTGCTCCGAGACGGTGGCGTGCATGCCCGGCCGCAGCACGCCGCTGCCCCTGGGGGTGGCGCGGCGGCTCGGGCACTGGGAGTACGAGTTCGCCGCGCGCGTCGAGACGCTGTCCGAGCGCTCGTTCGCGGGGCGTGCGCAGGAGTTGCTGGCACTGGTGGCGGACCATCCGCACGGGCTGGCCGGCACCTTTCCCGGCTCGCCGCACGCGTTCACGGCGATGGTCGCCCAGCAGGTGGAGGGCCAGATGCGGTGGCGGACCTGGCACGCGTACCCGCAGGAGGGGCAGTTGGTCGTGACCCGCACCCATGTCGGCGCGCGCGTGCCCGTCCGGCGCTGATCCCAACCGTCACCACGGCATTTCGGGGCAGTTGCACCCGTGTGGGTGACGGTTCGGGATGGGTGACTGACGTAGCGTTACGGCATGATCGACCAGCCTGTGTCAGCACCGGTGCGGGGCGGGGTGCGGCCACCGCCCGTCCGTCCGGACGCGGGCCGGTTCCTCGTCCTCCTCGTGGTCTTCGTCTGCGCCGCCTGCGGTCTGGTGTACGAGCTGGAACTGGTCGCCCTCGCCTCGTACCTGATCGGCGACTCCGTCACCCAGGCGTCCGTCGTCCTCTCCGTCATGGTCTTCGCGATGGGTGTCGGCTCGCTCCTCGCCAAGCGGCTGCGCTGCCACGCCGCCGTCGGCTTCGGACTGGTGGAGGCGGCCCTCGCGCTGATCGGCGGCTGCTCGGCCCTCGTGCTGTACGCGGCGTTCGCCTGGCTCGGCGAGGCCCGGTACGCGCTGGTGGCCTTCTCGCTCGCGATCGGGGTGCTGATCGGCGCCGAGATCCCGCTGCTGATGAGCCTGATCCAGCGGGCGTCCCGGCGCGGCGGCCGGCGCGAGGAGGACGCCGCGGGCACGGTCGCCGACCTCTTCGCGGCGGACTACGTGGGCGCGCTCGTCGGCGGACTCGCATTCCCGTTCCTGCTGCTGCCCTGGGTCGGCCAGCTGACCGGTGCGCTGCTCACGGGCGCGGTGAACGCGGTGGCGGGCGGGGCGCTGGTGCTGTGGCTGTTCCGGCGGGACATCTCGCCACGGTCGAGGTGGTGGCTGCTCGGGGCCAATCTGGCCGTCCTGGCCGTGCTGGCCACCGCCACGGTGCTCGTCGCCGACTTCGAGGCGGCGGCGCGGCGGGCCGTGTACGGCGAGCCGGTGCGGGTGGCCGTGGACACCGGGGTGCAGGAGGTCGTCCTCACCGGCGCGGAGGACGGTCCGGTCGACCTGTTCCTGGACGGCAGGCTGCAGATGAGCGGCGGGGACGGAGACCGGCACCACCGGGCGCTGGTGGGTCCCGCGATGCGCCGGGGCCCGCACGCGCGAGTGCTGATCCTCGGCGGCGGCGACGGAATGGCGGCGCGCGAGGTGCTGCGCCACCCGGGGGTGCGCTCGGTCACCGTGGTCGAACTCGACCCGGGGATGGTGCGGCTGGCGCGCACGGATCCGGCGCTCTCCGCGCTGAACGGCCATGTGTACCGGGACCCTCGGCTCGAGGTCGTGTACGCGGACGCCTTCCGCTGGCTGAGGGGCGCCACGGCCCCCTGTCACACGTACGACGTGGTGGTCTCGGACCTGCCCGACCCGGGCGTCACCCCCAGCACCAAGCTGTACTCGCAGGAGTTCTACGGCCTCGCCGCGGGGGTTCTCGCGGACGGCGGACGGCTCGCCGTGCACGCGGGCGCGGTGGGGGCGCACCCGCACGCGTACTGGACGGTCGAGTCCACGATCCGTGCCGCGGGCTTCACGACCCGGCCCTACCGTGCGCCGGGCCGCCCCGACCGCGGCTTCGTCCTCGCGGTCCCCGGGGCGCGGGGCGCCCCGCCGGCCCTCGGGCCCGGGGTGCTCGGCGTCGAGGACGAGCGTCCCCGGGACGTTCCACCGTCGACGCTGCTGCGCCCGCGGTACGCCGAGTGAGGGCCGCGGACTGTGCCGGTTCCGCACAGAAGGGCTCCCGTCGGGCCGGGGCTGAGTAGGCTCGGTTCCCATGGAGCATGAGGTGTTCGTTCCGGTACCGGCAGACAGGCTTCGGCGGACGCTGGCCGACCCCGCGCGGGTCGCCCGGTGCGTCCCGGGGTTCCAGCAGGACGCAGACGCCTCGGCGGGCCCGCTCGCGGGCCGCCTGAAGGTCCGTGTGGGCGGTCACACGATCACCTACCGGGGTGCGCTCCGGATGTCCGAACGGGACGGCGGCTTCGCCGTCGAGGGCGAGGGCACGGAGGCCCGTGGCCACGGTTCGGCCAAGCTGGCCCTGGCCCTGCGGCTCGCCGAGGCGGAGGGCGGTACCGCGCTCCTCTTCACCGGAACGGCCCATGCGGACGGTCGTCTCGCCGAGGCGGCCCCCGGAACCGCGGAACAGGCGGCGATCCGGCTGCTCGACCGTTTCGCGTCGTCCCTGGGCGCCACGACCGAGGACGAGACGCGCGGGGCGGCCACAGCGGACGAGGACGCGGCAGATGCCGGTCCGGACGGGTCCGGCAGCCCGTCCGCGGCCGCAGCCGCACCCGTGAGCGACTCCGGCGCGGCCGACAGGACCGCCCCGGTCGCCGACGCCGGCGGTGACGCCGATGCCGACGCGGCGGCCGGCGGGGCCGACGAGGCCGGACGGCCGGGCGCGACGGCCGGTAGCGCGTCGCCCGCCCCGGGCGCTGACTCGGCGGAGGCTTCGCCCGAGGCCGGCGGAGCGCTCGAGGGCGCGGCGGAAGACGAGGACGAGAACGCGCCCCTGTTCGGGGTCGATGTGCCCCCCTCGTCGTTGGACCCCCTGGCGGACGAGGTGTTCGGCGAGGACGACGAACCGCCCGCCGAAGCGGCCCACGCCCGCCGGACGATGATCGGCCGCAGTGCGGAGGAGGTGGACCACGCGCCGCCGCGCGGCCGGTATGCACCCGTTCCGGCACCCCAGCCCACCTCCGCCGGTAACACGCTGCGCTGGGTCGCCCCCGCCGCCGCGCTCGCCATCGCCTCCGCCGTCGTCGTCGGACGGGCACTGCGCCGCCGCAGGTAGCCGAGGGCCCTCGACCGGCCCATACGACACGGGCGCCTCCGGCCGTCCGCCAGTAGGGTCGGGGTGTGAGTAGCGAAGAGAACGTCCGGCTCACCGCCGGCGACGTCGAGTTGACCGTCACTCCGCGCAACGGCTGCCGCATCAGCAGCTTGCGCATCGCGGGCACCGAGATGCTGCGGCAGGGCGAGCGATACGGCTGCTTCCCGATGGTTCCCTGGTGCGGCCGCACCGAGAACGGCCGCTTCCGCAACGGCGGCGTGGAGCACCAGCTGCCCGTCAACGCCCCGCCGCACGCCATCCACGGCACCGGCAGGGACACCGCGTGGCGGACCGCCCGCACCGGCCCCACCGAGGCCGTCTTCACCTACGAACTCGGCGAACCCTGGCCGTACACGGGGCTCGTCACCCAGACGTTCGAGCTGAGCGAGGACTCGCTGACGCTCCAGCTCGGTGTCGAGACGTACGGCGACTCGTTCCCCGCCCAGGCGGGCTGGCACCCGTGGTTCCAGCGCCACGCCTTCCCCGATGCCAAGGGGGTCCGGCTCGACTTCATCGCCGACTGGCAGGAGGAGCGCGGCTCCGACCACCTGCCCACCGGCCGGCGGATCGGGCCGACGCCCGGCCCCTGGGACGACTGCTTCGGCATGGAGGACGGTGTCGACGCCACCCTCACCTGGCCGGAACAGCTGGAACTGACGGTGAAGAGCCGGACCGAGTGGGTGGTCGTCTACGACGAGCAGGAGGAGGCGGTCTGCGTCGAGCCGCAGTCCGGCCCGCCGAACGGCCTCAACACGCACCCGCGCCTGGTCACGCCGATCGACCCCCTCGAGATCGCGACGACCTGGTCGTGGCGACGGCTCGTCTAGGTGTTCTGTCCGGGGAGGTTGTGGACGGGTGATCCAGATCTCGGCTGAGGGATCTTGAACGGGTGAGGGCCTTCCGGGTTCGGTGTGGATTGCGAC
>NZ_JBFAMM010000008.1:217365-268555 GCF_040656535.1 Streptomyces sp. NPDC049887 | reverse complement strand
GGTCGGCGTGCTCTGCCTGGCACCCGAGGAGGGCCTGGGCGTGCGCGACGACGAGATGCGCGCCGAGCACCTCGACGCCATCAACCGCTTCCGGACCTCCGGACGCTGAGCCCGTCCCCGCAATCCGCCGCAGAGAAGGAACACAGCGAGGTCATGCCGCGCCACTCATCCGTCGTGGGCGTCGTCGGGCTCGGCTCCGTCGGCCGGCCCCTGCTCACCCTGCTGCACACCGCAGGGTACGAGGTCATCGGTGTCGACCAGCACCCCGACGTACTGGCGCGGGTGGAACGGCGGATGAGGGCCCGCACGGCAAGCGGCGCCGGCCGGTCCGGCGGCTACACCCTCACCAACGACACCGTCGCCCTGGTGCGGGCCGACGTGGTCGTGGAGGCAGTACCGGACGACCTGGCCGTCAAGACCGAGGTGCTGCGTCGGCTGCACGCCGTCTGCCTGGACCGCACCGTTCTGGTCGGGACGTCGGCCTCGCTGTCGCTGCCGCACCTGGCGATCGCGTCCGGCCGGCCCGCCCGCACGCTCGGGCTGCGGATGCTGCGCCCGCCCGCCCCCGGCGCCGCGGTCGAGCCCCTGTCCACCGCCATGAGCAGCGACGACGCCGTCGCCGCGCTGGACGACCTGCTCGACGGGCTCGGGCTTGCGGCCGCGCCCATCGGGGCCCGGCCCGGCGCGGCCGCCACCGCGATGCTGTACGCGTACCTCAACCGCGCGGTCCGGGTGCTCGAGCAGGGGTACGCCGGGCAGGAGGCCGTCGACACGGCGATGCGGCTGGGCTGCGGGCTGGCCGAGGGGCCGCTGCAACTCCTCGACGAGATCGGGCTGGACACCGTGCGCGCCGGGCTGGCCGGGCTGCTGGCCCGGACGGGGGAGGAGGCGTACCGCCCGGCCGCGCTGCTGGAGTCGATGGCTCGCAGCGGCCTGCTGGGCCGCAAGACGGGCCGTGGGTTCTACGTGTACGACGAACTGGGCCGCCCGCTCGGCTCCCCGGCGCCTCCCACGGACGCCCCGGCGGCATCCGACGGCATCCGGCGGGTGGGCGTTCTGGGCTCGGGCACCATGGCCCGGGGCATTGCGGAGACCGTCGCCGTCGCCGGCTTCCGCACCGTCCTGGTGGCGCGCGGAACCGCGCAGGCCGACGCCGCTCGCGAGGCGGTGGAGGCATCGCTGACCGCGTCCGTACGCAGGGGCCGGATCGACCCGCGGCAGAAGCGCACCGCCCTCGGCCTGCTCGACACGGGTGACCGGCAGGCGGAGCTGGCGGAGTGCGATCTGGTGATCGAGGCAACGGCAGAGGACCTCGCGCTCAAGAGGCGGCTGTTCGCCACCCTCGGGGGGCTGTGCAGGCCGGGTGCCCTGCTGGCCACCACCACCTCCAGCCTGTCGGTCGCCGCCTGTGCGGAGGCCGCCGGTCGCCCCGAGGACGTCCTCGGCCTGCACTTCTTCAATCCGGCACCGGTCATGAGGCTGGTGGAGCTGGTGACCACCGCGCGGACCGGAGCGCCGGCCGCGGCCACCGCCCGCGTCTTCTGCGAGCGGCTCGGCAAGACCGTGGTCCCGTGCGCCGACCGGGCCGGGTTCATCGTGAACCACCTGCTCTTCCCGTACCTCACCGATGCCGTCCGGCTGCTCGACGGACGTGACGCACACGACGCCGACATCGAGCGGATCGACGCCGCTGTCGCACGGGGGCTCGGCCACCCCATGGGTCCCTTCGCGCTGCTGGACACCATCGGCCTGGATGTGTCCCTGGCGATCCTGCGGCGCCTCGACGAGGAGTTTCCCGACGGCAGCTACGCCCCGCCCCTGCTGCTGGAGCAACTGGTGGCCCGCGGCTGCCTCGGCCGCAAGAGCGGGCAGGGGTTCCACCGCACCCCCGCCCCGGCCAGGCTCGCCTGACGGCGCCACGCCGGAGCGGCGGGACCGGCCCCGTCGGTCTCGGCCCGGCCCCGTCGGTCTACGCCCGGCTCCGCCTGGCCGGCGCACCGGTGCACCGCGGACGTCCGCCCGGTGGCCTGCCTGCCGGACGCCCGCCCGGCTACGAGTCGGCGGGCCGCCCGGCCGCCACCCGGCCCAGCACCGCGGGCAGACCGGTCCGGCCCCGTACCCCCAACTTCTGGTACGCGCGGGTCAGATGCTGCTCGACCGTGCTCGCCGTGACGAAGAGCCGGGCTGCGATCTCCCGGTTCGTGCAGCCCTGCGAGGCCAGCAGCGCCACCCGCTGTTCGGCCTTGCTCAGCCCCTCCTGACCCCTCTCCTCCGGCGTGCCCCGTCCCGGGGCGGCCGCGGGTGAGTCGGACGGCCGCGGGTTCCCCAGCCGGTCGAGCAGCTGCAGCGAACGCTTCCTGAGCCACGGGTTGCCGCCGTTGCCGTCGTCCTGTCGGGCCAGCTCCTCCGCCAGCAACTCCCGGGCCTGCGCCGGGCTGTCGAGCTCGATCAGGGCCTCGGCCGCGTACACCCGCCACGACAGCGAGGCCGAGACGTCGAGGCCCCACGCGGCCATCAGGTCCCGGCAGGCATGGAAGTCGCCGAGCGCCGCGTGGTACCGGCCGACCGACAGGTGGTAGCGGCCCCGCGCCTGAAGGTAGTGCAGCCCCGGCAGCGTCTGGAACATGACATCGGGCACCGGCACCCGGAAGCACTCGGCGGCACCTTCCCGGTCCCCCTGGGACGTGCACGCCAGTACCTTGGCGGCCAGTGGCACACCGATGGCGATGCCCCACGATGTCGGCCCCACCAGTGTCAGTGCCAGGTCGGCCCGCCTGCGGGCCACCTCGAAGTTGCCCAGCCTGCTCTCGACCGCGGCACTGGCGGCCGCCAGGATGGCGCGGACCACCGGCGTGCGCCGCTCGGCCTCCCGCAGCAGCAGATCGCACCAGTCCGCGGCCCGGTCCAGCCGCGCGGCGTGCACATAGGTGGCCAGCGCGGCGATGGTCGGGGCCACGGGCGGATCGTGCAACACCACCCCCTGGAGCAGCCGTTCGGCGGTCTCCAGCACGGAGCCCGTCGGCCCCTCAGACATCAGCGCGTGCAGCACCAGCGCCCCGTCGGCCTGCGGGTCCAGGGCGCCCACGCTGCGGCTCAGCGCGGCCTCGTCCAGCAACGTGTGCTCCCGGTAGCGGGCCCCGAGCACCGGGTACGAGTGCGCGAACCAGACCCGCATCGTCTCCAGTTGGGCCTGACAGTCCTCCGGCAGCCGGCCCTCCACCGGGTCCAGGTCGGCGAACAGGGCGTCCGCCTCCTCGGGCCGGCCGTGCCACAGCAGGTGGGCGATCAGGCGGATGCTCTGCCGGGGGCCGAGCAGCCCGGCGCGGTGGTCCTCGACGAGTCCGGGCAGGTGGACCCGGACGGCCGCGGGATCCACCTCCCACTCGGCCTGCACCAGTTCGGCGCGCACCTGTGCCCGCTCGCGCAGGTCGGAGCAGGCGTCGTGCGCCACCCGCAGACAGGTCAGCGCCCGCTCGGGGTCGTTCGTCCGCAGCGCCTGCGCGGCCGTGTCGCGCAGTACGGCCAGAGCCCAGCTCTCGTCCACCGGGCCACCGGCGACCAGGTGGCGGGCCACCTCGTCGGTCGCAGCCCGGTGCCGGTAGAGCAGCCGGGCCGCGGCCCGGTGCAGCGCGGCGCGGTCCTCGGGTGCCGGCTCCGCCAGTGCCGTGGCTTGGACGGCCGCGACCCGGTAGCGGCCTTCCTCGGTCAGGCCGAGGGCGTCCAGGGTCGCCACGGCCCGTGCGGCCGTGCCTCCGGGCAGGCCCAACAGCCAGTCGAGGTCCGCGGCGGTCGCGTCGTCCCCCAGGACGGCCAGGCCGTGCGCGGTGCGGGCGGCGACAGGGTCCAGCTGGTCGAGCAGGTGCCGCACCGCCAGCCGGAACGCCTCGCCTGCCTTCGGCTCCGCGGCGGCGGGGTCGGTCCGGTCGTCCAGCAGGGCCCGCAGCAGCAGCGGACTGCCGCCCGAGGCGCGCTGCCACAGCGACGCGGTCTCCGGGGCGGGCCGGGGGCGGGGGAGCGAGGCGAGCACGGACGCGGTGGCCGCGACGGACAGCCGGCCCAACTGGACGAGCGCGCAACGGGGGTTGCGGACGAACTCCGAGGTGATCGCGGAGCCCGGCTGGGAGATGTCGGCCCGCTCCCCGAGCACCACGAGGATCCGGGCGGCGCCCACCCGGCGGACCAGGTAGAGCAGGCACTGCCGGGAGGCGGCGTCCATCTCGTGTGCGTCGTCCACGGTGATGACGAGGGCTTCGTGCTCGGCCAGTCCGTGCATGAGGCGGTGGAACGCGTCGATGGCCCGGAGCGTCGCCCCCGTACCGGAGTCCGTGCCCGCGGGGGCGCCGGGAGGCAGGAGCGCAGGGTCGACGGGCGCCCCCGCTGCGGCCGCCAACTGGCCGACGACGCCCATCGGCAGATCGCGTTCGGCACGTGAGGCGAGGGCGGTGAGCACTCTCGCCCCCGAGCCCAGCGCGTGGTCCTGGAGGTCGTGGACGAGCGTGGTCTTCCCCATGCCCGCCGCTCCCGTGACGAGCGCCGCCCGTCCCTGTCCCTCACGTGCCCGTGCGAAGAGGTCCTCGAGTACCTCCCGCGCCCGACGCCCGTCTGCCGTCCCCACGGACGCTCCCCTCAAGATGGCCGGCCTCGTCGGCCTGTGCTGCCTGGCTCAGGTAGATCAAAACACGAGACGCCATGGGCGCTTCGGGACGATGCCCGGCACCGGCGCCGCCCGGCACCGGCCGGGACCGCGTCGTACGGAACCCTCCGGGCACGTCCCGGGAGAGGGTGCTGCGCGGCCCGTGCGACGCCCGCCCCGGGGCCGCCAACGCCCGGCCCTGGAGGGCCAATGCCCACCCCCCTATGGGGAGGGTCTATTCGCGGGACATCCGATAGGGGTGAATAGGGGACCCCCTATGGTCCGGAAAGGCAGGGGGTCCGGAGCGAATTGAAAACTTGCCAGCCGAGTCGTGCGCTGACTAGCGTCCAGATACATGCAGAACGCGATTGAGGTGTGGGCCACGGGCCTGGGAGCAATGACGCCACTGGGCGCCGACCTGCCCACCACATGGGCGGCGATGCAATCCGGCGAGAACGGAATCGGAGTGCTCGACGAAAGCTGGGCGGAAAACCTTCCCGTGCGCATCGCGGCCCGGCTCACCGCCGACCCGGCCGCGGCCTTGCCCCGCACCGAAGCGCGCAAGCTGGACCGATCGGAGCAGATGGCTCTGGTCACCGCCCGCGAAGCGTGGGCGGACGCGGGCAGTCCGCAGCCGGACCCCGAGCGCCTCGCCGTCGTCATCGGCACCGGCATCGGCGGCCTGACCTCGCTGCTGGGCCAGAACCACGTCCTGCAGACCTCCGGCCCGCGCAGGGTCTCGCCGCACACCGTCCCCATGCTGATGGCCAACGGGCCGGCCGCCTGGGTCAGCATGGACCTGGACGCCCAGGCCGGCGCGCATGCCCCCGTGAGCGCCTGCGCCTCCGGTGCCGAGGCCATCGCCCTCGGCCTGGACCTCATCCGCTCGGGCCGGGCGGACGTCGTCGTCGCCGGCGGTGTGGAGGCCAGCGTGCACCCGCTGCCGCTGACCGCGTTCGCGCAGATGATGGCTCTGTCGACGCAGAACGACGACCCGGCGCGCGCCTGCCGCCCCTTCGACACCAAGCGGGGTGGCTTCGTCCTCGGCGAGGGCTCGGCGCTGGTCGTCCTGGAGCGCGCAGACCATGCGCGGGCCCGCGGCGTCACCACCGCGCACGGTGCCGTCCTCGGCGCTGGGATCAGCTCCAGCGCCACCCACATCACGGCCTCCGACGTCGTGGGGCAGGTCCGCGCCATGCGGATGTCGCTGCGCGACGCCGGGGTCGCGCCCGAGCGGATCGGCCATGTGCACGCGCACGCCACCTCGACCCCGCAGGGCGACGTGGCGGAGTCCCGGGCCATCGCCGAGGCCGTCGGCACCCACCCCGTGGTGACCGCGACGAAGTCCATGACCGGCCATCTGCTCGGCGCCTCCGGGGCGCTGGGAGCCATCGCCGCGCTGCTCGCGCTGCGTGACGGCTCGGTCCCGGCCGTGCGCAACCTGGACGAGCAGGACCCCGAGGTCGAGTTGGACGTCGTACGCGGCGCCCCGCGCACCGGCAACTGGGCGTATGCGCTGGCCAATTCCTTCGGCTTCGGCGGGCACAACGTCTCCATCGTCCTCGGCCGGCCGTAGTTTCCCGCAAGCACCCCTTTGAAGGTTCAGATGACAGGTCGCAACGGCGACCGGACCCGTCGGTGTCCGATAGCCCTCGATCACGATTTCTACGCAGATCCGCATCCGGCCTACCGGGTCATCAAAGAGAACGGCAACAAGCCGACTCCCATCGTGCTGAAGACCGGAATGGCGTACTTGCCGCCCGGTTTGGAGGCCTGGCTCGTCACGGCTTACGAGGACGTCGAATTCGTCCTACGGGACCCGAGGTTCCGCAAGAGCATCGACGAGGCCATGCCGCTCTTCGCGGCGCGGAGCGGCGGGGCGGGCGCGGCCCGCGGCTCACTGCTCTACAACAACATGGCGAACAACGATCCGCCGGTGCACACACGCCTGCGCAAGCCGCTCAACGCGATGTTCACGTCGCGTTCGGTGGCCGGGCGGCGGGACGGCGTCCGGCGCGCCGCGCTGGAGACCCTGGCGAAGGTCGCCGGGGCGGAGAGCTTCGATCTTGTCCAGGATTTTGCCTTTCCTTTCTCCATCTCCGTGATCTCGCGCACGCTCGGCGTCCCCGACGCCGACCGCGGTACCTTTCACGGCTGGGTCCAGACGATCACCGGTGACGCGCCGCCGGAGGTCCTGCAGCGCGACGCGGGACTGATGGTCGAGTACCTGCGCGGGCTGATCCGGGAACGGAGCGGCGGCGCCGGCGGCGGCGCGGCTGACGTGCTCACCCAGCCGGCCACCTCGCTGGACGAGGACGAGGCGGTGGCCCAGGCGTACGCCCTGCTCGCGGCCGGCTACGAGACCACGGCCAACCTCATCGTGACCGGGTTCCTGACCCTCGCGGCCCACCCCGAGCAGCGGGCGCGCCTGTGGTCCGACCCGGGCCTGGTCCCGGACGCGGTGGAGGAGATGCTCCGCCACCAGTCGCCCTTCAACCTCTCCCTCTACCGCTACGCGAGCGAGCCGGTGGAGTTGAACGGGGTCCGCATCCCCCGGGGAGCGATCGTGTTCCTGGCCTTCGCCGCGGCCAACCGCGACGAATCCCGCTTCACGGAGCCCGACGTGTTCGACATCGCCCGGCCCCGCCGCGATCACCTCGCGTTCGGCGGCGGCATCCACAACTGCATCGGCAAGCACCTCGCCCGGATGGAGGCGGAAGTCGCCTTCGAGACGCTCATCGAGCGCTGCCCCGGGCTGGCCGTCCTCACCCCGGACGAGGAGTTCGACTGGAAGGCCAGCCCGACGTTCCGCGGGCTGCGCACGCTGCGCGTCGGGCCCGGTCCCGCCCCCGCAGGGTGGGGACGGGAGCAATGACACGGCACACCTCCGGCGACGGGGCCGTGATCCCCGTCGCCGTCATCGGAATGTCCTGCCGGTTCCCGGGAGCGGCCGGTCCGGCCGCCTTCTGGAACAACCTGGCCACCGGCACGGAGAGCGTGGGCCCCGTCCCCGCGGACCGCCTGCCGGCCGGCGCGGCCTCCGGAACCGACGCCGCGCGCGGCGGCTTTGTCGAGGGCGTCGACGCCTTCGACGCCGCCTTCTTCGGTGTCTCGCAGCGCGAGGCGCGCTGCACCGACCCCCAGCAGCGGCTGCTGCTGGAACTGGCCTGGGAGTGTTTCGAGGACGCCGCCCGCCCCGCCTCCGACCTCCGCGACTCGGGCTGGGGCGTGTTCGTCGGCGCCGCCGCCGACGACTTCCGCGCGCACTACCTCACCGGCGGCGACCTGGACAGGTTCGGCCACGCGGGCACCGCCCGGTGCATGCTGGCCAACCGGATCTCCCACCACTTCGGGCTGCGCGGCCCCAGCGAGGTGGTCGACACCGGTCAGTCCTCCTCCCTGGCCGCCCTGCACCGCGCGATGTCGAGCCTGCGGCTCGGCGAGTGCGAGGCTGCGCTCGTCGGCGGTGTCCAGCTCAACCTCCTCCAGGAGGTCACCGACCAGATCGGGCTGTGGGGCGGACTGTCCCCGGACGGCCGGTGTCACACCTTCGACGCCCGAGCCAACGGCTACGTACGCGGTGAGGGCGGCGGATGCGTGCTCCTCAAGCCGCTGCCGACCGCCCTGCGCGACGGCGACCACGTCTACGCCGTCGTCCGCGGCAGCGCCGTCGGCAACGACGGCGGCCGCGGCGGCCTCGCCGTACCGTCCGAGGACGCTCAGTACGAGGCCGTCACCCGCGCGCTGCGCGTGGCCGAGGCCCGGCCGGAGGACCTCGCGTACGTCGAACTCCACGGCACGGGCACCCCGGTGGGCGACCCGGTCGAGGCCCGCGCGCTCGGCGCGGCCGCCGGTCGCGCCCGGCCCGCCGGGAATCCGCTGCCCGTGGGCTCGGTCAAGACCAACATCGGCCACCTGGAGTCGGCAGCCGGCATCGCCGGGTTCATCAAGGCCTGCCTGGTGCTGGTTCACGGGGCCCTGCCCGCGAGCCTGAACTTCGAGACCCCGAACCCGGCCGTCGACCTGGCCGGCCTCGGCCTGCGCGTCGTCGAGGCCTACGAGGAAAGGCCGTTCGGCGCCACGGAGCTCGTCGGCGTCAGCTCGTTCGGCATGGGGGGCACGAACGTCCACGTCGTGCTCGGCCCCGCCCCGGCGGCGGCCTCGGACCCGGACCCCGACCAGGAGGCCGCCACCGGCACCGTGTGGTGCCTGTCCGGTCGCTCCAAGGAGGCGGTCCGCGACCTGGCGGACGCCCTTCTGCGGGAGCTGGACCAGCATTCGGCCGGCGGCCCCGCGGCCGGGGTCCGGGCGATCGCCGCCACCCTGGCCCGCCGCACCCACTGGGAGCACCGGGCGGCGGTGGTCGGCGCCGACCGGGCGCACTTCCGTGACGGACTGGCGAAGGTGGCCGCCGGCCACGGCTTCGCCGTGCCCGCGGACTGGGCGACGGTGGCAGGACCGGGCGGGGCCGGCGCCGTACGGGCCGCCGGCGAGTACGTCCACGCGGGCCGTGCCCCGCAGCCGCCGACCGCGGCCGGGGTCCGGGCCGGGTACCGTCCCGTGCCCGGCCTGCCCACCTACCCCTTCCAGCGGGAGCGCTTCCCGATGCCGGGCCCGGCTGCCGCCGGGGAAGCCGCCCCGGCCGCTTCCCCGGCTCCCGCCGCAGGGCCCACCACCAGGCTCGCCGCCGGACCCGGCGCCGGCACGTACGCACCGTCCTGGGAGGCCGCAGGCGACGCGGGCGACCGGCTTTGGGCCACCCAGGTCCTCCTCGAGCGCGAACTCGCCGCCGTGCTCGACGGATCGGTCCCCGACCTGGACCCCGAGGTCCCCCTCACTGACCTGGGCGTGGACTCCATGACGCTTCTGGAGTTCCTGGACCGGCTCATCAAGGCGACCGGCCTCGACCTCCCGGAGACCGTGGTCTTCGACCACCCCACGATCAGCGAAATGGCGGCATGTGTGAACGAGGAGATGGAGTCGAGGCATGGCTGAGAACGACATAGCGCGCGACGACATCGCCGTGATCGGGATGGCCTGCCGCTATCCCGGCGGTGCGGACACCCCGGAAGCCCTCTGGGACCTGGTCGCCGGCGGCCGGGACGCCGTCGGCGGCTTCCCCGGAAACCGCGGCTGGGACACCGAGGACCTGTACGACCCGGCCTACGTGCGCGAGGGCGGTTTCCTGCACGGCGCCGACCGCTTCGACGCGGCCTTCTTCGGCATCCGGCCCGCCGAGGCCAAGGCCATGGACCCGCAGCAGCGCACCCTGCTGGAGGTCGCCTGGGAGGCCATCGAGCGAGCCGGCATAGTCCCCTCGACGCTCAAGGGCTCCCGCACGGGCGTGTTCGTCGGCGTCATGCCCAATGAGTACGGCATGCCGTTGTGGCGCTGGCAGGACGAGACGGCCGGCTTCATGGGCACCGGAACCTCGCCCAGCGTCGCCTCCGGCCGCATCTCCTACCTGCTGGGCCTGGAAGGACCGGCTGTCACCATCGACACCGCCTGCTCGTCCTCCGGCGTGGCCATCCACACCGCCGTGCGCTCCCTGCGCAGCGGGGAGACGGAACTGGCGCTGGCGGGCGGCTGCACCGTGCTCGCCGGCCCCGGCATGTTCGTCGACTACGCCAAGAAGCAGGCGCTGTCGCCCGACGCCCGCTGCCGCACCTTCTCCGACGCCGCCAACGGCACCGTCTGGGCAGAGGGCGCCGGAGTCCTGGTGCTGGAGCCGCTGTCGAAGGCCCGCCGCCTGGGCCGTCGGATCCTCGGCGTCATCAAGGGCACCGCCGTCAACCAGGACGGCGCCAGCAACGGCCTGACCGCCCCCAGCGGCAAGGCGCAGGCCAAGGTGATCGAGCAGGCGCTGGCCGACGCGAACCTGGCGCCCCAGGACGTTCAACTGGTCGAGGCGCACGGCACCGCGACCCGGTTGGGCGACCCGATCGAGGTCAACGCCATCCATGCCACGTACGGTGCGGGCGAGCGCGACGAGCCGGTCCGGCTCGGCTCCCTCAAGTCGAACATCGGCCACTCCATGGCTGCCGCCGGCGTAGGCGGCGTCATCAAGTGCCTGACGGCCATGCGCGCCGGCGAGATGCCCCGCACGATGCATGTGGACGGCCCGCTCAACTCGCTGGTCGACTGGTCGGGTTCGGTGGAAGTGCTGCGGGAGAACCGGCCCTGGCCGCTCCGCGACGGGGTCCGGCGCTGCGCCGTCTCCTCGTTCGGCGTCAGCGGCACCAACTCGCACGTCATCCTGGAGGGCTGGGGCGAGACCGCGGACGGCCCGGACGTCCTGCACGACCCCGCCACCGCGGACGACTCCGGGACCGCGCCCGCCGCCGGCCCCCAGGTACTGACCCTCTCGGCCAAGACCCCCACCGCACTGGCCGCCTACGCCGAGGCGCTGGCGACCGCGCTGGACGCCGGAACCGATCCCCTGCCGGCCGTCGGCCAGGCACTGCGCACCCGCCGCGAGTGCTACGAGTACCGCGCGGCTGCCGTCGGCAACGGCAACGTCGAACTCGCCGCCGCACTGCGTGCGTTCGCCGCCGGACAGGAGGACGCCCCGGTGGTCCGCGGTGAGGCCCGCCGCATCCGCCGACCCGTCTTCGTCTTCCCCGGTCAGGGCTCGCAGTGGCCCGGCATGGCGGCCTCGCTGCTCGCCGAGTCCGACGTCTTCCGGCTGCGGGTGGAGGAGTGCGCCGCGGCGTTCAAGCCGTACCTCGACTACGACCTGATGGCCGTGCTCTGGGGCGAGGACACCGGGACCGACCCGGAGCGCACCGACGTCATCCAGCCGCTGCTGTTCTGCACGATGCTGGGCCTGGCAGCCCTGTGGCAGTCCGCGGGGGTCGAGCCGGCCGCCGTCGTCGGCCACTCCCAGGGCGAGGTCGCCGCGGCCTGCCTGTCCGGGGGACTGTCCCTGGAGGACGCGGCCATGGTCGTGGCTTGCCGCAGCCGGGTGCTGGAGCACTCCCGCGGTGGCATGGCCGCCGTCGCCGCCTCCCCCGAGGAGACCGCGGCGCTGATCACCGAGGCCGACGCCGACCTGGTGGTCGCCGCCGTCAACGGCCCCTCCTTCGTGGTGGTCTCCGGCGACGACGAGCCCGGCCTCGCGCGCCTGCTCGACCTGTGCGAGGAGCGCGGCCGCTACGCCCGCCGGGTGCCCGCCAACTGCGCCTCCCACTCCCCGGTCATGGAGGAGCTCCGCGAGGAGGTCCTCGCCGGGCTCGCCGAGGTCACACCGGTTCCGTCCGCCGTCCCGATGTTCTCCACCGTGGACATGGCCCGGCTGCGCGGCGACGAGCTCGACGCCGGCTACTGGTTCCGCAATCTGCGAAGCCAGGTCCGGTTCGCCGGGACGATCGCCGAAATGCTCTCGCACGGCTTCGACGCCTTCGTGGAGATCAGCCCGCACCCCGTCCTGACCGGCTCGTTGGAGGCCGTCCTCGAGGAGGCCGGTAGCACCGCACCGGTGTCCGTGACCCTCAGGCGCGACCAGGGCACCCACGAGCGCTTCCTCGCCGCGGCCGCCGAGGCCCACGTCCAGGGCCACGCACTGGACTGGACCCAATTGCTGCCCGCCGCGCCCGCCCGCGCCGTGGCCTCAGTGGAGCTGCCCACCTATCCGTTCGAGCGCGAGCGGTTCTGGCTGGAGACCGAGGGCGTGGGCCGTGCGACCCCGGCCCTGCGGGCCCGCGCCGCCGACACCGTGCCGGCCGTCCTCCCGAGCCCCGTCGCCGACGGCGGCCACCCGTTCCTCCGGTCCGTCGTCGAGGCGGCCGACGGCACGGTGCTGCTCACCGGTCGGCTGTCCGTCCGCAGCCACCCCTGGCTGATGGACCACCGCGTCGAGGACACCGCGCTGCTGCCGGGCACGGCCTTCATGGAACTGCTGCTGACAGCGGGCCGAGAGGTGGGCTGCGAGCGCCTCGAGGAGATGGTGGTCAGCGACCCGCTGCCGCTGCCGGTGGCCGGCACGGCCGTGGACGTCCAGGTCGCCGTCGCGCCCGCGGACGCCGAGGGCACGCGCGCCGCCACCGTGCACTCCCGTACCGCAGCCCACGCCGGCTGGGTGCGCAACGCGGAGGGCCTGCTGGCCGCCGCGCGCCCCGGTACGGACGTGGTGGACCTGGCCGCGGCGCCGGGCACGGCCGTGCTGCCCGCCGCCGAGACCCTCTACCCGCGGTTGCGCGCCCTGGGTTACGGCTACGGCGAGGCGTTCCAGGGGGTGCGCTCCGGCGAGCACCTGGGCGCCGACTGGGTCCGGTCCTGGATCGAGCTGCCCGAGGCGGCCCTGGTCAATCACAGCGGTTTCGCCGCCCACCCGGCTCTGACCGACGCCGCCCTGCACGCCGCCGTGGCCTGCGGGCTGCTCGGGGAGCCGGTGCCGGGGCGGGTCGCGGTGCCGTTCGTGTTCAACGGAGTACGGACGGCGGCCGCGGCCGGGGCTGTCGCCTGCGAGGCGCTGGCCCACCGGGTCGGCCCGGACGCGATCGCGCTGACGCTGGCCGCGGCCGACGGCACCGTCCTGCTCGAAGTCGAGCGGATGGTCGTACGGGGCCTGGCCCTCGACGGGGCCGCACCGGCCCCGGTCGACCTCGACCACGCCGGCCTCTTCGAGACGATCTGGCAGAAGCCGGCGGGTGAGGCGTCCCAGGACGTGCGGCTGTGCGTGGTGGGCGGGGACGAGGGTCCGCTGCCGGCCGCACTGCGCGACGCCAACCGGGAGGGAATCTCGGTGGCCACCCTCGACGAGGCGATCGTGATCGTCTCGTCGATCCCGGGTACCTGGCAGGTCGTCATGGGCTGCCCCGCCCCCCGGGCCACCGCGGTCGAGCAGGCGCACGAGTCCGCCGAGCGGACCCTGGCCGCACTGCAGACGTGGCTGCGCACCGAGACCCTGCCGGACACGGCAGTGCTGACCTTCGTGACGCAGGACTCCGTGGCCGTCCCGGGTGATGAGTCGTTCTCCCTCGGGGACAGCGCCGTCTGGGGCGTGGTCCGATCCGCCCAGACCGAGCACCCGGGACAGTTCCGGGTGGTCGACGCCGACACAGCGGCGCTGGGCGCCACCGAGGCCCTCCTGCGGGCGCTGCGGCGCACCGAGCCGCAACTCGCCGTCCGTGGCGGGCGCGTGCTGATGCCCCAGCTCGTCCCGCACGTCGCGGCCGTCGCGCCCCTGCCCGACGTGGGCGACGGCACCGTGGTGCTCACCGGCGGCACCGGCACCCTCGGCCGGGAGGTGGCACGTCACCTGGTCACCGCCTGGGGGGTCCGGTCCCTGGCCCTGCTGAGCCGCAGTGGCGAACGCGCCCCGGGCATCGCGGACTTCCGCGCCGAACTGGCCGAACTCGGCGCCGCCGTGCAGGTGCTGGCCGCCGACGTGGCCGACGCACACGACGTGCGTCGCGTCCTCGCGCAGATCCGGTCCCGCGGACCCGTCGCCGGCGTCGTGCACGCAGCCGGCCTGCTCGACGATTCGATCGTCGCGAACATGACCCCCGACCAGCTGCACCGCGTACTGCGCAGCAAGGTCGACTCGGCCTGGCACCTGGACGCCGCCACGCGGGAGGACGACCTGCGCTTCTTCGTGCTGTTCTCGTCCCTCTACGGCGTGCTCGGCGGCCCCGGCCAGGCCAACTACGCCGGTGCCAACACCTTCCTTGACCAGTTCGCCGCCTGGCGGTCCGCCGAGGGCCGGGCCACCCGGTCCGTCGCCTGGGGCCTGTGGGCCGAGGCCACCGGTATGACCGGCCACCTCGACGAGGGCGACCTGCTGCGCCTGCGGCGCAACGGCGTCGTGCCGTTCGAGACGGCCGACGGCCTGGCGCTGTTCGACGCCACGGCCGCGGGGACCGCCCCGGCCCTCGTCGGCGCCCGGCTGGCGCTGCCGGACACGACCGGACCGGGGGCGGGCGACACACCGTTCCTGCTGACCCGGCTGGCGGGGGCGACCGCGGGCACGGGCGGCGGCCAGGTGCCCCGCCCGGCCGACCGCCCGGCCGCCCGCCCGGCCGACCGTCCGGCGGCACCGGCGCCCGGCGCGCCCGCCCCCGCCCCCGCCTCCGTGCCCGCCGGCACGGCCACGGCTGCCGCAGGCGCGGAGCCCGGAGCCGCCGCGCTCGCGGTACTGACCTCCTCGGACGCCTCGGCCGACCAGCGCCTCGTCGCCGCGGTCGGGTTGGTCAAGGAGTGCGTGGCGGGCCTGCTGGGCCTCAAGGCCGAACGGGTGGACGCGCAGCGCTCGTTCTACGAGATGGGCGTGGACTCGCTGACCTCCATGGAGCTGCGGGTCCGGCTCGGCAAGTCCCTGGGCATCCGCCTCGGGGCCACCGCGGTCTTCGACCACCCGGCCCCGGAGGCGCTCGCCCAGCACGTGGTCGACCTGTTCGGCCCGCCCGGACCTGGCGGTGGCGGCACGGCACCGGAGCGGGCCCCGGGCAGCCCGGGAAATGACGGTGCGTCCGCGACGGGCCCCGCCGCGGACGCGCACCCCGGGACCGGAACCGGCGAGGCGGGGGGCGGCACCGCCTGCTCGGCCGCCGGGCGCGGGACGGCCGCAGCAGCAGCCGGAGGTGCCTCCCTGACCCCGGCCCCGGCCGTCGCCCCGCGGCGTCCGGCGCGGCCCGACTCCGCGCCGTTCCCGCTCACCAAGCTTCAGGAGGCCTACGTCGCCGGTCGCGCCGGTGACTTCGAGCTCGGCAACGTGCCGACGGTGCTGTGCATCGAGGTCGACCTCACCGGGTTCGACGTACGGGCCGCCGAGCGCGCGTTCCGGCAGCTCGTGGACCGCCACGAGATGCTTCGCGCTGTCTTCGACCCGGCCGGCACCCAGAGGGTGCTCGGCGAGGTGCCGGACTTCCGGATCCCCGTCGAGGACATCCGCCCGCTCGGCCCCGCCGAGCGGACCGCCCGGCTGGCCGATATCCACGAGGAGGTGTCCACCCACACGTTCGACACCTCCCGCTGGCCGCTGGTCCTGGTCCGGGCCACCCGCGTGGACGAGGCCGTCACCCGGCTCCACGTGGTCGTGGACGTACTGGTCTCGGACGGCGCGAGCAGCACGCTCCTGTTCAACGAGTGGGCCCGCCTCTACCGCGATCCACGGGCCCCGCTCCCCGCGACCGGTGGCTCCTTCGCCCACCACGTGGAGCGGGCGGCCCGGTACCAGGCCTCCGCCGAGATCGAGCCGAGCCGCGCCTACTGGCAGGAGCGTGCCGGGACCCTGCCGCCTGCGCCCCGCCTGCCCTACGCCGTACCGCTGTGCGACGTCCGCCGGCCCGCCTTCGGCAACCGGTTCATCCGGGTCGAGGCCCCGCAGTGGCAGCGCTTCAGGAGGAACGCGGCGGCCGCGGGGCTGACCGCCTCCGGCGCTGTGCTCGCCGCGTACTGCCAGGTGCTCGCTCGCTGGTCGAAGGGCCCGGACTTCACGCTCACGGTCCTGGTCTCCCAGCGCTCCGCCTTCACCGAGGAGGACATGTCCACGGTGGTCGGAAACTTCTCCTCCACCACGCTGCTGGAGGTGCACGTGGACGAGGCCGCCCCGTTCCGCGAGGTCGCCGCGGGCATCCAGCGGCAGCTGCTCCAGGACATGGAGCACGTCGCCTACACCGGCCTCGACGTCCTGCGCGACCTGAGCCGGCTCGACGGGGAGGCGGGCCGGGCACGGCTGCCCGTCGTGTTCAACAGCACCATCGGCGCCCCCGTACCCGGCGTCCAGCGCCCGGCCGGCCCGGTGGGCGCACTGTGCCTGCTCGGCGACACGGGCATCCCGGTGTGGAGCGGGGTCCGCACGCCCCAGGTCGTCCTGGACCACCAGGCGTTCGAGGAGGACGGCGCGCTCGTCCTCAACTGGGACGTGGTCGAAGAGGTGTTTCCCGAGGGTGTCGTGGACGCCATGCTCGCCGCTTACGAAGGACTGATCCGTGAACTCTGTGCCTGAGTCCGCCTGGACCCTGCCCGCCTGGACCGGGACCGCTGCCGGACTCCCGGCCGCGGCCGGCGATCCGGACCCCGTCGCCGCCCTCCCCGCGGACGCCCTGCTGCACCTCGCGTTCCTCGAACGGGCCGCGGCGACCCCGGAGGCCGTCGCCGTCATCGCCGCCGACCGGACTCTCACGTACGCCGAACTGGCCGAGGAGTCGGCGCTGCTCGCGGCGCTGCTCGCGGCCCGTGGCACTGCCCGGGAGTCCCTCGTCGCCGTCGTCATGGAGAAGGGCTGGGAGCAGGTCGTGGCCTGCCTCGGGACACTGCGCGCGGGCGCCGCGTACGTGCCCGTGGACCCGCACTGGCCGGCTCGCCGCCTGGCCGACGTGCTCGGCTCCGCAGGGATCACCGAGGCGCTCACCCAGCCCGGTCTCGCCGACGCCGTGGACTGGCCCGAGGGCGTCGCGGTCACCGTGGTCGCCCCGCCCGCGGCGGAGGCCCCGGCCCGCCCCGCCCCAGGTGCCCCGGCCGTCGACACCGCGCCCGGCGACCTCGCGTACGTCATCTACACCTCCGGCTCCACGGGCGTGCCCAAGGGCGTGATGATCGAGCACGGGCCCGCCGTCAACACGGTCCGGGACGTGAACCGGGAGCTGGGCTGCACCGCCTCGGACAGGGTGCTGGCCCTCTCGGCGCTCAACTTCGACCTCTCCGTCTACGACATCTTCGGCCCTCTGTCGGCCGGCGGCGCCGTGGTGCTCCCGGCACCCGACGACACCCGAGAACCCGACGCCTGGCTGCGGCTCATGACGGAAGCCGGCGTCACCGTCTGGAACAGCGTCCCGGCCCTGATGGCCATGCTCACCGAGTACGCCGCGGCCGCCCCGACGGTGCCGCTGCCGCCGCTGCGCGCGGTGCTGATGAGCGGCGACTGGATCCCGGTGGGGCTGCCGGGAGAGGTGCGAAAGCTGTTCCCGGACGCCCGCCAGTGGTCCCTCGGCGGTGCCACGGAGGCCTCCATCTGGTCCATCTGGCACCGCATCTCCCCCGCGGACGCCGAGTCGCCCTCCATCCCGTACGGCCGGTCGATGAGCGGCCAGCACGTGTACGTGGGTGACGGGCTCATGCGGCCCCGGCCGTGCTGGGTGCCCGGTGAGATCTACATCGCCGGCGTGGGCCTGGCCCGCGGCTACCTCGGCGACGCCGAGCGCACGGCGCACAGCTTCGTCACGGACCCGGCCACCGGTGCCCGCCGCTACCGGACCGGCGACTGGGGGCGGCTGCTGCCCAGCGGCGAGGTCGAGTTCCTGGGCCGCGAGGACATGCAGGTCAAGGTCGGCGGCCACCGCATCGAGCTCGGCGACGTCGAGGCCGCGCTGCTGGCCTGCCCCGGTATACGGGGGGCGGTCGCCGGCGTACAGGGCGGCCGGCACCGCACCCGGCTCACCGCCCAGGTACTTCTGGAGCCCGGGGCCGGTCACTCGGCCGAGGACGTGAAGACGTTGCTGGCCGAACGCCTGCCGGCGTACATGGTCCCGACGGCCGTCGCGGTCCGGGACGAGTTCCCGCTGACCCCGAACGGAAAGGTCGACCGGAAGGCACTCGCCGCCCTCGCCGACGACCTGGCCGCCGCCCATCCGGTGGAGCACCCCGCGGACGCCGAGGAGGAGTTCCTTCTGGCCCTGTGGCGCGGCTTCTTCGCCGAGCGGTGCCCCGGCACCGGGCCGGGAGCCGGCGCCGTGGCGGCCGAGGGGCAGCCGGAGCCCGGCCCAGCCGACCTCTCCGTCACGGACAACTTCTTCGAGCTGGGCGGCGACTCGCTGCGGGCCGTGCGCCTGATGTCCGTCCTGCGCCGCGAGACGGGAGTGGAGCTGCCCGTGTCGGCCCTCTTCGGGGCGCCCACTGTGCGCGCCCTGGCGCGGCGACTGCGCGAGGCCCGGAAGTCGGCCCGGGACGACCTCGGCCGGAGGGTCGTGGTCCCCGTCCGCACCACGGGCGACGCGGTCCCGCTCGTCTTCGCCCACCCGGTGGGCGGCGACGTCCTGTGCTACTCGGAGCTCGCCGGGGCGCTCGGCGAGGACCAGCCCTTCTACGCCCTCCAGTCGCCCTGCCACGACGGCACGACGCCGAGCTTCGCCGACCTCGTCGGCAGGTACGCGCAGGCCGTCCTCGACGAGGTGCCGGGGCGCCGGTACCGGCTCGGCGGCTGGTCGATGGGCGGGGTCCTGGCCCTCGAACTGGCCAGGGAGCTGACCGCCCGCGGCTGCACGGTGGACCTGGTGGCCGCCGTCGACGTCCTGGAGACCCCGCAGGAACTGGCCCGTGCCGAGATCAGCCGCGACCGGCTGCTCGGCCGGCTGGCCCGCGACCTCGCCGGCCTGACCGGCGGCTCCTGGACCGAGCCGTCGGAGCCGTTCGAGAGCCTGGAGGAGCTGTACGAGGCGGTGCGCGTGGCGGGGATCCTGCCGACGGACATCGCGTTCACCGAGTTCGCGGCCGTCTACGAGCGCTTCGAGGCGAACGCACGGGCGCTGTGCGGCTACCGGCCCGGTGGGCCCCTGGCCGCCGGCACCGCCGTGCACTTCCTCCAGGCCGAGGCGGGCGGCGGCCCTGCGGCCGCCGAGGGCTGGCGCCCGTTGTGCGCGGGCGGGTTCACGCACACGGAGGTCCCGGGTGACCACTACACGGTCCTCAGGGGCGCCGGCGCCGAGACCGTGGCCGCCCACCTGAGCACCCTCCTGACCGCCGCAGCCACCTGACCGGCCTTGATTCCGTGCCCCGACCGCCACCCAGCCCGTTGGGGTCCCATGGGACTCCCGTCACCCCGGCGTCGTCCGGAACCGCCCCTCACAAGGAATGGTCAAAGGTGGCCGGTGGTCGACCTCGTGGGCCGACGGCTCGCGCGAGTCCGCACCGGAGCGCTACGACTGCCGAGTTCGTCGCGTGTCGAGGCAGCGCCCCCACCGCAGACGTCCGGCAGCCGTCGTCAGACAGCTCTGCCCCGACGAAGCGCTCCGTCAGCCGTCCACCGGAAGTCCCCGGGCTTCCTTGATGCGCTTCATGATGATCTGGGAGTTGACCTCGGTGACACCGGACAGCGCCGTCAGCTTCTCGATCCACAGCCGTTCGTAGGCGCGGAGATCGCTCACCGCGATCCGCAGCAGGCACCCCGGGCTGCCGAAGAGGCGGTGCGCCTCGATGACGTCCGGGATGTCCTGCAGAGCCGCCTCGAAGGACTCGACCACCTCGCGGTCGCGCGCCACCTCGATGGAGACCAGCACCTCGAAGCCCCGGTCGACCGCATCGGGGTCGATCACCGCCCGGTAGCCCTGGATCACGCCGTCCTGCTCCAGTTGCCGCACGCGGCGCATGCAGGGCGACGGAGTGAGGCCGACGCGCTGCGCGAGCTCCTGGTTGCTCAGCCGGCCGTCGTTCTGGAGCTCACGCAAGATTGCCCTGTCGATCTCGTCCATGGCGCAATTATCCACCATGGTTCTGCGATACACCGGGTTGAAGTGGCGATCAAATTGCGCCCTGAAACTCCTATGATTGCGTCGACTGCTCCGGCCACCCCCCGGAGTCAGCCATGGGGCGCTGCCCGGCCGGGGCCATGAGCGAGGTCGGGCCGCGTGCCCCGTCGGAACAGCCGCCCCACTGCGGCACGGCACTGCACGAAGGAGGACGGGCACCGTGGGACGCATCGTCGTCATCAGTACCGGAGGGACGATAGCCAGCCGCTGGCAGGGTTCCGGGTTCGCCGCCGACGCGAACGGCGGAGAGGTCATGGCCACCGCCCCGCTGCCGGAGGGGGTCGGCGCCGAGGTCGTGGACCTCTTCAGCGTGAACAGCCCCCGGCTCACCACCGACCACCAACTGACCCTCCTCCGCACGGTCCACGAGGTGCTCGCGGACCCCGGCGTCGACGGAATAGTCGTCACCCACGGCACCGACACCCTCGAGGAGTCGGCCTTCCTCGTGGACCTCCACCACGACGACCCCCGACCGGTGGTCTTCACCGGCGCGCAGCTCCCGCTCGGGGCGACGGACGGCGACGGTCCCGGCAATCTCCACGACGCCCTGCTGACCGCCGCGACGACCCGCGGTCTGGGCGTCGTGATCGCCTTCGACGGCAAGTTGCACCCGGCCCGCGGCACGGTCAAGACGCAGACCCTCGCCCCCGACGCCTTCGCCGACCCCTCCGGCAGCCGCCTCGGGAGCATCGGCTTCGGCCGGGTGTCCGTACTGCGCAGGCCGCAGCGCCCCGCCGCGCTCGCGCTGCCCGCCGTCCCGGGGACGGCACCCCGCGTCGACATGGTCATGCACCACTGCGACGCCGACGCCCTGCTGTTCAACGCCGCGCTGGACGCGGGGGCCCAGGGCGTCGTCCTGGTGGCCACCGGGGCCGGCAACGCGACCCCGGAGATCGCCGACGCCGTCGCCGCCGCCACATCCCGCGGTGTGCTCGTCGCCCTGACCACCCGGGTCCAGGCCGGCCCGGTCTCCGAGATCTACACGCACGGCGGCGCCGTCGACCTGGTGGCCGCTGGTGCCGTGCCGACGGGCACGCTCCGCGCCGGGCAGGCCCGGATCGCCGTGCTGAGCGCCCTGCTCGCCACCGCGGACGCCCAGGAGCGGGACCGGGTGCTGCGCCACGCGCTCGGCGAACCGGCGGCCGCGGACGCCCGGCCCGCGGACCTGGCGCGGGTGTAGCCCCGCTCCCGCCCGCATCCCGACCCGTCACCCTCACCACCCCCGCGCAGCCATCCGAGACGAAGGTCCCCGAGCGCCATGCCCATGCACGACCAGGCCCACCCCGACGACCGGCGCGGCGAGGCCCCCGGCGCGTTCCGCCGCGAGCACGATCTGCTCGGCGACCGCGACGTCCCCGCCGACGCCTACTACGGCATCCACACCCTGCGGGCCGTCGAGAACTTCCCCATCACCGGCACCGCCGTCTCGGCCTACCCGGACCTCGTCACCGCCCTCGCCTCCGTCAAGCAGGCCGCGGCGCTCGCCAACCGTGAACTCGGGCTCCTGGACGCCGACAAGGCGGACGCGGTCGTGGCGGCGTGCGAGGAGATACGGGCCGGGAAACTCCACCGCGAGTTCGTCGTCGACGTGATCCAGGGAGGTGCGGGCACCTCGACGAACATGAACGCCAACGAGGTCGTCGCCAACCGGGCCCTGGAACTCCTCGGCCATCGCAAGGGCGAGTACGCCCGGCTGCACCCGCTGGAGGACGTCAACGCCGGCCAGAGCACCAACGACGTCTACCCCACCGCCGTGAAGATCGCCCTCGACCTCGCCGCCCAGCGGCTGCTGGACGCCATGGAGGTGCTGCGCGGGGCCTTCGACGCGAAGGCGGCGGAGTTCGCGGACGTCCTCAAGATGGGCCGTACGCAGCTCCAGGACGCGGTCCCGATGACCCTGGGCCAGGAGTTCGCGACGTACGCCGTCATGCTCGGCGAGGACCACAAGCGGCTCACCGAGGCCCGTGAGCTCATCCGGGAGATCAACCTCGGCGGCACGGCGATCGGTACCGGGCTCAACGCCCACCCCCGGTACGCGGCGCTGGCGGCCCGGAACCTGCGGACCGTCACCGGCCTGCCGCTGACCGTCGCCGAGGACCTCGTCGAGGCCACCCAGGACGCCGGCGCGTTCGTCCAGCTGTCCGGCGTCCTGAAGCGGATCGCCGTCAAGCTCTCCAAGACCTGCAACGACCTGCGGCTGCTGTCCTGCGGCCCGCGGGCCGGCTTCGCCGAGATCAACCTGCCGCCGGTGCAGGCGGGTTCGAGCATCATGCCCGGCAAGGTGAACCCCGTGGTCCCCGAGGTCGTCAACCAGATCGCCTTCGAGGTCATCGGGAACGACATGGCGGTGACCATGGCGGCCGAGGCGGGGCAGCTCCAGCTCAACGCCTTCGAACCGCTGATCGCCCACAGTCTGCTCAAGAGCCTGACCCATCTGCGGGCCGGCTGCCTGACGCTCGCCGAGCGCTGTGTCACGGGCATCACCGCCAACCGGGACCACCTCGCCGCCCTCGTCACCCGTTCCATCGGCCTGGCGACCGCGCTCAACCCCCACATCGGCTACGAACAGGCCACCGCCGTCGCCCAGGAGGCGCTGAGTTCCGGCCGCAGCGTGCGCGAACTCGTCCTCGCCAAGGGCCTGCTGACGGAGGAGCAGCTCCGGCTCGTCCTGCTTCCGGACAACCTGGCCCGCCCGCACGGCCGTCAGCCCGTCCGGGACGCCGTCTCCTGAAAGCCCCTCCGATCGTGAAGGCGCGGGCGCGGTCGTACGCGGGGACGCCGACCGGCCGTCGTGGATGCGGCCGGTACGGCTCCCGCCGTTCCCGCGTGGCGCCGGGGTGCGGGACGCGAGACCGGAGGGCGGTCTCGGAAGAGCCGGGGAGCGGTCGGGGCCGCGGACGGACCCGTGACGGGGGGACCGGCCCCGGCTCCGCGTCAGTCGCCGCGCCAGATGTTGTCGAACGCGGCCTGCTCGACGGAGCGACGCTGCCGGACGGCCGCCAACTGCGTCAGCGCGTCGAGGACGGCCGCGAGCACGGTGTCCACGTCGTCGGACACGCCCGGGAAGCCACCGGAGCCCTCCCGGAGCCCGCCCGTCCGGCCTCCGTCGCCCGCCCTGCCGCCGCCGGTCCCGCCCCCGTCCCCGGATCCGGTCTCGTTCCGGCCCTCGTAACCCGTTTCGGGGCTTTCCGGGTGCTCGGGGACCTCGGGGACCTCGGGTTGGCCGGGTCGCTCGCGGTGCGGCCCGTCCTCGCCGCCGCCCACGTCGCCGTCGCGGATCCCGACGGCCGAGGCCAGAGCGGCCAGGACCGGCTCGTCGGAGGCCAGGCGCTCCGATGCCGCCCGCCGTTCCGCCGAATCGGCCGGCGCGTCGCGGCCCGCGCGGAAACGCAGCCCGCGGCGGCGTGGCCGGCCGAACAGCCCCTCCGCCTCGAGCGAGGCCCGATACGCGGCGGACAGGCCCCTGCCCCGTCGCCAGAGCCAGTCGCCGACGAGCTCGTACGGTGCCTCGCGGACCAGCGCCGTCGCGGCCTGGTCCAGCAGCGGATCGCCCGTGGCGGGGCTGAGGCCGGGCACGATGCGATCGCCGTCCAGGGTGACGGCCTCGGCGGCGAGCAGGTCGACCACCTCCGCTCCCGCGAGCGCCAGCGACAGATCGCCCTGCGCGACGGGGCGGCCGGGCGCCACGTCCATGGCGCTGATCATCAGGTCCCGTGCAGTGGTCATGGTCACATCCGCCTCGAGAGGGTGCCGGGGAAGCGCCGCGGCCGGTGCCGCCGCCACCGGCCCGCGCGGAGCGGGCCCGTGGGTCCCCGGGGGGTGGCTGGGTCGGCGCATCGCCGAGGGCCGGCCCGTCAGCCGGTGGTGAGCACCATACGGAAGCGCGCGCTGCCCGACATCATCTTCCGGTAGGCCTCGTCGGCCTGGCTCAGCGGCAGGGTCTCGATCGTCGGGCGGATCCCGTGCAGTGCGCTGAACTCCATGGTGTCCTGCACGTCCTGCGCGGTGCCGGACGGGTGGCCGCGGACGACCCGGCCGCTCATCAGCAGCTGCACCGGATTGATCCCCAGGGCATCGGGATCGGCGCCGACCACCACCAGTTCACCGCGCGGCGACAGCCCGTCCACGGTGGCCGTGATGGCGGCGGAGTTGGCGGCCGTGGCGAGGACGGCCCTGGCACTGCCGAGGGACCGCAGGGCGTCCGCGACGGACGTGCCGGCCGTGCTGTCGACGTAGTGGTGGGCGCCGAGCTGTTGGGCGAAGTCGGCCTTGTCGGCGCCCCGGGCGATGGCCACGGTCTCGAAGCCCATCGCGACCGCGTACTTCACCGCGAGGTGCCCCAGTCCGCCGATGCCGAGTACGGCGACCAGGTCTCCCGGCCGTGCCGAACTTCGTCGCAGCCCGTTGTAGGTGGTCACCCCCGCACACGCCATCGGCCCCGCGTCGGCCGCCGTCAGCGGGTCGGGGATCCGGGACAGGGCGTCGACCGGGGCGATGACGGACTCCGCGAAGCCTCCGTCGTACGCCCAGCCGGGCACCTTGAGGTTCTCGCACACGATGAAGTCGCCCTGCCGGCAGGGGGTGCAGTGGCCGCAGCTGCCGCCGAACCAGCCCACGGCGACCCGGTCGCCGGTCTGCCAGCCCCAGTCCTCGACGCCCTCGCCCAGGGCGTCGATGCGTCCCGCGAGCTCATGACCGGGGACCACCGGGAACGTGACGCCCGGCAGCCCGGCCGTCACGAAGAAGTCGTCGCTGTGGCAGATGCCGCAGGCCTCGACGGCGATCCGGACGTGACGGGGGCCGGGCTGCGGTACCTCACGCTCGACGATTTCGAACGGGCCGCCGGCGGCGGCGACCTGCGCGACTCGGTACGTACTCATCCGGATCTCTCCCAGGACAGGTCGGACGGCCCCGCAATCCAGCAGACCAGTTCCGGCCCGATCCCGCGCGCCGAGGGAGGGCCCGGCCGGGACCGGCCGAAGGACCGGCCGAAGGACCGGGCGGAGGGCCGGTGCGAGTGGTACGGACCGCGGCGGGCGGTGACAGGGTGCGGGGCCGCGGGGTCACGGGCGACGGGGCCCGGACGGCGTCCTGCGACGGCCCGGGACCGGCGGTTCCGGGACCGTGATCCGTCGGGGCCGCCCGGGGTGCCCGGGAACCGGGGCGGTTCGTGCCGGCACGCGGCAGCCGCGGCTCCAGCAGCCTGCGTACGACGTGCCGGGTTCAGGCCGGAGAGCGCGGGCCGAGGGGGAGCAGGACCGTGATGCTCTTCCCCTCGCGCAGCGGGGCGATGCGGATGCCCGTGGCGAGCCGTTGGACGAGGGGCCAGCCGTAGCCGCCCACGGGGAACGTCTGCCCGTCCGGGCGGAGTCGCACGACGGGCACCGCGGGGTTGCGGTCCCGCACCGTCAGCTCCAGCCCTTCGTCGGTCACCCGTGCCGCGAAGCCGGTGATCCCACCTCCGTGCCGGATCGCGTTGGTCACCAGCTCCGAGGCGACCAGCAGGGCATCCGTCAGCACCAGGGTCGGCGGCCGGTGTTGCGGCGCCTCCCGGAAGTGGTCCTCAAGCAGCCGATCGACCCGATCGCGGGCGGCGGCCGCGCTCGTCGGCACCGACGGCCGCGAAGGCTGGTGCCGCTCTCCGGCCACGTCGCCTGACAGCATGTTCACCCCCGCGCAATTCTTCGTTCGTCAACGCCGCTTACCCAGAAGGATGCCTTCTTCACCCACCGGCCGAGGGCTGTTCGCACGGTGTCGTCCGCTTCGGGCGGTTCCCGAGGCCGTGTTGTCGGCCCCGTCTGTCGCCCTCCGGTGGGAGCGGAGCGGCGCGGACCCCGGGCGGGGACGCGCCGCTCCGGCGTCTCGGACGGGCTGATGGGGCCGTCCTCCGCGGAACGCGGCGGACCGGCGGAGCACCTGGGCACGCCGGTCCCGCCGTGGCGTGGGTCCCGTCGAGGTGCGGATCCCGCGACACGCTCACGGATCCCGCGGACGTGCGGACCTCACCGATGTGCGGACTTCACCGACGTGCGGATCTCGCGGACGTGCGGACCTCGTTGACGCACGGACCTCACGGATGAAGCGTCGCCGAGCGCTGCGGCGGAACCCGCCGGGCCGGGACCCTGCGCTGCGGGACGGGCGCGACGTCGGGAACGCGCGGCGCCGCCGCCAGCAGCTCCGTGAGCAGCGCACGGCCCGCCAGCATGGCCTGCCGCAGGCTCTCCACGTCCGCGTTCCCCGCGGCCGCCCGCCCCGAGGCTGCGCGCAGTCGTCCGGCGGCCTCGGCATGACCGGGGAAGAGGGTGCGCAGGGCGCGTGTCCGGAGTTCGTGCGAAGCGGTGGGCAGTCCGCGCACGGTGGCCACCGTGTCCAGCAGTTCATGGGCCCTGATGGTCGCCTCGCCGGGCGACTCCACGAACCGGCCCGAGATCACGGCCCATTGGGCCAGGTACTGCTCGGCCTCGCTGCGGCTCATCGGCTCGAGCCGCGGCGTGGAGACCCGGCGACGGAAGCGTCCGGGGTGTGCGCGCCGCACGGGCCGTGCCATGACGAGTGCGAGGATCATGAGGGCCGCCACCCCGAGGATGGCCGGCGCACTGATCGACATGACTTCCTCCTCTGCGGGGATCCGCTCCTACGGGGATCTGCCGGTAGGGGATTCATCTCCCTCGGTGACCGTGTGCTACTGAGCGTTACCACTGTCGCTGTGGGTAAACCTCGGCTCCACGGCGGGTGTTCAGCGAGGCGCAGGGTTCGCTTTCGAGGCGGCACGCCCGGAGGCTTCGACTGCGGGGCGTCCGGAGGCGGGAGGGGCGCCCCCCGAGCCCGAAGCGCCCGGAGAGCATGGAGCGCCCCCCGAGCATGGAGCGCCCGCAAGCCGTGTGGCGCCCGGGAGGGGGGCGTGTGGCGTCCGGGTATCGAGGGCGCGCCGGCGGAACGCTCTCATCCGGGCCGTACGCCTTGCCTCAGGCCAGGGAGATCAGCACGCTCACGCGCTTGCCCCCGTGTGCCTCCGGGGTGATCGTGATGCTCCGGGCCAGCCTCCGGATCACGCGCCAGCCGTGACCTCCGACGCGGAGCCCGCCGCTGCCGTCCCGGGAGGAGGCGAGCTCCGGGAGACGGTCGCTGCGGTCGCCGACGCTCACCCGGCAGCCCTGGTCGGTCATCTCGACGTCGAAGCTCGTCAGGCCGCCGCCGTGGCGAAGGGCGTTGGTCACGAGCTCGGACGTCACGAGGACGGCGTCGCCGACCACGTGCGTGTCGTCGGGAACCCCGCCGGCGGGCAGCAGCCACTCGCGCAGCAACGCCTCCACCCTGGTGCGTGCCTGTGAGGGGGTGCGCGGCACCACGGCTTCCGGGCGCTTCGTCCCGGTCAGTTCATCAGCAGACATCCTCCACCGCTCCTTGCGTACGCGACGATACGTACGTGTTCTTCGTCTGACCGCGGGTGCGTGGCGCAAACCTCGGCCGAGCCCTGCCCGAGGACGTCCCGACCACCTCCCGGCGCGTTCCCGGGCCCCTTCCGTCGCCGCTCGCGCCGGAACGGCGAAAGGCACCCCGCCGACCGGCCGGGAGCAGGCGGGGCAACGGTGGAGCGGCCGGTTCGGGCACCGTGGTCCCACGCGGTCGCCGAGCGGCACCGGCGCGCATCCGCCGTCCCTCCCCGAGCGGAAGCCATCCGCAGAGGGCAAGGTGACAGTGGCGGGCCGGCAGGGGATCGGCAGGGGAACGCCGCTCCGCGGGAATCGGAGGTTTGCATGAGCGGACAGGGCAACGGCGGGAACGGAAAGCTCGACGGCGGGAACACCGAGGGCCCGCGCTGCCTCGTGACCGGTGCGACCGGCTACGTCGGCGGCCGGCTGGTGCCCGAGCTGCTGGACGCCGGCTTCCGGGTCCGCTGCATGGCCCGCTCGCCGGAGAAACTGCGCGACCACCCCTGGGCGGGGCGGGTGGAGACGGTACGGGGCGACGTCACCGACCCGGACTCGCTCGTCGACGCGCTGCGCGGCGTCGACGTCGCCTACTACCTCGTACACGGCCTGCGCTCCGGGCCGTCCTTCGAGGAGGCCGACCGCAAGGCGGCCCGCGCGTTCGCCGACCGGGCGGGTGAGGCGGGCGTGGGGCGCATCGTCTACCTGGGCGGGCTGACGCCCGCGGAGGTGCCCGGCCATGAGCTCTCGCCGCACCTGCGCTCCCGCGCCGAGGTGGGCGAGATCTTCCTCCGCTCACCCGTGCCCGCGACGGTGCTGCGTGCCGCGGTCGTCATCGGCTCCGGCTCCGCCAGCTTCGAAATGCTCCGTTACCTGACCGAGCGGCTGCCCGTCATGGTCACACCCAGCTGGGTGAGCACCCGCGTCCAGCCGATCGCCGTCCGGGACGTGCTGCGCTACCTCGTGGGCAGCGCCCGGATGCCGGCGGACGTGAACCGGTCCTTCGACATCGGTGGGCCGGACGTGATGACGTACGAGCGGATGATGCGGCGCTACGCCGAGGTGGCCGGGCTGCCGAGGCGCCTGATCCTGGGCGTGCCGATGCTGACGCCGAGACTGTCCAGTCTGTGGATCGGCCTGGTCACCCCCGTGCCGCCCGCCCTCGCCCGGCCCCTCGCCGAATCGCTGCGCCACGAGGTGGTCTGCCGCGAGCACGACATCGCCCGCCACGTCCCCGATCCGCCCGGCGCACCCCTCGGTTTCGACCGGGCCCTGGAGCTGGCGCTGCAGCGGGTGCGCGACGCGCAGGTCACCACCCGGTGGTCCTCCGCCGCGCTGCCCGGGGCTCCGAGCGACCCGCTGCCGACTGACCCGGACTGGGCCGGGGGCAGTCTCTACACCGACCGGCGCGCCCTCGACGTCGACGCCTCGCCGCAGGCCCTGTGGCGGGTCATCGAGGGGATCGGCGGTGACAACGGCTGGTACTCCTTCCCGCTCGCCTGGGCGGTGCGGGGCTGGCTCGACCGGCTCGTCGGCGGCGTGGGGCTCCGCCGCGGCCGGCGGGACGCCGCACGGCTGAGGGTCGGCGACTCGCTGGACTTCTGGCGGGTGGAGGAGATCGAACCGGGCCGGATGCTCCGGTTGCGGGCCGAGATGAGGCTGCCGGGTCTCGCGTGGCTGGAGATGCACGCCGAACGCGGCGAGGGGGGCCGCAGCCGCTACCGGCAGCGGGCCCTGTTCCATCCACACGGACTGCTCGGGCACGTGTACTGGTGGGCCGTCTCACCGTTCCACGCCGTCGTCTTCGGAGGCATGGCACGCAACATCGCCCGGGCGGCCGCGAAGGACGGCGCCGACGGCACCGGACCCGCTCCGGACAGCGCCCCGTCGGCCCGTGTCCGCTGACCGCCGCAGGGCCCGCGCGGCCCGTGGGGTGGGGCCTCACCACGATCTCCGGGTCCCTCCGATCCGTCCTGGCGCGGGTCGATCTGTCTTCGCGCGGGGTCCAGTGCTTCCGCGACTTTCCACCGTCCTCGCGCGCCGCGCCGGACGCCGTGCATCCGGCAGGCGCACGCCGGCGGAAGAACCGTACGGAGCATCCGCGGCCCGTGAGCCGGTCCCGGGGACCTGTGTCCCGGACGGCCCGTCCGCACGGGCGTCCCGAGGTACGCGCCTGCCGGGCCGGCCGCCGCCCCCACTCCCGGCCGGCCGGCCGGCACGGTCCTTCCACCAGCACCGGACCGTCCCGGTCACCCCGGCCGTCCCAACCTCCCCAGTCGTCCCAACCTTCCCAGTCGTCCCGGCCAACCCAGGAGTCCCATGAACGCCGCGGTCGTCCTGTTCACCTCCGACCTGCGTCTGCACGACCATCCGCCGCTGCGCGCCGCACTCGCGGCGGCGGACCGGGTGGTACCGCTGTTCGTACGGGACGACCGCGTCGAGGCCGCGGGATTCGCGCCACCCAACCGGCGTGCGTTCCTCGCCGACTGCCTCACCGACCTCGACGAAGGACTGCGCGAGCGGGGCGGGAGGCTCGTCGTCCGTTCCGGCGACGTCGTCGAGGAGGTCCGTGCGGCCGCGCGGGAGGCGGACGCCGGTGAAGTGCACATGGCGGCCGGCGTCAGCGCCTACGCCCACGCACGCGAGGAACGGCTGCGCACCGCGCTGGAGGAGGACGGCCGCACGCTGCGCGTCCACGACGCGGTCGTCACCGCCCTCGCCACCGGGGCCGTCGTCCCGTCCGGCGGGGACCACTACGCCGTGTTCACCCCGTACCACCGCCGCTGGTCGCAGCAGGAGATCCGGGGCGTTCTCGCGGCGCCGCGCACGGTCCGGCTGCCCGACGGGATCCGATCCGAGCCGGTGCCCTCCCGCGGGGACGTCGAGAAGGCCGGAGGGGTGTCGGAAGGGCTCGCCCACGGTGGTGAGAGCGAGGCGCGCAAGCGGCTGAACGCATGGGCGCGCGGCGGTCTCGCCCGCTACGACGAGCGCCACGACGACCTGGCGGGCGACGCGACCTCCCGACTCTCGCCCCATCTGCACTTCGGCACCCTCTCCCCGGCCGAGGCCGTCCACCGGGCCCGGGCGACCGGCGGGCCGGGCGCCGAGGCCTTCGTACGACAGGTGTGCTGGCGCGACTTCCACCACCAGGTGCTCGCCGCCCGGCAGGACGCGGCCTTCGCCGACTACCGGCCCCGGCACGACCGCTGGCGCTCGGGGAAGGAGGCCGGGGCCGACATCGAGGCGTGGAAGAACGGCCGCACCGGCTACCCGATCGTCGATGCCGCGATGCGCCAGCTCCGCCACGAGGGCTGGATGCACAACCGGGGCAGGCTGCTGACCGCGAGCTTCCTCACCAAGACGCTGTACGTCGACTGGCGCGTCGGCGCCCGGTACTTCCTGGACCTGCTGGTCGACGGCGACCTCGCGAACAACCAGCTCAACTGGCAGTGGGTGGCGGGCACCGGCACGGACACCCGGCCGAACCGGGTGCTCAACCCCGTCCGCCAGGCCCACCGTTACGACCCCGACGGGACCTATGTGCGCCGCTGGGTGCCGGAACTGGAGGCCATCGGCGGATCCGCCGTGCACGAACCCTGGAAACTGCCCGACACCGACCGTGCCGGGCTGGACTATCCCCGTCCGATCGTGGCGCTCGGCGACGGACTGACGCGCTTCAAGGAGGGCCGCGGCACCGGCTGACCGCACCCGCCAGCGCCACGTGCGGCCGGGTACGACCCGACGACGCGGGGAGGGGCACCGCAGCCGCCGTGGAGGTACCGAACCCCCGAAACCCCGAACCCCCGAAACCGCGAACCCCCGGACGGCACACCGGAACCGACCCGCGCACCCACCACGCACCGAGGACGGTGACAGCGATGAAGAGGCCCCACCGGACCCACACCGACATGATGGTCGTGGGCGCCGGGACGGAGACCGGCGGCCGGGAGCTGCTCGCGGCCCGGCCCGTGCGGGGCGCCCACCCCGACAGGGAGCCTCCGTGGCCGCTGAGCCGCACCACGAGGATCGCCCACGGGCCGCACGTCCGCGGCGACCACCGGGCCGCGGGCTCAGTCCTGGGCGCCACGGCCTCCGGGACCCGTACGGCCCGCGAGGTGCTCGCCGGGCGGGCACGGTGAGCGGCCGCCCGGACCGCGACGGCCGCCCGTCCGCAGCGGCGGCGGGCCGCACCCGGCGCCGTACCATGGGCCTGGTGAAGGCCGACGGCGGCCCGAAGGGCCCGGCAGAGGACGGCGTCACCGCCGCGCTCAGCACCGGCGCGGTCGCCCGCAGGCTCGGTGTAGCGCCCACGACCCTCCGGTCCTGGGAACGGCGCTACGCGATCGGCCCCGCCACGCGCGAGGACGGCAGGCACCGCCGCTGGACGCCCGAGGACATCGCCCGGCTCGAGGAGATGTGCCGGCTCACCGCCCAGGGCGTCCCGCCCGCCGAGGCCGCTCGCGCGGCGATGAGCACCCCGACGACGACCCCGGGTCGCGGGCCGGCCCCGCCGACCGGGCAGCACAGCGACCCCGCCTCGCACACGCCGGGCGGACCCAACGCCCTGCCCCTCGGGGACGTACGCCAGGAATGCCGGGGGCTGGCCCGCGCCGCCGTCCGCCTCGACGCCCCCGCCGTCGACGCCCTGCTGGACGCGGTGCTCGCCGAGCACGGCCTCGTCCTCGCCTGGGAGGAGGTCATCGCCCCGACCCTGCACGCCGTGGGGCGCAAATGGGCGACGTCCGGCGAGCGTTACGTCGAGGTCGAGCACCTGCTGTCCTGGCACGTGTCGTCGGCGCTGCGCCGGGTACGGCCCGCCGTGGAACGGTCCGACGTGCCGCCCGTGCTGCTCGCCTGCGTACCCGGCGAGCAGCACAGTCTTCCCGTCGAGGCGCTGGCCGCCGCGCTGGGGGAACGGGGTCTGCCCGCCCGGATGTTCGGCCCCGCACTGCCCGCGGACGCGCTCCACGAGGCCGTCCGCCGGCTCGGCCCCGCCGCCGTGGTGCTCTGGGCCCAGTCCCGGTCGACCGCCGACCGCTCACTGGTCCGGATCGTCTCCGGCATCCACTGGGGCGTGAAGGGCGCGAGGAAGCGCACCTCCGTGCTCCTCGCCGGACCCGGCTGGGCTGGCAGCGCGTACCCGGGGACCCTGCGGCTGCACGGCCTGGGTTCCGCGGTGGACGTCGTCGAGGCACTGTTCCCGCGCTGACAGGAGCGCCCATGTCCCGTCGTGCACAACGCCCGTCCCGTACGCACCTGCTCTTCGGGGACCAGCGGCACCGGGAGCGGCTGTCGCGCAACCACCGCATGGCCCGGCCCGTCGCCGGCCTCGACCGGCTCCCCGACCTCCCCGAACTCCTCGAGCAAAAGCGCCGGCGCGGACGGTCGGCGCCCTGAGCAGCCGCCGGCCGGGACCGGGGCGCCGCCCGGCGCGGGGCGATGGGCCGAGTGGAGGGTGGGCGGGCCGCGGGGCGTCGCGGGGGCCGGAGACGGCAGGCGCCGGTGCCGCCCGGCACCGGGCCGCCGTGAGCGGCCACCGCGATGAAGGGCGAGGGCGGGACATGAGGCGGTCCGGTGCCGGTGAATGGGGCAATCGGGCGGAAGCGGGCGCCCGTTCGCCCGTGTGCCGCCGCGGATCGCGCCGGGGCGTGGTCGACTGGTCGGCACCGGCCTCCCCGCCGCGCGCCGCGCAGTGCCGGGCGCATCCGAACGCCGCCCCTCCGCGGAAGGACGAGTGACAGCAGCCGACCGACTCGGAGGACCGCATGCACCGACCGGTGGCACAGGCACCGACCCCGACCGGGCCGAACCCCGGGGCGGCCCCGCACCCCGGGTCGGCGCCGGACAGTTCGACGGCGCCGAACTGTCCGGCGGACCGGCCCTCCCTCGAGACGGGGGGCGCCGTCCCACCGGCCGCGGTTGACGCCGACGTATCCGCCGCGGTGGGACGGGAGCTGGACCTCCTGCTGAGGGAGCGCGTGGCGGGCGCCGCCGTACTCGACGGCGACTTCGCTGCGGACCTGGCCGCGCCCGTCGCGAGGTTCACCCTGGACGGGGGCAGGCGGATGCGCTCCCGCTTCCTGTGGTGGGCGATGCGGGCCTGCGGTGGGGCTGCGCCTGAGACGCCGGCGGCGCTCCGCACGGCCGCGGCGCTGGAGCTGATCCAGACCTGCGCGCTCGTCCACGACGACGTGATGGACGGCTCGCCGCGCCGCCGGGGCGGTCCCTCGTTCCACGCCCGGCTGGCCACCCGGTACCCCGGCGCCGTGTCCACGGGCACCGCGGCGGCCCCCTTCGCGTCCTCGGCGGCGGTCCTGGCCGGCGACCTCGCCCTCGCGTGGGCCGACGACATCGTCGCCGGGACGGACTTCGGCGGCGATTCCGTCCGCAACGGCGTGCTGGAGAACTGGCGGGCCATGCGCACCGAGATGGTGGCGGGCCAGTACCTGGACCTCCACGGGCAGGCGACCGGTGCCCGTTCCGCCGCCCGGGCGATCCGCACCGCCTGCCTCAAGACCGCGCTGTACTCGGTCGCCAGGCCCCTCTCCCTCGGCGCGGCCGTCGCGGGCGCCGACCCGCGGACCGTCCTCGACCTGTGCGCGGCGGGCCGGTACGCCGGTACCGCCTTCCAGCTCCGCGACGACATCGAGGGCGTCTTCGGCGACCCCCTCCTCACCGGCAAACCGTCGGGCGACGACATACGCTCCGGGAAGCTCACGTATCTCGTGGCGGTCGCACGGTCCCGGGCCGGGTCCCGCGGTGACCGGGCGGCACTGTCCGTCCTCGAGGGTGCCTTCGGGAACGCGGATCTGACGGAGGACCGGCTGCTGCGGGTGCGGGAGGTGCTCACGGACACCGGTGCCCTGGAGGCCGTGGAGAAGCGGATCGGACGGCTGCTCGCGGCCGGTGAACGCCGGCTGGCCGCGGCCGCCCTGGAGCCGGCCCCGGCCCGTCGGCTGCGGGCACTGCTCGCCGCGGTGGCCGCTCCCACCAGTCCTGCGGCCCGTCCGGCGCCCGCCGTGCCGTGGCGTCCGGCAGCGCCAGAGCCGCCCGCCGGGCGGCCTGCCCCCGAGGCCGGGACCACCTCCGCGTCGTCCGCCGCACAGGAGGTCCCGGCCGCGGACGACGGCGTGACGCCTGACGCGGTGGCGTCGGCCGCGTCCGCCGGACCCGGGCCGCGCGGGGCGCCCGTGCCCGCCCGTCCGGCGCCGCCGGCCGCGACCGCGAGGCGGCCCGCGGAAGTTCCCGTGACGTCCGCGTCCGCAGCGACCGTGCATTCGGCCGCGGACGCCCCTGCGACGCCGCCCGCCGCCTCGGCCGCGGACGCTCCTGGGACGCCGCCCGCCGCCTCGGCCGCGGACGCCCCTGGGACGCCGCCCGCCGCGCCGGGGCCCGTACCCGTGCCGCCCGCCGCCGCGACCGGGAACCCCGTGACCCACCCGCACTCGCCCGCCCGGCGTGTCCGACCGGGCGACGGACCGGCCGCACGGCGCCCGTCGGGTACGACAGCCGACAGGAGCAGCGGATGAGGACCGTCAAGGGCCGCACCGACCACGTCGTGGTGGTGGGGGCCGGGCTCGCGGGCCTGTCCGCCGCGCTGCACCTCCTCGGTGCCGGCCGCAGCGTCACCGTCGTCGAGCGCGACCCCCAGCCGGGGGGCCGCGCGGGCAGGATCGAGCGGGGCGGCTACCGCTTCGACACGGGACCGACCGTCGTGACCATGCCCGGCCTCCTCGCCGACGCCTTCGCGGCGGTCGGCGACACAATGGAGGACAGGCTGGAACTCGTCCCTCTGCACCCGGCGTACCGGGCGGCGTTCGCCGACGGCAGCGTCCTGGACGTGCATACCCGGCCCGAGGCCATGGAGGCGGAGATCGAGCGCTTCGCCGGCGCTCGCGAGGCGGTCGGCTACCGGCGTCTGCGCGGCTGGCTGGAGAAGCTGTACCGGGTGCAGATGGGGCGGTTCATCGACGCCAACTTCGACTCCCCGCTGCAACTGCTCACCCCCGACCTCGCCCGTCTCGCCGCGCTCGGCGGTTTCGGCCGTCTCGACGCCCGGGTAGGGCGCTTCCTCCGTGACGAACGGCTGCGCCGGGTCTTCTCGTTCCAGTCCCTCTACGCCGGAGTCGCCCCGTCCCGGGCCCTCGCCGCCTACGCGGTCATCGCCTACATGGACACGGTCGCCGGGGTCCACTTCCCAAGGGGAGGGGTGCACGCCGTGCCCGGCGCCATGGCCGGTGCCGCGGCCGACGCGGGCGCGGTCTTCCTGTACGGGCGGACGGTCACACGGCTGGAGCGCACCGGCGAACGCGTCACCGCCGTCGTGACCGACCGGGAGCGGCTGCCCTGCGACGCCGTCGTACTCACCCCCGACCTGCCCGCCACCTACCGGCTCCTCGGCCGGGAGCCCCGGCGGCCCCTCGCGCTGCGCCACTCGCCGTCCGCGGTCGTCCTGCACGCGGGCACCGACCGCACCTGGCCCGGACTGGCGCACCACACCATCTCGTTCGGGGCCGCATGGAAGAGCACGTTCCGTGAACTGACGCGCACCGGGGGCCTGATGACGGACCCGTCCCTGCTCGTCACCCGGCCCACCGCCACCGACCCGGACCTGGCGCCGCCCGGCCGGCACGTCCACTACATCCTGGCGCCCTGTCCCAACACCGACGTCGGCCCAGGCGCGGCGCAGTGGCAGGACCTCGGCCCACGCTACCGGGCCGCCCTCCTCGCCGAGCTCGATCGCCGCGGCCTCACCGGGATCGACGCGGCCATCGAGGAGGAGTGCCTGGTCACGCCCGCTGACTGGACCAGTCAGGGGCACGCCGCGGGCACCCCGTTCTCCGTCGCGCACACCTTCGCCCAGACCGGACCGTTCCGGCCGCGCAACCTCGTGAACGGCATCGAGAACGCCGTCGTCGCGGGCTGCGGAACCACGCCCGGAGTGGGTGTGCCCACCGTCCTGATCTCGGGGAAGCTCGCCGCCGCCCGCATCACCGGGGCTCACCGGGCCGCGAACGGAGCGCACCGCACCGCCGGTGCGGCCCACTCTCCGCCCACCGCCCCGGACGTCCGCCGGGGCACCGGCACGGCCCCGCCCTCCGGCCCCCGCACCCCGAAAGGCGGAACCGCATGACGCGCCGGGAACTCGACGCCGCCGGGATCACCGACCCCGATCTGCGCGCCGCCTACACCGACTGCCGCCGGCTCAACGCCCGCCACGGCCGGACGTACTTCCTCGCCACCCGGCTGCTGCCCGTCGAACGCCGCCCCGCCGTCCACGCCCTGTACGGTTTCGCCCGCTGGGCCGACGACATCGTGGACGACCTCGACAGCGACGCCACCACCGTCGAGCGGGCCGCCGCGCTGCGACGGCTGTCGGAACGGCTCGACTCCGGGCTGCGCGTCGGCCGCAGCCCGGAGCCCGTGGTCCACGCGCTCGCGCACACCGCCCGCCGCTACGGCATCGATCACCGCCACTTCACGGACTTCCTGGCGTCGATGCGCAGCGACCTGGAGGTGACGGACTACGCCGACTACGGCGAACTCCGCCGCTACATGCACGGTTCCGCCGCCGTGATCGGGCTGCAGATGCTGCCCGTCCTCGGCACCGTCGTCCCGCGCGAGGAGGCGGCTCCGCACGCCGCCGCCCTCGGAGTCGCCTTCCAGCTGACCAACTTCCTGCGCGACGTCGGCGAGGACCTGGACCGAGGACGCGTCTACCTCCCCGCCGATCTGCTCGCCGCGCACGGCGTGGACCGGGACCTGCTGCTCTGGAGCCGTGCCACGGGCCGGCGCGACGCCCGCATCACCGGTGCCCTCGGGGCCGCCGCCGCGCTCACCCGGAGCGTGTACCGGGAGGCGGCACCGGGACTGCCCATGCTGGACCCGGTGTCCAGGCCGTGCATCCGCACCGCGTTCGTCCTGTACGGGGGCATCCTGAAGGCGATCGCCGACGACGGGTACGCGTGCGTGCACCGCCGCGCCGCCGTCGCTCCGGCCCGCCGGGCGGCGGTCGCCCTGGACGGTCTCGTCAGGGTGGCCGCCGCCCGACTCGCCGCACCGCGCCGTCCGGCGGGGCCGGTCCGGCCCGAACGGGCGCACCGGCCCGAGGCGTTCGCACCGACCGTGGAGGAGACGGCCGCATGACACGCCCGACCACGCCCGGCACCGGTCCGCGTCGCGGCCGCCTGCCGCTGAGGCTGCGCCGTCCCGCCACCGTGTGGGAGCGTCAGCGACCGACCTGGCGGGACGCCCGTCCGGCACTGATCGACAGCGCGCTCAAGCGCGCGCTCGCCCGCCCGTCGGGGAACTGGTACGTCCTCGGCGACACCCGCGCCGTCCGGCCGGGCGCCCCCTTCGGCCGGACCGTCGCCGGGGTCGAAGTGGTCGCCTGGAGGGACCAGGACGGACGCCTCGTGGCCGGACCGGGCGCGTGTCCCCACCTCGGCGCGCCGCTGCGCGACAGCCGTGTCCGGTGCGGAACACTCGTCTGCCACTGGCACGGACTCGCCCTGGACGGCGGGTCGTTCGCGGGCTGGGAACCGTTCCCGGCGTACGACGACGGCGTGCTCGCGTGGGTTCGGCTGGACGACGTCGGCGGCGAGGAGCCGCTGGAGCGGCCGGTGCTGCCGGCCCGGCCGCGGCCGGCGGCGTCGGTGGCCGCCGTGTACACCGGCGCGGGAGTCTGCGAGCCGGAGGACGTGGTGGCGAACCGCCTCGACCCCTGGCACGGCTCCTGGTTCCATCCGTACTCGTTCGTCGACCTCACGGTGGTCGACGCCCCGGGCGCCGGCACCGGCGAGGGTTCCGGCACGCCCACCGGCCCGGCGGGCGACGGCGACGCGTTCACGGTCGAGGTGTCGTTCAAGGTGGCGGGACGGGCCGTCGTCCCGGTCACCGCGGTCTTCACGGCCCCCGAACCCCGTACGGTGGTCATGCACATCACCGGCGGCGAGGGGGAGGGGTCCGTCGTCGAGACCCACGCCACTCCGCTCGGACCCGACCACCTCGGCAGGCCGCGTACCGCGGTCGTCGAGGCGGTGGTCGCCGTCTCCGGCCGTCCCGGCTTCGCCGCGGCCCGCGCGGCCGCCCCCGTGCTGCGTCCACTGATGCGCGCCGCGGCGGCCCGCCTCTGGCGCGACGATCTCGCCTACGCGGAACGCCGCTGGAACCTGCGCAGCACGGGCCGTTTCCCGGGCTGACGGCGGGTGGGGCGAGGCTGCCCGGACGGGCCTTCGGTGCGCCGGCCGTGCTCCGTCGGTGGTGGCGACGGTCGGCCGTGCCGGCGCCCCTACGCCGGGGACAGCCCGCCGATGCCGGTACGGAAGCGGTCCCTCGACACTGCCCGGTCGTCCCCGGTCGTCCCCGGTCGTCCTCGGTCGTCCCCGGTCGTCCTCGGTCGTCCCCAGTTGTCGCCGGTTGTCGCCGTGCGTGTGGCGGCACCCTCACCGAGCTGCCAGCCTCACCAGGGCCCGCAGCAGCGCCGAGCGGCCCCTGGCGGGGACCGTGCGCAGCGGGTGGCCGCGCACGCCCCAGCGGGCGAGCAGGGCGTTGGCCGCCAGGAAGCCGCTCGTGGCCGCGCGTTCCATGAGGGCGACCGGCAGGTTCGTCCGGACCAGGTCCCCGGCCACCATCAGGGCCGGGTCGGGGGTGCGGACGGTCGGCCGGGCCGCATGGCCGCCGACGGCGAACAGCGGGCAGTCGTCGCGCCATTCGTGCCGTTCGTCGACCACCCTGGCGCCGCGGGTCTCCGGGTACACGAGGTGCAGTTGCTCCAGCAGCCGGTCCCGCACGACCGCCCGGCCCCTGTCGGTGCGAGCCGCGTAGGCGTGCAGCTCCACCACGGAGCCGCCCGTCCGCAGTGCCCACCGGTGCGCCTCCCCCTCCCAGCGGTCGAGGACGCTGATGTTGTCCAGGTCGCCGTAGCCGCTCGTACCGAGGAATCCGGGCCGGTCCGCGGTCACGGGCCGGTCGAGCCAGAGCCTGGACACCAGGAACGGCGGCGCGGTGCGCAGTGCCGCGACGCGCTCCCGCCACCGCGCGCTGCCCAGCCCGGGCGACGCCGCGACCACCTGCCGCAGGCCCGCCGTGTCCAGCGCGAGCACCACCGCGTCGTGCGTGGCCGTGCCGCCCGCCGCGGTGACCGTGAGCCGTCCGTCGCGCGCGGCTTCCACCGAGTCGACCGGCGTCGCCGTACGGATCGTGGCCCCGTGGCGGTGCAGATGCTCCGCCAGCGGTTCCCACAGCGCCTGTGGGAAGGGCTCCCGGGGGACGTCGAACAGCAGCCCTTCACTGGAGCCGAGGAAGTAGATGTGGAACATCAGCGCCAGTTCCGCCGCCGACAGCTCCCGCGGATCGGCGAAGAAGCTGCGGGAGAACACCTCGAACGCGAGGTGCTGCGCCGCTTCGGGGAAGCGGATCCTGGCGAGGAAGTCCGCCGCGCTCACGGTGTCGAGCGACTCGTAGACGCCCGGCACGCGCACGTCCAGCAGCGGCAGCGCGGCGCCGGGGTCCATCCGCAGGAGGTCGCGCCAGCCGAACGACGGGCTCTGCGCGACGAATCCGAGCGCGCTGAGCGGGGGAGTGCGCGGCACGCGGGCGAAGCTGTCGAGCATGCCGCCGCTGTGCCGCAGCGGATAGTCGGGCAGCGGGGTGAGCGAGTGCAGTCCCGGGTCGGTCCGGCGCAGCAGCGAGCGCAGGTTGTAGTACTGGCGGAAGAAGGCGTGGAAGCCCCGGCTCATCGTGGCGACGGAACCGTCGGCCAGTTCGACGGGCCAGCCGGCGAGCCTGCCGCCGAGCCCGTACTCGCGTTCGTAGAGGGTGACGGCGACACCGCGCTCCGCCAGGGCCGTGGCAGCCGCGAGACCGGCGATGCCGCCGCCCACGATCCCGGCGTGCGGGGCGGACCCGTCCACCCGTGCCCGGCCGGGCCGGGCGGGCAGCACGTGCGAGAGCCGGTCCCGGCCGGGGGCGACACCGCCCCCGTCCGCCCCGTCGGCGCCCGAGTGGGCCGGGCGGTGCGCACCGCCGTTCACACGCCCCGGGCCTCCGCGGGGGTGCCTGCCGTCGCCGTTCACACGCCCTCGCCCTCCGCGGCAGGCACCCGCGCCACGAAGGTGTGCGTGATGCCCGTGTGCCACCCGGGCAGCGGGAGGACCCGTACCGCCGCGAACCCCGCCCGCTCCATCCGCGCGGCGAACGCGTCCGCCGTGTCGAACCGGACGACGCTGCGCCACAGATGCTCGTACAGCGAGCCGTCCCCCGAGCACCGGGCGACGGGCAGCACCAGCCCCCGGCACACGGCCGTCCACAGGGCGCGGTGCGCGGGTCGTCCGCTGAGCGTGTACTCGTGGACGGCGAGGCGCCCGCCCGGTGCCAGCAGGCACCGCACCCGGGCGAGCACCTCGTCCGGGTGGGAGACGTTGCGGAACAGATAGGCCGCGAGTACGGCGTCGAAGGGCCCCGTCACCCCGGCCCCGGCCAGATCCTCGGCGGAGGCGTGCACGAACGAGACGTTCCCGGGCCACGACTTGCGCCGGGCCCGGGCCAGCATTCCCTCCGACGCGTCCACCGCGGTGATCTCCGCGTGGGGGGCGACCGAGAGCAGTGCGGCGGTGGACGCCCCCGTCCCGCAGCCCAGGTCCAGCACCCGCCTCCCCACGCCCCCGCCCGGCAGCCCGAGCCGCCGGGCGGAGCGCCGGAGCTGGCGGTGGTAGCCCGGATTGGCCGCGACCATGCGGTCGTAGGAGCGGGCGGCGTGGTCGAACGCCGCGGACAGATCGGCGTCGTGCAGCAGGGACATCGGCAAGCTCCTCGGACGGCGGACGGCGGACGGCCGGCGGGGGACGGGCAACGGCGGCGGGGACTAGGGATGTCTGGGCCCGGTGGCCCCCGGGGAGCCCGTGGGCCTCGCGGACCCGCCGGGCTCGTGGGCGCGGCGGGGGAGCGCGGGCAGTTCGAGCACGGTCCTGAGCATCGGCCGTACGGGGGTGCGCAGCCCGATCAGGACGTCCTCCCACCAGCGGGTGCCGCCGTCGAGGAAGCGCAGCAGACGGTGAGCCGGCACTTCGCGGAACAGTCCGGCGAGCAGTTCGGCTCCGTCCACCCGCCCGGTGTCCAGGGCGCGCAGCAGCACCGCGTCCATGAGTCGGGAGCGCCGGGAGTGCGGCGCGGGGACCAGGGGGGTGCGGCCCCGGGCCAGCGCGTCCGCGACGGCCCGGGTGTGGCGCTGCGCCGCGGCGAAGGTGTAGCCGGTCGAGGGCCGGGTCGCGCCCCCCGCCGCACCGATGGGGAACACCGACCTGCCCGCCCGGCGGGGTACGCGCGCGTCGGTCATGGGGATCACGCCCTGCTCGGTGGCGGTGACGCGGAACGGGCCGAGGCCCAGCACGTCCTGGGTGTAGTGGCGCAGGGCCCGTTCGTACGCTGCGGTGTCGAGGACGGACGGGGAGAACTCCGTGTACTCCACCAGTGCCTCCCGCGCGCCCAGCGGCAGGACGTAGCCGAACGCCAGGCCCCGGCCGGGCTGCGGTGTGCGGAAGTCCATGAGGTCGGCGACGCCGTCGTCGAACCGCGGGCGGGCGGTGCGCACGAACCAGCCGCGGAAGTGCTGGAGCAGCGTCGTGCGGGCGGCACGCGGCCGCCGCGGCGGCCGCGAGTCGAACGCCCAGCGGGCCCGGAGCCGGAACTCCGCACCGGTGCCGTCCCGTCCGCACACCTCGGCACCGCCGCCGGGCAGGTCCCGTACCCGGTCCACGACGGCCTCGTACCGCAGGCAGCCGGACCGGGAGAGCAGGGTGCCGGTGCGCTCCTCGAAGTGCGTGGAGCGGATCATCTTGTAACGCAGCGGCGCGGGCCGCACGGTCACCGCCGCTCCGTCCGGAGCGGTGACCCGCAGGCGGTCCCAGCTCGCCGCGAGGACGTCGTCGTACTCACCGCCGGCCTCCTCCCAGAAGCACCAGGTGCGCGGGGGCGGGCGCAGCGGCCCGGCCGGGGCGTCGACCAGCGCGACGGACGGGCGCGGGCCGGCTCCCGCCTCCGGTGCCGTGAGCCGGCGGGCCAGGGACAGACCCGCGGCACCCGCACCGACGATGACGACGTCCACGTCGTGCACGGTGGTCCCTCCCGCGGTGGTGACGGCACGCCGGCGGTCCTCCCGGGCGGGAGGCCGTGCCGTCGATGTTTCCGCGAAAGGTCCGCCGGCGGATGCAGTCACCGGGCGCGTGTCGCGGACCGTGCGGCGGGAGCCGGTCTCACGCCTTCGTCCCGAGCGAGCGGCGAAGGGACAGCAGCGCGCGGCGCATATGGCTCTTGACCGTGCCGAGGGGGAGCCCGGTCCGCTCGGCGATCTGGGTCTGGGTGAGGTCGGCGTAGAACGCGAGCCGTACGACGTGCTGCTGGGCCGAGGGCAGATCCTGCAGGGCACGCAGCACGAGCACCCGGTCCACGACCTGCTCGGGACCGGTTCCGGCGGCGGGCGCCGGGGCGAGAAACGCACCGGCGGCTGCCACGAGTTCGGCGCGGCGGCTGCGGGCCGCGAGGGCGTCCGCGACCTTGTGGCGGGTGATGCCGACCAGCCAGCCCGCGAGCCCGCCCCGTCCCGGCCGGTAGCCGCGGTGTCCACGCCAGGCCGCGAGGAAGACCTGCTGCGTCACGTCCTCCGCCTCGCGCTCGTCCCCCAGGGTCCGCCGGGCGAGGGTGTACACGAGGGAGCCCCAGCGGCGGTAGACGACCTCCAGCGACCCCTCCTCGCCCGAGACGAACCCGGCCGCCAGCGCGGAGTCGTCGTCGCGGGGGGCGACAGTGGCGGTTCCGGGGGCCGGACGGGGGTCGCGCGCCACGGGCGCCGGGCCGGGGACGGCGGTTCCGGGCGCCGGGCGAGGCGCGTCGGCTCCGCCTGCCGGGCGGGAGGCACCCGGCCCGGGAACCGCGGACGGGCGCTGGGGCCTTGCGGATCCGACAAGGACCATGACCTCGGCTCCTCGTGCCGGGCCGTCGGCCCGGCGCTGGTTCCGGACACGGGCCCGTTCGCTGGGACCGGGCCTGCCGTGCCTGGGCGCTTTCGTGCGCCGCAGCACGCCCAGACTCATAGCCACGCCGGAGCCCCACAACTTGCACCGTTTCTGCGTCGGAATCATGGAGGGCGGCGCCTCCGGACGACGGGCGGCGAGCCCGGCCGCATCCGGACGCCGCCCTGCTCGGGAACGGGGTGTGGGGGCCTTCGCGCTCCGCCCCTGGACGGCATGACAGGACATCCGGCATGACAGGGAATCCGAGATGGCAGGGAATCCGAGATGGCAGGAAATCCGAGATGACAGGATGCGTCGACGGCAGGACGTTCCATGACGAAACACTGCGAAACATCCGGCACGAGCCCGCACGGTGCGGAGAGTGCCGGGAGTGCGGAGAGTCCGGAGAGCGCGGGGAATGCGGGGAATGCGGGGAATGCGGGGAGCGCGCGGGGAATGCGGGGAGCGCGCGGGGCCGCCGTGCGTCCGGGGTCCCGCGGTCCGCGCGCACGGCGACCGGTGACCGTGACCGGTGACGGGGCATCTGGATCCGGCGGACCTGGCCGAGCTCGCCCTGGCGGGCGGCGTCCTCGACGAGGCGGCTCCGCGGGTGCGGGAGCACCTGCGGACGTGCGGTGCCTGCCGCGGTGAACTCGACTCCCTGCGCCGCCTCGTGCGGGCCGTCCGCTCGGCGACACCGTCGGACCTGGTCGGACCGCCGCCGCCACGGGTGTGGGCCCGTCTCGCGCGCGAGACGGGCGAAGGGCGGCGCCCCGTGCCGGGGGGCGGACGGCCCGTCGCGCCGGACGAGGGGCCGTCGCCCGTGCCGGGGACCGGCGGACTCGCTCGCCGGGCACGCACCGCTGGTGCCGCACTTCGCACCGCCGCCGCCGTGCTCGCGGTGGCCGCGGCCGGAGGCGCCGCCGCGTGGTGCCGTCACCGCCGGCGAGCGGCGCGAGCCTCCGGCCGGTGATGAGACAAGGCCCACTCCGTTCCCCGGCATGAACCGCGCGGCGGCGCGGCGCGGGTCATCCGCGAGGCGTGACCTCCGCCACGTTCCCTGGAATCCCCACTTCCGTCGTCCGGGGGGCGAAACGGGGCGGCCCACCGTCGGACCGCAGGCCACAGCCGGTGCGGGAGCCGCTTCGCGGCCGCGGGGTCCCGCCGGCCCCACGGCCCGGGGTACCACCCGCCACCACCGCCGTGCGAGGGTGAACGAGCCCTTCGCACGAGAGTGAACGAGCAAGATCCACAAGTCGTTTGACCTGATCGGGACGGTACGGTCGAGCGGGAGCCGCGCGAGTGCAATTATTCGCGAGCGGCAAGTATTCTGCTTGCGCCCCACGGTCCGCGTGCGGCCGAGGGCAAGGGGAGGTCGGCTGTGAGGAGCCCTGTCGGAGGGCAAGGCCAGGAGGTGCCTGGGCCGAGGGTGTCGGTCCCGCAGGTGCCTCTGGCCCGCGTGTCACCGGCCGCCCTCGCGGCCGACGGCGACGCCTTCCTCACGATCCTGCTCGTCGAGGACGACGACGGCGACGCGCTCCTCGTGGAGGAGACGCTCCGCGACAGCGGTCTCGCCGTCAGGCTCACCCGCGCCCGCTCCATGGCCGAGGCGCGGCGGGCGCTGAGCGGCGAGTTCGGCCCGGCCGCCCAGTGCGTCCTGCTCGATCTGCATCTGCCGGACGCCCAGGGACTGGACGTCGTCGGCCAGGTGCTCGCCGAAGCCCCGGGCGCCGCGGTGGTCGTGCTGACCGGGCTGGCCGAGGAGGGCGTGGGCCTCTCCGCCGTCGCGGCGGGCGCCCAGGACTACCTGATCAAGGGCGTCTTCGAGCCCACCGTGCTGGCACGATCGGTCCGGTACGCGGTGCAGCGCCGCCAGATCGAGCAGGCGGCGATGGCCCTTGAGGCCGGCCGTATGCGCGCCCAGGAGAACGCCCGGCTCGAACGGGGGCTGCTGCCCTCGCCGCTCCTGCACGGCGCCGGGGTGCAGGTCGTGTCCCGGTACGAGCCGAGCAGGTCCCTCGGCCTGCTCAGCGGTGACTTCTACGACGTCGTGGAGACCCCGGACGGCACGGTCCACGCCGTCATCGGCGATGTCTCCGGCCATGGCCCCGACGAGGCCGCGCTCGGCGTGTGCCTCCGTGTCGCCTGGCGCTCCTTCACCCTCGCCGGTGTCACCGGCACCGGCGTGTGCGAACTCATGCAGAAGGTCCTGGTGGCCGAGCGGACCGGCGCCGAGATCTTCGCCACGGTCACGACCGTGGAACTGCCCCCGGGCCTGACGAAGGCCAAGGTCGTCCGCGCCGGTCACCCGCCGCTGCTGCTGCGGGAACCCGGGGGAGTTCGGCTCGTGGAGACCGCCGTCGGCCCGGCGCTCGGCCTGCTCCCCGACGGCCGCTGCCACTGGCGCGAGGACCATCTGGACCTGCCCGCCGCCGGGGGCCTGGCACTGTTCACCGACGGACTCTTCGAAGGGCGCGTCAGCGCCGACGGCGGGCGGCTCGGCGAGGACGGCCTGCTCGCGCTCGCCGGCCGCTACACCGGCCGACCCGCCGATGAGTTCGTCACGGCCGTGATCGCGGAGACGCGGGCCCTCTCGGCCGACCACGGCGGCCACAGCGACGACGTCGCCCTCCTCCACCTCGAATGGGACAAGCAGAAGTGACCAGCCGCGAAGAACCGCTGACACCCACCGGCGCGCCACCCGCGCGGGACCGGCGCACCGTGCTGACCGTCCCGATGTGGCTGGGGATCGTCCTGGCCGCGATCCTCGTCATGGTGACGGGCTTCGCCGTGGTGGGGGCTCAGCTGCTGTCCCGGACGGCCGCCGAGTCCGACGACCTCGTCGACCGCATCCAGCCGGCCCGGGTGGACGCGTACCGGATGCAGAAGGCGCTCCTCGACCAGGAGATCGGGGTGCGCGGCTTCGTCCTCAGCCGGGACCCCCGCTGGCTGGAGCCCTACATCCAGGGTCAGAAGGAGGAGGAGTCCGCCGAGCGGTCACTGCGCGAGGCGCTCGCCGGCGACCCCGCCCTGCTCGCCGTCGTGTCGGCGACGGAGGAGGCCGCCGAGGCATGGCGGACCGGCCACGCCGGGCCGCTCGTGGAACGGGCCCGCCAGGGCGCTCTGCCCGCGTCCGCGACGACGGAACTCCAGCGGAGCAACGCCGCTTTCGACCGGCTCCGTGAGCGGTTCGACGGACTGAACGAGACCCTCGCCGAGGAACGGACCAGCGCCAGGGCGGAGATGCACCGTACCCGCACCGGCCACAACTGGGTCCTCGCCGGGATGCTGGCCGCCTTCGTCGTGTTCGTCGCGGTGCTGGTGGTCGTGCTCCACCGGGCCGTCGGACGGCCGCTGGACGGGCTGCGCTCGGCGGCCCAGCGGGTCGCCGACGGCGACTTCGAGCACCGCATCGAGCCCGGCGGACCCGTGGAGACCCGGCACCTCGCGGCAGCCGTCGAGGCGATGCGCGTCCGAGTCCTCGAGGCCCTGAGAGCCTCGCAGCAGCGCGAGGAACTCCTCGCCCAGCGCACGGCCGTCCTTGACGAACAGGCGGTGGAACTGCGCCGCTCCAACGCCGAGTTGGAGCAGTTCGCCTATGTCGCCTCGCACGACCTGCAGGAGCCGTTGCGGAAGGTGGCATCCTTCTGCCAGCTCCTCGAGAAGCGGTACGGGGACCAGCTCGACGACCGGGCGAAGCAGTACATCGACTTCGCCGTCGACGGCGCCAAGCGCATGCAGGTCCTGATCAACGATCTGCTGACCTACTCCCGGGTGGGCCGGCTCAACGACGCCAGTGACACCGTCGGCATGGACTCCGCGCTGGACGGGGCGCTGGCGAACCTCGGCGCGGCCGTGGAGGAGGCGGGCGCCGTCGTCGAGCGCCCCGACGGGCTCCACTCCATCACCGGCGATCCGATGCTGCTGGCGATGCTGTGGCAGAACCTGATCGGCAACGCCGTGAAGTTCCGGGCCCCCGGCCGGCCGCCGCTCGTCCGCGTCACGGTCGAGCCGGAGATCGGCGGTGAGGTCCCGGCCTGGCACTACCGTGTCGACGACAACGGCATCGGCATCCCGGAGGAGTTCGCCGAGAAGGTCTTCGTGATCTTCCAGCGGCTCCACGGCCGGGACGCCTACACGGGTACGGGCATAGGCCTGGCCCTCTGCAAGAAGATCGTGGAGCACCACGGCGGCCGGATCTGGATCGACACCGAACAGACCGAGGGGACGCGGATCCACTTCACCCTGCCGGCAGTCCCCGCGGAGGAACCCCCCGCCGGGACGGAGTCCGCGGACGCGGCACCGCAGCACCCCGCAGCGGGTCCGTCCCCGGACGGCCGCGCGCCCCTCACCACAGGAGATCACGCATGAACGCCACCAAGCCCATCGAGGTCCTCCTCGTCGAGGACGACCCGGGCGACGAACTGATGACCCGCGAGGCGTTCGAGGACAACAAGATCGGCAACACGCTCCATGTGGTGCGCGACGGCGAGGAGGCGCTGGACTTCCTCTACCGGAGGGGAGCCCACCAGGACGCCCCGCGCCCCGACCTGATCCTCCTCGACCTCAATCTGCCCAAGTACGACGGACGGCAGGTGCTCGAACGGATCAAGGCCGACTCGGAGCTCACCCACATCCCCGTGGTCGTGCTGACGACGTCCGCGGCGGAGGAGGACATCCTGCGCAGTTACCGGCTCCACGCCAGCGCCTACGTCACCAAGCCGGTCGACCTGGAGCAGTTCATCGCCGCGATCAGGAAGATCGACGACTTCTTCGTCACCGTGGTGCGGCTGCCCCGCCCCTGAGGTGCGCGCCCTCCGCACGACCAGGTGGTCCCGGGTGGGGTGCCGGGGCGCGGATCCAGGGCCGGCCCTCCGGCCCGACCCGGAGGGCGGCGCGGCGTGAAAGGTGCGGGCGCCGAGGGTTCCCCGGGCGAACCGGGGGCAAACGGGTGACCGGCGAAAGTCACCCGAACGACGCGCAGCCGTGCGCATCGTGCCGCGAAGGAGCGCCCATGAACCCCGGCCCGGCAACCGACCACGAACACCTCGGCGCAGGCGGACCTGAGACGGAGGACCGCACCGAGGGCAGACGGGAGACGGAGGACGAACGCGCCGACCGGCGCTGGCAGGAACTCGTCCAGGAAATACGTGTCACCCAGACCGGGGTCCAGATCCTCTTCGGCTTCCTCCTCACGGTGGTCTTCACGCCGCACTTCCAGGGCCTGGGGCAGACCGACAAGACGATCTACCTCATCACCGTCGTCCTGGGCGCCCTCGCCACCGGCGCGCTCATCGGGCCGGTCGCGCTGCACCGGATCGTCTCCGGCCGCCGTATCAAGCCGCAGGCCGTCGTCTGGGCGTCCCGGCTGACGTTCACCGGGATCGTCCTGCTCCTCGCCACGCTCACGTCCGCCCTGTTCCTCATCCTGAGGGCCGCCACGCACGACGCGTTCGTCCCCTGGGTGGTCTCCGGAGTCCTGGCCTGGTATCTGCTGTGCTGGTTCGTACTGCCGTTCTGGGCACGCCGGCGTCACACGGCCGGGAACTGACGGGCCGGACGTGCCCCCTTGTGTTCGCCGCCCGTTTCGATTTCCGTCCGCCGAGAGGTGCCGGCGCGCGGATTCGGGGTAGGAGAGCGCCGACCCAGGGGACGGCAGGGACGAACGGGACGACCAGCAGATGAGTTCGAGTGTGATCGGGACGGGCCGCGGGACTGCCGCGGCATGGGCCTCAGACGCGTGGGCGGGCGCCGTGTACGACGGCGGCCGGGGGAGCATCGCAGAGGCCCGCGGCTTCGCCACGCGGTTCCTGGTGGACAGGCACGGATTTGAAGCCGCCTCGGAGGCGGTGGGCGCCGTCCAGCTGATCGTGTCGGAGCTGGTGACCAACGCGTGCAAGTACGCCCAAGGGCCGTGCGCCCTGGACCTGGAGAGGATCCCCTCGGGCATCGAGGTCACCGTGTGGGACAGCAGCACGACCCTTCCCCTCGCGCGGGCCGCGGACCCCGGACGCGTCGGCCAGCACGGACTGGAGATCGTCCTGGCACTGTGCGAGGGATTCACCGTCGAGCGCGAGCCGGTCGGCAAGCGCATCACGGTGCGCGTGTCCTGCCCCTGACCGGGTGTGCGCCGGACCGGCCGCCGCGGCCGCTGCGGTGCGCCGCCGGCCCGCCGGGTTCCGGCCGCTGACGGAGCGGCCGCGGCCCTTCAGGGACGGGGCACGGCGTCCTGGTCGTCCCTGACGTCCAGGACCTGGTCGGCTCCCGTGATCTCCAGCAGCCGGCGCAGCTGGGGCTGCGGCCCCGCGATGCGCAGGCGGGCGTTCTGGTGGACGCGCAGCAGCAGGTTCAGGAAGGCCGAGTCGCCGAAGGTGACGCCGGAGACGTCCAGGATCAGCTGGGAGTGCTCCGCGGACGCGGCGGTCAGCGCGGCGTCCAGCGGCGGGAGGCTGGTCAGGTCCAGATCTCCGCGGGCGGCGATCACCCAGGCCCCTCCGGCCGCGTACTGGACGCCCACCGGACCCTCTCCGTCCCGCCGGAACCCGCCGTCGGTGCGGGGTTGGTCTTCGCTGCTCGCGTCCATGGTGGCGAGTATGCCCGCCCCCGCACCGCTCCGGTAGTCACGGGTCCGCCGTCCGGGCGGATCCGGCCGCGAGAGGCGCACGCGGGGCGGTGACGCCGGCCCCCTCCGGCCGCTCCGTGCCGTCCGGACCCAACTCGCCGTGCCGCCCGGGTTTTCCGTGCGTACCCGGGGCAAGCAGCCCCCGGGAAAAGGGAAACGACTCTCGCGTGCGCGGGGGAAACGCGGGTAAGCGGATTCCGGGAGGTTGATGGAAGTGGTTCCTTTGCTGCTTGTTCTGCTGCTCGCCCTGGTTCTCTTCGGCGCGGGCTTCGCCCTCAAGGCGCTCTGGTGGATCGCGGTCGTCGTGCTGGTGGTGTGGCTGCTCGGCTTCGTGATCCGTCCGGCGGCGGGCGGCGGTCGCCGCGGCCGCTGGTATCGCTGGTAGCGGCCGCGCACGGCGCGTGCGTGAACATCGGGGCCCCGTCGCGAGGTGGGGCCCCGATTGCTTTCTGCGTCCGCGCAGTTCCCTGACCGCGTTTCCCGTCCATGCAGTCAAGGATCGTGGGCGGGTGAATCCGTGAGGTGACGGACTTTCCGGCGATCGGAAAGCCGATGAACCGAAAGAGACGAACGGAAAGAGGGGTGGACGGTCATGGACGGAAAGGTCGTCGAGTCGTTCCCTGCCGGTGGCCCGCGCGGCTCGTGGCCCGCGGAGGAGTGCGCCGCGAAGCGGCGTGAACAAGGCCGGTGCGCCACGGTGGTCATGGACTTGGAAGGTGACGCATTCCTCGTCGTCGAGCCCCCGGAACCCGCGGAGCGCCGCGGGCCCCGAAGCCCGCGAACGGTGTGAGGCGGGAGGGAGGGCGGCGGCCGCACCCGTGGCCGCCGGGGATCCGGCGCCGCGGCGTCCGGCGATCTGGCGCCGGACGCCGCGCGGGCTCCCCTCGGCGCAGCGCCCGTCGCCGGAAGCCGGCCCGGAAGGAGCTCCCGCGCCTCCCCGGCCGTCCCGTCCGCGCCGAAGGCCCTCCGGCACCCACCGCGCCGAACGGCGGTGGTTCCCCGGCCTTGACTGGCCGGGGCGCCACCCCCCGTCGGGG